>PBPR01000056.1 GCA_002724775.1 Methanobacteriota archaeon
ATGGGAGGTCACCTTTGTACACTTTTCCTGCGGTTCCATTAAGAGTTATTTCATCTCCATCACTAATTGTGACATTTCCGACGGTGAATTTCTTTTTAATAGANTCAACTTTCATTTCGCCAGCACCNACAACACAGCACATTCCCCAACCTCTAGCNACTAGAGCNGCGTGGGAAGTCATACCTCCTCTTGAAGTTAAAATNGCTACAGAAGCTCTCATTCCCTCGACATCCTCNGGATTTGTCTCNTCTCTNACTAATACAACTTTTTCACCTTTTGCAGCCCAATCGACTGCGTCTTGCGCAGTAAAGACGGCTTTTCCAGTTGCGCCACCAGGCCCTGCAGGCAAGCCTTTAGCTAGAAGATCAGTATTTTTTTCGACGTCTGGATTGACTATAGGGTGCAATAATTCATCAAGTTGCGAAGGTGTAACTCTCGTAATAGCAGTCTTTTCATCGATTCTATTNTCTTTTACCATCTCAGAAGCCATACGAATTGCAGCAGGTCCATTTCTCTTTCCTATTCTACATTGTAGCATCCATAATTTACCTGATTGAATAGTAAATTCGATATCCATCATGTCATTGTAATGGTCCTCAAGATTTAGTCGAATTGTGTTCAATTCATCATACAGATGAGGTACAGATTGTTCTAGGCTTGGTAAATCTCCACTGTGTTCNGTTCTGCATACTTCATTCAGAGGATTNGGNGTTCTAATACCTGCGACAACATCCTCTCCCTGGGCCTTTGGTAACCATTCTCCGTAAAAATTATTCTCACCAGTAGCAGGNTTTCTAGTGAATGCCACGCCTGTAGCACTGTCTTCACCAAGATTTCCGTATACCATTGCTTGAACATTTACGGCAGTTCCCCATTCCTCAGGAATATTTTCAATTTTTCTGTAAGCTTTTGCTCTTTTCCCATCCCATGAATAGAAAACAGCCGAAACGGCCCCCCATAATTGTTCCCAAGGATCTTCGGGGAACGGCTTTTTGAGTACTTCCAAGACCTTTCCTTTGTAAATGTCAACTAAATCTTTTAAGTTTTCAGCTGTTAGGTCAGTATCTTCAGTTACTCCATTTTGTTCCTTCATATTTTCTAATTCATGTTCTAACTGGTTACGAATTCCCATCCCTTCTTCAGGCTCTATCCCTGAAGCCTTTTCCATTACAACATCAGAGTACATCTGGATTANTCTTCTCTGNGCATCATAAACAAATCTAGGGTCTCCACTTTGAGCAATTAGCCCTTCTCTAGTGGAATCATTTAAGCCTACATTGAGAACAGTTTCCATCATTCCAGGCATTGAAGTTCTAGCTCCAGATCTCACAGATAATAACAGAGGATTGCTCGAGTCTCCGAAAACAGCCCCAACNCTATTTTCGACATCCTTCAAGGCATTTTTCAATTGTCCATCCAGTTCGCTTGGATAACTTTGTTTATTTTCATTGTAGAAGGTACATACTTCAGTAGTGATTGTACATCCTGGAGGTACAGGTATTTTCAGTAGCGCCATTTCAGCTAAATTTGCGCCCTTTCCACCTAATAGATTTTTCATGTCGGCTTTGCCATCGGTCATGCCTGGACCNAAACGATAAACGTGCATTTTGCTCATTGTTACTCAGACCACTAACGAAATAGGTATTAATTCTCTTTCTCTTTATTCTATAGGGTCGTGGAGCTTTCCTATCAATGGCCATCCGTGCCATAATAATCGATCGTCAAGTTCGATTAATATTTTGTAAATTTCATCATATCCTTCAACAACATGNTCAATNAAACATGGCTTACAGTCATCGCTCAACCACTTTTCTAATAAATCCGNATTACCTACTTCAATTATCTTAGCGATAGCGCTCATTTCGCTTAGTCGAGTATGTAAATGGTCAAGAAAAATTTCAGAGTTTTTTAGTGCCATTGTCAAATGTAAAAATCTTAACTTTTCATCTTCAACTATCTGAGTAAGGTCTTTGTTCTTAGGCGCACCTTCCGCGACAAGCATTTCCAATAATTTTTTCTCTCCAAAAATCTTGTTTGCAGTTTGTAGTAAAAATACCAGACTTTCTTTTTTCTTTTCCCTATTCATAGTTGCTATTGATATAATCTAAGACTGCCCTAATATCATTTTTTGATGCTAATGCAGTTTCCTCGTTAATAATTTTCCCAATACCTATACAGAAAATTTCATTATCGTTATAAGCGCTCCATTGTTCACTTATATTTTTAGTTCGATTTAGTATAATTATTTTTTTTATATTTGGTGTATTCTTTTCTAAATAATCCCATAATTCAATGAAGTTAGTATCAGGTTTTTCCTTACCATTAGCAATGACAACTTGTATGTCAGCAACCTTAAGCCAGTTAATCCAANCCTTACCAGTAGCGGTTGGAGCATCTATTTCGTAAAACATCAGATTTTTCAGGCTACATGCATAATCTAGTAGCATATCAGGTACGTTTTCAGGAATTATAAAGTCATTCCAAGGTTTTGGTAAACTTCTCATAAATGTAGATTTACCTGCACCCATTGGGCCTGTGATCATGACATAAGTCATCTTTTTCCCTCTTTAATCGCTTTAAATATACCCATTAAGTTTTCATATTCTCCAATGTTTGGATTTCCACGAGAGACAAGTCTTCGTAGCGTTGTCTTTGAGCGATCTAGTCNTCTCTCTGGATAACTGCTGTTCTCTAGTAACTCCATTATCCTGTCTACCAATCTCTCAAATTCTTCCTGGGAAACAGATTTTTGCTTCTTTAAACGTTTTATTTTTTCACTTCTTTTAATTTCATAAAGAACAATTGCAACTGCGTGGGATAAATTTAGAATTGGATACTCAGAGTTAGTAGGAATTGTTATTGTAGCTTCACAAAGAGCTAGCTCTTCTCTGTAGAGGCCATGATTTTCTCTACCAAAAAGTAAGGCAGGGTTTTCTCTTTCAGTGATAATTTCGTTTATTTTTTTAACATCTTGAGGTGCTCTAAACCATCTCTTGTCTCCCTCGGGTCTGATTCCACTAGTACCAATAGTAATGTCACATTCAGCAATAGCTTCCTCAATTGTCTCAAATTGTTTCGAATTCTCAAGAATAGGCCTTCCGGACTTAGATCTTGCGTAGCTTTCATCAGCTAAACCGCATCCTTTTACCATAGCTAAATCTTTCAACCCGAAATTAGCCATAGCTCTTGCAACTGCGCCTATATTTCCTGGNTGTTGTGGCTCGACTAGTACGACTCTCAAGAATGGTCAAAGAAGTACTTTTAGATAACTTGTGTTGTGAAATGATTAATATCAGGTTTCATTAAGTATATTGCAATGATTGAAATTTACATTATTTTGAGTTTGGTGATTGGCATTGGAATAGGTTATTTTTTAGCAAGCCAAAATAGCTCTACGAACGATNAGGACATTGATTCTATCAAGAAAGAGATGGAAAATACTTTCAAGGCTTTNGCTCTTGACGTCAACAGATCTAATACTGAAGAATTTTTCAAATTAGCGAATGACAAGTTTCAAGGACTCAGNAAGGAATCAGATAAAAATTTAGAAACTAAAAAGAAATTAATTGATGAAAATCTAAATGAAATGTCAAAAAGACTCAAATCNATTGAAGATGCATCNATTAAGTTAAATGAAAATTTAGAATCAACCAATAGNCAAACTAAAGATTTAACGGAAACAACAATTAAGTTGAGNGAAATTCTNTCATCCTCTCAGAAAAGAGGTCAGTGGGGTGAGCGTATTGTAGAGGATATCCTCAATGTGATTGGCCTCATGGAAGGTGTGAATTATACAAANCAAGGAGTTGTAGAATCTGGTGAACGTCCAGATTTTACTTTTATTCTTCCCAAAGAAAAAGTAATCAATATGGACGTTAAATTTCCTCTTGCCCATTACGAGAGGTATATAGATTCTGATGATGAACATATTCGTAGTTCAGAGAAGGCAGCATTTTTGAAAGATGTTAAGAAACATGTAAGAGATATTACTAAGCGAAGCTATATCGATCCATCTTCTGGGACGCTTGATTATGTTCTAATGCTCGTTCCTAATGAGTCAATTTATTCATTTATAAATAAAGAAGATAGTGCAGTAATTGATTTTGCTCTTGAAAATAAAGTTCTACTTTGCTCACCATTAACGCTCTATGCAATTCTTTCTCTAATTCATCAGGCCACTCGTAATTTTGCAATGGAGGAGAAGGCTACTGAAGTTATGAATTTACTAAATGCATTTAGACTTCAATGGTCAAAATATGTCGAAGCAATGGATAAAATGGGTAGAAGAATTGATGATGCCAAAAGAGAATTTAGCAATTTAGTCACAACTCGAACCAATCAACTTCAGAAGCCTCTTGATAAAATAGATAATATCACCAATTTAGTAGAAGATTCAGAAAAGGCGAATAGATTAGAAGGGCAACAACGTTTCTAAAGATCTTTCATTGATGAAACTAATTCAGTCATCATTTGCTTTCCNTCACCAAATAGCATCATAGTTTTATCTTCATAGAATAAATCGTTGTCTACTCCTGCGTATCCAACAGATAAAGATCGTTTTACAATTACTACTACACCAGCTTTATCGGCGTCTATAATTGGCATTCCAGCGAGAGGCCCTTCTCCACTTCTTGCTGCTGGGTTAACAGTATCATTTGCCCCAACAACTAAAGCAACATCACATTCTCCCATTTCCGAGTTAATGTCGTCCATTTCGATTAGCTTTTCATAAGGAACACTAGCCTCTGCGAGNAATACATTCATGTGACCAGGCATTCTACCAGCTACTGGATGTATTCCATATTTCACTTCGCAGCCATTTGCCTCTAAGATTTCAGCAAATTCTCTAACTTGATGTTGACATTGTGATACTGCCATTCCGTATCCTGGAATTATAACACATTTTGATATGCCATCACAAACCATGGCTACCTCTTCAGGGTCAGAGCCTACTTTAGTTCTTGTTACCTGCTCTTTGTCAGACCCGCCAAAAGATTTGAACAGTACATCAATTAATTCTCGGTTCATTGCCTTACACATTATGTTTGTTAGGATTAAGCCAGCTGCACCTACCATTGATCCTGCAATGATTAATACATTATTTCCGATTATGAAGCCAGTAAATGCTGCTGCAATACCCGAGAGGGAATTTAGAAGACTTACAACTACAGGCATATCAGCTCCCCCGATAGGGAGAACAAACAATATTCCGAGAATGGAAGATAATACAATGATTGCTACGACATAATCTTGATTCCCAGGTTCTTCGATTGTCATGTAAAGCAACCCTACTATTGAAATTAGTAAAAGTCCTTTTACATAATTCAACCATTCTGGCCCCCAGGTTGGAGTTCTATACCAGGTACCAAATAATTCAATTCCTCCTTTCAACTTCATCATGGCTAATAAACTTCCACTGAGAGTAACCCAGCCGACTAACGCAGAAAGCCCAATTGCAGTCCATGCAACATGTAATTCTAACCCACTTGGAAGGTCGTTTTCGTTAATTCTTCTGAATACTTCAGAGGCAGCCACGAGAGCGCTAGCAGCACCTCCGAAGCCATTGAAGAGTGCAACCATTTCGGGCATCCCAGTCATCTGTACTCTTACAGCCATTAAGTATCCAATAGAGGCACCAATAGCCAATCCAGCTCCAATCAGAATGAAATTATTTATTTCACCAAAATCCATTTGAGCAATTGTAACAATTACAGCAACGAGCATACCCATCGAGCCATATAAGTTTCCTGTTGGAGCAGTACGAGGATGTCCTAGTTTCTTTAATCCTAAAATAAATAATATTGAAGCGAACAAGTATCCAATATCCCATACAGCTTCGTCCATTATTTACCTCCCCTTTTTCCTGCAATCATATTCAACATTCTATTTGTTACAGCAAATCCTCCAACTACATTAATTGTAGCTAATATTAGGGCGAAAAATGCAAGCCAAGCTGCAAAACCAGGGTCTCCTCCGTTGAAGTCGGTGTTTGAGAAAATTAATGCACCTACTATTGTAATTCCAGATATAGCGTTAGCACCAGACATAAGGGGAGTATGAAGAGTAGGAGGAACTTTTGTGATTAGTTCAAAGCCTAAAAAAATAGCCAATATGAAAACGGTTACAGCACCAATTAGAGTGATTAATTCCATTACTTCATTACCTCCATTAATTTAGTATGATTTTCGTGTATTTTACCATCCATTGAAATTAAAATTCCACCATATCCGGCAGAAATTCCGCCCTCATCACCGGTTAAAACTTCTTCATCTTGATTTATACCAAGTTTTCCTTCGTTAATAAGTACAGTTACAAAATTTGTAACGTTATTTGAATAAAGCATTGATGCTGTATTTGGGATTGTTCTACATAGCATGGGAATTCCTACTATGGTTACTCCATCCTTTTCGATGATTTCACCTTCTTTACTTCCCTTAATATTGCCGCCAGTGTCTGTATTCATATCAACAATTACAGATCCTTCTTTCATTTCTTGAGTCATTTTCTCATTATTTTCTTTTCCGAAGAATAGCTTGGGTGCATTAGCTCCAAATAATCTAGCAGTAGTAATCACTACATCAGCATCTCTAACAGCATCCATTAATGCATTATCAAAGGCGTTTTGTAAATCAGTATCAGTAAATAGTGATGCATGGCCACTAGAACTTTCAGCATCTTTCCATCCTGGAACATCTATAAATTTTGCACCTAAGCTTTCTGTATCTTGTTTTGCAGCTAATCTAACGTCTATAGCTTGTATAGCTCCACCGAGTCTCTTAGCCGTTGCAATAGCTTGGAGTCCAGCTACAGCAGCTCCCTGAATTACGAATTTAGCAGGCCTTACAGTTCCTGCAGAGGTCATCATCATAGGAACCATCTTAGCAATGTTCTGCGATCCCAGTAATGCAGCCTTGTAACCAGATAAATTATCTTGGCTAGAGTTAACATCCATGGATTGACCTTTTGATAACCTTCGGGGGATTACTTCCAAAGACAATAATGTAATTCCAGCGTCAATGATTTTTTTCGTTTGCTCCAAATTCCTGAATGGATCTGCCACACACGCAAGCATTTGCCCTTTCTTCATACTACTGAAATCAGGGACATCTATAGAGGCAATCAATTCAGATTTCATAACGTCATCTATCGATGATATTTTGGCACCCTTTTCTTCATACTCTGCGTTTGAATATCCTGATTTTTTACCTGCATTTTTCTCAATTATAACCTCAAATCCAAGCTTTGATAGTTTAGGTACTGAAACTGGAACTATAGCTACACGAGTCTCTTTTTCATTCTTTTCTTTTGGTATTCCTATACGCATTGTTTACACCGTTAATTGTGATATGACTAAATAGTCTTAGAGGTAGTTTACAAACACAGTCATAAAGTTTTTGCTATTACTTTCCAATTTCTCGAGCGATTACTAGTCTTTGAACTTCCTGTGTACCTTCGTAAATNTGTGTTATCTTTGCATCTCTAAAAAATCTTTCAGCGGGAAAATCTTTAGTGTAACCATATCCACCTAGAACTTGCACAGCCCTTTCAGAAACCCACATTGCAGTATCTCCAGCGCTTANCTTTGCAATTGAAGCCTCTAGGGTATGTCGTTTAGATTTATTTTCNTAATGCTCTTGCTTTGCCCAAGCTGCCTTGTAAACTTGCAATCTTGCAGCATCAATCTTCAATGTCATATCAGCTAAATAATTACTAATTGACTGATGGGCAGCTATAGGTTTTCCAAAAGTCTCTCTTTCTTTTGAGTATTTCAGTGCAGTTTCGTAAGCACCTTGTGCAATTCCTAGCCCTTGTGCAGCGATACCTATTCTTGAATTGTCAAGTGCGTTCATTGCAATTGGGAATCCTTTGCCTACTTCACCAAGAACATTTTCTTTAGGTACTTTACAATTATTAAGAATTAAGGTACAAGTATCACTTGAACGAATTCCCAGTTTATCTTCCTTCTTTCCAATTTCAAATCCTTCAAATNCTTTCTCGATTATGAAGCAAGTAACTCCACCATGACTTTTCTTCCCGTAGTCTGGGTGATCAGTAACTTTAGCAAAAAGAACAAAGAGATCTGCAGTTGTGCCATTAGTGACCCACATTTTTTCTCCATTTAGTGTATAANAATCACCGTCGTCAGTTGCTTTTGCTACCATTGCAGCAGCATCAGTGCCAGATCCAGCCTCACTCAAGGAATAAGCACCTAAAAATTCTCCGGAAGCGAGCTTNGGNAAGTATTTTTCTTTTTGAGTTTCATTTCCGCTCAGAGCAATTGTCATAGAACAAAGTCCAACGTGAACAGCCACCATAACTCCCAATGAAGGGTCAACTCTTGATAATTCTTCAATGACAATTGCCTCTGAAATATCATCTAATTTTTGCCCTCCGTATTGNTCAGGTATNGTCATTCCNGCAAAGCCTAGNTCNGCAAATTTTTTNAATTCCTNAATCGGAGCTATTTGCTCTTTGTCTCTNTTTTCACAAGTNGGTCCAGCAACAGTTTCAGCAAACTCNCGTACCATCTCACGAATCATTTNTTGGTCTTCAGTTTCNGCAAAATNCATATTTATTCACTCATCAATTTAATTATAGCTTCAGCAGGCTCNCCGTTNCATTCNTCTAAAGCNGTTTTAGCTTTGTCTNGGGAAACTCCGGCTTGCGAAGCTACTAAATCTATGTCCTCTTGAGGNATATTTGTAGTTTCCTCACTACTGCCTAGTGCTCTTTCTTCAGGTTCGCCTACGATTTGGTAGGACTGTTGCCCCATCATGTTCATAGCACTCACTGAAGGATTTGAAAAATAGTATTCTTTGTCTTTAGTCCTAATAATTACTTCTGTGGCATCGATTTCTTCAGTAGCACTTTGTAATTGCTTTTGCAGTTTTTTCATCATACGAGGGTTCATTCGCCCCATGCCTGGCATCATGTTATCCTTACAACCTCCCCTCTAAAAGAATTTATGTCAATTTATATCTGAGAACTACTGCAACCCCGCCTAGACCAATGAGCATCTCTCCTCCATGGTGGTGGGAAGAGATTTCTATCACTTCAGTCCTATTTTTGAGTGCCATTTC
>PBPR01000057.1 GCA_002724775.1 Methanobacteriota archaeon
ATTTCGAGTGGTTACAATTCTATCTCCTTGGCCAAGAAAATTAAGTAATGTAGTACAAATTGCTGCCATTCCTGATGAAAAAACCAATGCATCTTCAGCGCCTTCAAGATCTGCTATCTTCCTTTCCACTGCCCGATTTGTAGGATTGTAGTATCTACCTGAATAAACTGGCGCACGTGGCTCTCCTGCCATCCACATTTTGTATCCTTTATCGTCAAGGTAGAAGGTAGATGTTTGATAAACTGGAGTGTTTAATGAATTTTCACTAGGAGATGTACCTGAATGAACTGATTTCGTTCCTTTTCCTAGCCTTTTTTTATCATTTTTTTCGCTTGACATCTTTTGGTTAAAAGGACACCAATTAATAGATTTAGTAACATTTCGCAATATAATAAATAGGAAGTTTTAAATTGGATTCTAAGGTTGTAAGATAATGTCGCTAAACAATAACTGGGGAATTCACGCTTTTCTAGCATTTGTGATGGCTATTTCTTTACTGCCTTATTCTAGTGCAGGACTAGTTGAATTATCGATAAATAACTCTGACGATTTGCTAGTTAGTGAAGATGAAATTATATTTCAAGAAGGTACAACTCTTAATTTATATGTACGATTAAAGGGAGACCTAAGAACAGATACAAGTGATAAATACGTTGAATCAATTATCATAAATGTACACTTTAGGAACGATGAAGATAGAAGAGATTCTTTGATAGGTTACCCTGAGTATCAGGCCTTATGTGATACATGTGAAGATCCTGGATATGATGAATATCTTTCAAAGTTTAGAGGCAACGATGAACGCTTCAAAGACTACGATGGAACTATTGATTTTGCTGTAACAATGAAAAACAATAGTGGAGATATTGTTTGGGATGACGTTCTACAAATAACTTTACAGACCCAAAAAGCAGATAGTAGTGATTCCGGAGGATTTACTATTCCTGAGTTACCACCTGTTGTTGAAGAAAACTTAATCATAATTGTCGTTGGTTTCTTAGTTATTGTATTACTTTCAGTTGGAATCTACACTTTTGTCTTAGCCCCTGAAGACACAACTGCAGATTTGTATAAACCTGTTGAATCCGTTGATCCATTAAAGAAAAGTCTAACTGGTGTCGGTCACAAATCTGAATTACCAAGTGAATCTAAAAAACTAAAACGCCTAGAAAACTCTGATGAAGAAGATGAAGAAGAAAATGAATACGAAGACGATTTTGACGATGAGGACGAAGAGGATGGCGACTTTGATGAAAGAAAGATTTTAGATGAACTCACTGGGACGCATTCGATAAGCTCGCAAGGTGAAGAAGGTACTGAAGACTCCGATGAAGTTGAACCTAAAGCTGCACCTGCCAAAAAGAAAGCTGTTAAGAAACGTGTAGCGAAGAAGGGAGTTGCAAAGAAAATTGTCAAAAGACCTTCAAGAAATGCTAGCTCAAGTGAACCAGAAACTAACATGGGTAAGGGTATCAAGTCAATTACATGTCCTTCATGTGAGAAAGTTCATCATGTCGATGAAAACACTCCTAAGTTTATCTGTAGTTGCGGAAGAAGAATTCGAGTTTAATCTTCTTTAACTGTATCTAAAATAATAAAGCTCTTTCGAGTTTCATCACTACTGTATCTAATTTCTAANGGTTTGACAANTAATTTAATCTTTTTTGATTTGAAATGNCTTTCTTCTATGGGGAGTGCAATTTTCCAATCCGTTANAGGGAGNCACTCGTAATCTACATTATTGTCTGAAATACTGATTGCAGCTTTTGTAATCCACAGTTTCTTTTCTTGGCCTGGAATATCNACTGAATATGTTCTACCATTNAAATAAGAAATTTTGACTTCTACNAAGCTGGGAATATCTTCTTTAATTGCTGAAGAAAGTTTCATCTTCTTCGGATTATCCAANTAATCAAACTTAAAATCCTTTAATTTAGACATGTTATCTTCGAGCAATTTTTTTGGATAAGAGTCNCTATCAAGGGCTGCAAGTAAAATACGCTCCATCCTNGANGCNNNAGGNCTTTCAGACTCNGCCATAACNCGATAATAGCTAAGAGGGTGTTTGATTAATCTACAAAGCGCGTTAGGTCCAGGACAGACTCCTGTTGAAACAAGAGTGTCACATTTCGGTGCACTGTATTGAGTGCCGGATGTCTTTCCTGATATGTGCTCGACCTGATATCTTGTGAAAGACTCTTTGAAATCGGGCGCTGTTGCAAACAACCGCATAACTGACTCAGAATCTTGATTGAGCGAAGAAAGAAATGTAGTTATGAAAAATCGGGAAGGATGTGCCAAATTTACACCTGCTTGCAAATCTAAAAGGTTAAGATTGAAACACGGGGGTGCTTTGACTAGATCGAATTTTCCTAATTCCTTCATAGCCTCAGCTTGGCGTTCACCTACTACATTCTGCAAATTACCTATTCTCTCAACAAAAGTGTTCGAAACACTTGATATCAAATCTGTTATTGGACCTTCAAATTGGTTCTTAATTTCTACCGGCGCATCGGGTAATTCCTCCAGATGCTGGCGAATGACTTCTCTCATCAACCTTACTGTAGTTTCACGATCTAATGTTACTGTACCATTCTGAACTCCTCGATTGGCAAGTTTCCAATTACCCTCCCTAAGTTTTGAAGCTGCCTTAACGTAGTCGACAAAATTCATGCTAAACTGATTGTCCTCAAGTGTTACGGTTATAATTTCTAAAGCATTAATTACCTTGACTAAGTCTTCATCGGTTTCTGAATCAAAAAATCTTTCAGCTCTTCTAGCTTCAGATAGTGCAACATAATTGATTAAAGCTTGATTATCTGCTGCTGCTAATATTAAACGTGATATAACATATCCGAGAACTATGTCTGCTTCATCATTTACAGGAGGACCTTCAACGTCAATTAAACCAGTAGTTGCTGAAGTTTCTAAGCGAGCAACTGCTAAAGCTCTAGCCTCAGAATAGAAATAATCCTCGAGAAGAGATTCAAGAGTTAAACCTTCTAAATAGGTGTTGGCAGATGGCAAAAATGGATATCTCCAGTATTCAACCACAATTGAGTAAGACGATGTGGTTTTATAACATCAATCAATGGTAAGTTAACGTGACTCAAAGTCTCCTGAAAATTAAGAATGTCAAAAAGGCATACCGGAAGTATAATTTATTTGGTAAAGAAGTTTCGAAATTTTCTGCACTAAACGGACTTAATCTTAATGTAAATAAGGGACAAATTTACGGGTTTTTAGGGCCAAATGGGGCTGGAAAAACAACTACAATAAAATGTATCATAGGTATATTAGAGGCTGATAGCGGAGAAATTATTATAGATGGTAAAAATATAAAACATAATGAATTATACTTTAAAAATAAAATTGGCTTTTTACCTGAACAAGTAGGACTTTACGGAAGATTAACTGCGAAAGAAACTCTCCAATTTTACGGAGGTTTCTTTGATTTAAGTACAGAGGAAATTGAAAAAAGAGGAAAAAATCTACTTGCAAGGTTAGGATTAGAAAAAGATTCTAACAGAAAAGTCGCAGAATATTCATTAGGAATGAGGAAAAGATTAGCTTTGTGTGTTGCTCTACTGAACAATCCTGAGATTTTAGTTCTTGATGAGCCAACTTCTGGGTTAGATCCAAGAGGAGTGAAAGCACTAAGAGTTGTTCTCAAGGACTTGAACAAGAAAGGACTAACAATCATTCTGAGTTCGCATGTTCTGACCGAAGTCCAAGAAATTTGTTCACATGTGGGCATAATTAACCGAGGAAAACTAATCCGTGAAGAATCAATTGAGGACATTCGAAAAGAAATCGAAAAGAAATCAATTAAGCTATTACTGAAAGTTAAAAAATTCTCTGAAAATGACGCAAAGGATTTGTTGAAAAATAATAAAATAAAGAATTTAAATCAAAAATTTAACGGTAAACATGAAGAACTAATTGTAGAGTTAAAAGAGGAAAACATTCCATGGGTAACTGACTATTTAGTCTCAAAAGGTATACAAATATATTCAATTGAACCTCAAAAAAATACCCTTGAAGAAATATTTTTGAAGGAAACAGGAGGCCACTTACTTGAAAATTAAAGATAATTACCTACTGAAGTCAAACAGTGAATGGAAAAACAAAAAAACTTGGCAACCTCTAATGATTTCCATTGTACTGGTTCTTTGTGTCGCAATTGTGCATAAGACATATTGGGTTACAACTACTGAAACAAACCCTGAAGATATATGGGCAAATAAGCAATTAACCAAGGATGGAAATAACTGGACAATTACATTTCAAGAAAATGCAGGAGATAGTGTAACGTTTAAGGGAGTTTTACGAACTGCTCCAAAGTTTGAAGTCTTTAGAAATGATACCTTTGTTCCTGGAAAGTTTTCAGAAGGTGAGGCTCTGGTCTATTCAGAAGATTTATACGGTAAAACCATGCTTAATGTTAGTGGCATGAGAATTCTTGTGAATGATGATTTATCAAAAAAGTTTTTTGTTAGTGAAATTGTAACAATAAAAGCAACTTTAGTAAATAATATTTCCACATTTGATAACAATGGTGAGATAGTTACTCTAGAAAGAGAAGGTTGGATAGCTGAAACTGATGACATAAATCTAGCATCTTCAAAAGATAATTACTTTTTCTCAGTAGAATTATTACTTTTATCTGCGGGACTTTATTTCTCTCTAAAGCAAGTAAAAGGCCTCAGGGAACAAGCTGGTTTAGTTTGGCACCTGGCAAAATTCGAACTTAGACAAGGAATTACATCTCCAAGAATGATAGTCCTCGGAGTAATTTTTACTTTATTCATAATAGGAATGGGATGGCTTCTAGGCGATCTTCAGAATGGCGATCCCGAATCTGCTTTTTTCGTACAAAATGCTAATGGAGCACTTCAGCAGTTATGTTTCTTCGTATTTTTTGTTGTTTCATTAGCAGCTATTGGAGTTTCTGTTGCCGCGTTTCAAAAAGAAAGACAAGCCAATACCATAAATATTCTTCTAGCAAAACCGATTAATCGAGAAACAATCGTTATAGGAAAAGCCTTAGGATTATCTTTAGTAGTAGGAATTCCTGCTCTAGTAGCACAGATTTTGGGATTAATTTTCATGATTAATGCAGGAGATACTCCTTCATTTAGTGGAATAATCGCATTCCTAATTTGTGGACAAATAATGATTTTTACACTCGTTTGCTTTCAACTATGCTTTGCAATTTCTGCTAGAAGTGGCACTGATGTAGTAATGTACGGTTTAGGAATGTGGTTACTTTTCGCTGTTGTATGGAATTTGTTAATTTATGCACTTTCGTTTGCATTGGGCATTGATGTAACTGCAGATGATTTTGAAAATGATCCTAAATTCCAAACCATAGCCTCACACATGGGCATGCTAAATCCAGGATATGTATATCAATTTGCAGTTGGACTGTTAACACATCGAACTTTAGCTATAGATTTAGAGGGGATACCAGGATGGTTAATTTTATTGGCACTAGTCTTATGGCCTATTACCTGTCTTAGAACTGCAGCTAAGCTTTTCAAGAAGGAAGTCAAAGGATGAAGAGAAGATACATCGATGATGAAGACGCTGTGACTCACGTTATTGAGTTCACTATCGCTTTAACCGTTTTTGTGCTCATTTTACAAGCATTTACTTCATCTATGAACTTTAGAATTGGCATCGATCTAAACAAAAACGACAACAATATTGTTATGGCAAGAGAGGTTATTTCTGAATTAACTGGCTCACAAGGATTGAGCGGAGATTCTACTTCTTGGGAGAACAATGAATACGGTACTGGCAATGTGCAACTACGCAATGGAACTACTATTGGAATATTGAATAGTAATGGAGAAATCGATTCAAACAAATGTGATTCATTAGGAAAATTCCCTTACTATCCCCTTAAAGAAGAGCTAGGAGTTACTGAACAATTAAGAATTGAAGTACAAACCTTAGTTCCAAAGGAAACTGTTTGTCTATGGGGCGGTAATCCAGAATCTGCTACAGTGAGTTTTGAATCTCAGAGATATCTGTTATACAATGATGGAAGTAATGTTGTACCTTCAATACTAACTGTTACCATATTTGAGGGAGATACTCCAAATGATAATCTTTACCTTACTGAAGTAATGTACAGTCCTCAAAGTAATGGCTTTGACTATGAGTGGGTGGAATTCTATAATCCAAATGACATTGCAATATTTGTTAACAGCTGGACTATAGCTGATAACGAGCAAAAGGATAATATTGTATCTGAAGAAAATGAAATAATCACGATTCCTGCAAAAAGTGTAGGAATACTAACCTCGTCGCCATCGACTTTTAGGGAAACATATGTTAATTATAAATACGTTTTTTCAGTTGAAGACGTTGCAATAGGAAATGGCCTAGGTACATCTGAAACAATAATTTTGTCAAAAAATTCATACAATGATGCTTTCACTTACACTTCTGAAGATGGAGCGAACGGTAATGGTAAAACCTTGACTCGAAGCTGCTATAATTGTGCTGACTGGAGTGAAGCTGTATCTAGTCCTGGAACTATTTAATTACTCAAAGGCTTGCAAGCCTGTAATCCATCTACCAAGAATTAGATTATGAATGTCATGTGTTCCTTCGTAGGTATAAACACTCTCCAAGTTTGCCATGTGTCTCATAATAGGATATTCATTTAGGATACCGTTAGCTCCATGAATATCGCGTGAAGTTCGAGCTATTTCCAATGCAATATCTACATTGTTCATCTTACCCAAAGAAACCATCTCTGGTGTAGCTTCGCCTTTATCTTTTGCTCTACCCAAATGATAAGCAAGTAACTGTCCCTTGGTAATTTCTCTAAGCATCCATGCCAATTTGTTTTGGACTAGTTGAAAGCTTGCTATTGGTTTATTGAACATAATTCTGGATTTAGCGTAGTCAACGGATGAGTGGAAGCAACCCATTGCTGCGCCTAATGAACCCCAAGCTATTCCAAAACGTGCTTGTGTTAAGCAGCTTAGAGGNCCNTTNAAACCTTGAACNTCTGGNAGNAATCTATCNTTTGGTATTCTNCAATCTTGAAATACTAATTCNCTTGTAATTGAGGCCCTTAGAGAATGCTTTCCNTTCATTTCTGGTGNTGAAAATCCTTTATCATCTTTNTCNACAATNAAACCTCGAATTTTTCCATCNAANTTNGCCCAAACTATNGCTAAGTCNGCAATNGTTCCATTAGTAATCCACATTTTAGCNCCGTTAANAANNTANGAATCNCCATCTTCAACTGCCTTAGTTTCCATACCTGCCGGATCAGAACCATGGTCAGGCTCAGTCAATCCAAAGCAACCAATTAGCTCACCTTTAGCCATGCCTGGCAAATACTTGTTTTTTTGCTCTTCTGTNCCAAAGGCATGAATTGGATACATTGTTAGAGAACCTTGCACTGAAACGCAGCTCCTNATTGCAGAATCTCCTCTTTCTAACTCTTGGCAGATTACACCATAGGCTACATTAGATAATCCAGCACATTCATAACCTGAAAGATTACAACCAAATAGGCCCATTTCGCCGATTTTNGGTATTAACTCTAGAGGGAAAGTACCCTTCGTGTAGTATTCCTCGATGATTGGTANAACTTCTTCGTCCACCCAATCTCTTACTAAATCTCTCACCATTAACTCTTCTTCGGTTAAATGCTGATCCAAGTTATAGAAATCAACACCTTCGTACTTAGACATTATTTTACATTTGGTAGAGGGATATATATGTTTTACATTATAGGGGTTAATCCAAATATAGAACGTGCTGATAGAGGTCTAATGGAACAGATTTGGATAGAAAAATATCGGCCAAATAATCTCTCAGAAGTTGTTGGCCAAGAAGCTGTAACCACAAGATTAAAGAATTACGTAAAAGAAAGTTCCATGCCACATTTACTTTTTGCTGGACCTGCTGGGATAGGAAAAACTACTTCTGCCTTGGCTCTAGCAAGAGAAATGTTTGGAGAATTGTGGAANCACAATTTACANGAACTTAATGCATCTGACGAAAGAGGTATTGACGTNGTCAGAGGNAAAATTAAAGAATTTGCAAGGACTGCGCCTCTTGGTGAAAAAGGATTTAAAATAATATTTTTAGANGAAGCTGANGCTCTTACNGGNGCTGCACAAGCAGCTTTNAGAAGAACTATGGAAAAATATTCNCGAACATGTAGATTTGTAATGTCNTGNAATTTTTCTTCAAANATNATNGATCCTATTCAATCCCGTTGTGCTGTNTTTAGATTTAGNCCAATNAAAGCTGAAGATTTAGAAAAATATCTAAAGTTTGTTGCTGCAAAAGAAAATATAAATGTCAGTAAGGAAGCATTTGAATCACTTACCTATTTGGCACAAGGTGACCTTAGGAGAGCNATTAATGGACTNCAAATGGCAGCTGCCGCTAATACAGANGTAACACCTGATGTAGTTTACCAAGCTGTTGCCGCAGCTAGGCCTGAAGAAGTTAAAGACGCATTAGACTCNGCATTGTCNGGNAATTTCACAAATGCCAGAGAAAAANTAGATACTCTCCAAATAACNTATGGATTNGCTGGTGAAGATGTTTTAAGACAAATGCACAGAACAGTTAGAGATTTAGAAATACCTGACAACATTAAGGTTCTCATGATAGAAAAATTAGCTGAAGCTGATTTTAGNTTATCAGAAGGTGCAAATTCAAGNATACAAATTGAAGCTGTAGTTGCNAGTTTTGCTATTTTGGGAAGAAATTTAAACAAAGCGTAGACAAAANGGTTTTGAAAGACCCCCTTCACAAGTTGTGGCTCAAAACAGTAGTTANGTAACTGTTGATGGTGAATTCGATAGTCTTGAAGATAGAAGTTTTCTAACGATGGATGACTATGAGCTGAGCGGTGAGAATGTAATTTTAAGAATTGACATTAATTCNTCAATTAATCCTGAAAACGGAGATTTACTNGANGATACAAGAATCAAAAGGCATTCCGCTACAGTAAAGGAACTTTCTGACAAAAATGCAAGAGTGATTGTACTTGCACACCAATCTAGACCTGGAAAGCTGGATTTTGTAAGTTTAAAAAAACACAGCGATAGAATGTCTAAGATTATTGGGAGAGAAATAAAATTTGTAGACGATATCTATGGTAAAAAAGCTATTCAAGAAATTAAAAACATAAAGAATGGCCAAATAATCCTGCTAGACAATGTTAGATTCGACAAGGAAGAAATAAATCTAAAAGCATTTGAAAATGACAATTTTAAGGCTCAGAGTAATGCTAAAATGGTTAAAACTCTTGCACCCCACGCATCTTACTTTGTTAACGACGCATTTGCAGCTTCACACAGGTGTCAACCCTCTTTAGTCGGCTTCTCTGATTATATGCCAGCGTTAGCTGGAAGAGTTATGCAAAGAGAATTAGATTTCTTGGGAAAAGCAATTAGTTCCGGACCAACCCCTAGAATTGCTGTTTTAGGTGGCAGTAAGGCTGCTGACTCAGTATCAATAGCTGAAAATTTCCTAGAAAAAGGTGTAGAACAAATATTAACTGGAGGTGTTGTTGCAAATATATTTTTGATTGCATCTGGAATAGATATAGGAAAACCAAGTACTGAATTTATAGAAAAGCAAATTCCTGATCATGAAAAAGTAATTGAATTAGCTAAAAAGCTACTATCAAAATATGATGGAAAAATAGAAATTCCATCTGATGTGGCTCTTAATAAAGATGGAAAGAGATACGGGACAAATGTTGAGAATTTACCCGAGAAATACCCTCTGTTTGATATTGGAGTTGACACACTAGTAAGATATATCCAAATAATTGAAAATGCTGGTACAGTCATTGCAAACGGACCTATGGGTGTTTTTGAAGATTCCGAATTTGCTACAGGAACGAATGAAATCTTTAGTGCAATTTCTAAAAGCAAAGGAATGACTGTAGTTGGTGGTGGAGAAACTGCAATGGCGTTTAACCAAATGGGTCTGGCAGACGGAATAAAACACATTTCAACTGGTGGCGGGGCATGTATTTCTTTCATGTCTGGAGAAACTATGCCTGCTTTGGAAGCTATGAGAAGAAGTAAAAAACGATTTAACGATTAAGTATGGAGCCACCGGGGGGATTCGAACCCCCGACCTACTGATTACGAATCAGTCGCTATACCGAGCTAAGCCACGGTGGCAATAATGGTTCAAGAATTGTGTATTAAATTAATTTAGGCTTCAAAAAAATTCTCTACATCTGTAACAATATCATTAGATAATTCTAGGTCTGGAATATTATCTGCAAATTTTCCGGCTCTTCCATCTGTAATTACGATCACGCCTCTATCGTTTTCCGAGCGAATAACTCTGCCGGCTGCTTGGAGTATTTTCCTTAAGGCTGGAGATTCTACCGCATATTCCCAACCTTTACCATGGAAGCATACATCAAAATAATGCTGCAATGCCTCTTGCCTAACTCCTGGTGCAGGATATGGAATTCCTACAATTATTGCCATCTCAAGAGAAGTGTCCGGATAATCTATTCCTTCTGCAAGTCTTCCACCCATTACTCCGGCAAGAATTGATCC
>PBPR01000058.1 GCA_002724775.1 Methanobacteriota archaeon
GAAGCTCTTTTCTTCTTAACTACTTCAATTTCATGAAGTGTATGCTTTTTTGCATAAGGGCTGTACATCTTAACTTTTCGTGGTATTTTCATGATACCTGAGTCCTCAGGAAACGCTCCGAGCCAAAGGGTTTAATAAAGCTAATCCAAAAAATCAATTCAAAGCTTTGATTTCTTTATGCTTAAATCCAAATAGAGCTTGCATCAATGCTAAAGGAAGCTTAAACCAAAAATTTCTAGTCGCTTTACCCTTGTATTCTCCTCTTGTCAGATCTGCCAACATGCCAAAAAGGGCTGGTGTCTTACCCAGAGCAAAGCCAACTTTCATGAAAAATGGCTTGTAAATTTTATGCTTCGTGGTAGCTGCCCTGTACATATCTCTACTGTAATGTGAGCGCCAATATTGCTCAAATAAAGTCGGATCTCCTTTGGAAATAGCTTTAGCTGCGAGCCTTCCACCAAGTGCACAGTGGTTGAGTCCCTCGCCGTGTATCGGATTAACATGGCCTGCTGCGTCGCCGCACAGAACCCAATTAGAACCAGAAACGGGTTCATCAAACAACTTAGGATCATTATATGAAGGGATAACTGAACCAAATTTTTTACAATCTACAATTTCTCCAGTTTCTTTTAGCTTCCACTTTCCGTTACGTACAAATTCACCTGGCCATCTTTCTGCAAGTAACTTGTCTAATGCCTCGCGCATACCTGGAGTTCCAGAATTGTAACAGTAACCTATGTTGTAGTGATCACTTTTAGGAAAGACCCAAAGATAACCCTCTTCACCAGGTATGGCTCCTACTATAAATTCCACATCATTTTCATCAGGCTTGATTCCTAGATAATAACCTGCAGCAGCAAAAAGATGTTCTCGAGGAATTCTTTCCATAAAATGCTTACGGGTAAAACCGTTAACTCCATCTGCTCCAATTATATATTTAGCCTTATACTTTCCATTAATAGACCACACATTATCAAGTAATTCTAACGATTTAACTCTTTCAATTACGTGCCCTGCACCAGCTTCTTTAGCTCTGTTAAATAAATAAAAATCCCAATCGTCTCTTCTGATTAATTTACCCTTGTTTACTGGGATTTTCAGTTTAGTTTTACCATATGTAAAAGAAATCGATGTCATCTCACACTCTATTGCCTCATCTGGTGCGTCCATCCACTCTATTCCTTTAACAGGCAAACCTCCACCACATGCCTTTCTTCTAGGGTGTGCATGATCAAATAATAGAACTGACATGCCCCTTTCAGCAGCTTCGCGGGCGGCTGATGAGCCTGCTGGACCTCCTCCTACAACTGCAACGTCTACAATTTCCACGGTACACTATCTCGAATGCTCTAAATTAAGGTTTACGATTCTGTTTGAATTTTAGAATAAAGTAATTGACTTTTACTTCCATCTATTGACTTGAAAGTACAGCCCTGAATAATTAGATCATTTTGACCTAATCTTGAAACCACATAAATTACTCTAGGTTCTTCAAAGTCTAAAATAGAGAATAAAGGATCGTCCAAGTTTATGAGATTTAGTGATGCAGTCCCGTTGTTATGAATATCAAATGATTCAAAATCAAACCCTCTTCCTTCAATGAATATTCTGTGTGTTCTGCCTAAAAAACTAAAAAGTGGCATTTCCTCACCAATATTCACCGAAGCCATATCTTCTTACTTTAACTGTATTTATAGAACTTATGATTCTTTTAAGTGAGAATTAAGTTTGATAAAAGCAGGCCCCCACTTGAAAATTGACATAATTTCTTCTGCGTGTAAATTTTCTCCACAAATTAACAAGGCTGAAGCAATTGCCTCTGCAGTTGTTAATTTACCTAACTTGCCCGAATTTACAGGATTAGCTGGGATAACAGAAGGCAAAGACCTGGGCTCTAATCCCATTAATCTTAAACGAGAAAAAGTCTCAGGAGCTTTGTTCCAAGAACAATCGACTCCTACAATTCCTCCCACTTCTGCAAGAGGAATGTCATCAGAGCTGAGCTCTTTCGTAGAGAATGGATCTAATACTATTCCCATCGGAGGCAATGTCTTAAAACTTGAATGATTGTCGGAAAGATTGAATTTTTCTAACCTTTTTGCAGTACATTTTTTAGGATCATCCTGATCGAAACAGAGAATTCTAATGCTATAGGACATGTAATGAAAAATCAACTGGTAAGGAAGACATAGTTAAACTTCCGAGACTTATGAAGTCTGCATCTTTAGCATAGCTTGCTACATTCTCAATAGTAACGCCACCTGAAATTTCTATTTCTATATCTGATATCTCTCTTAATTTTCTAATTGTGGCTGTTGCTTCATCAGGAGAAAAATTATCAAGCATAACTCTGTCAGCCCCGTTATTAGCTATTTCAATTGCTTGCTGTTCATTATCAGCTTCAACCTCAAGCATCAAATTTGGATATTTGTTCCTAGACATTTCAATTGATTTTTTAATGTTTTTAGACAATTTAAGATGATTATCCTTTATTAATATTGCATCGTCTAATCGCATGCGATGGGTTGCCCCACCTCCGTGAACCACGGCTTTTTTTTCTAAATCTCTCAGTCCTGGAAGAGTTTTCCTTGTAGCTAAAATTTCTACGTTAGGATTTACTTTCTTGGCTATTCTTACTATTTTATTAGTGTGTGTTGAAATTCCGCTAAGATGACTTAATATATTTAACAAAAGACGTTCTGTTGCTAAAATATCATGGGAGTTACCCTCCAATGAAAAAATTAAAGGAGAAACTATTGCATCTCCATCATTGTATTCTGTAGTATAATTTATGGAATTCTGTTTCAAAAGTTTTTTGCAAATATATAAGCCCGAGATAACGCCCGGACCGCCTGTTATTGTAGCGCTGCAAATCTCGTTGTTTACTACTGCCAGTGATGTGAAGTCCCCCTTACCTAAATCCTCTTCAAGCCACTCGGCCAATTTATCTTGCATTGCGTCTAATGCTTAGATTGTTGTTTTAAGCTCTTCTGCGTAAAACTACTAAGGTAGTTAATGCCAATAATGAAGCAATTAATCCAAAGCCTGGTGTTGAACTATCATCATCTGATTCAATTTCTTCAACTTCTACTTCGCCTCCACCAGAGGTTTCCTTGACTTCGATGTTAGCTGTAAAATCAGGGCTTGTGTATTCGCTACCGTCAGCTGAAGTTACAACTACTTGGAAAGTATAATCTCTTCCGGAAAGTGCTGCTGCATCTGGAGACAGGGTAATTGTCAAAGCTTGTGTTTGACCTCGGCCTATTTGCATTGTATCTGCACCTAATGACGCCCAACTTGGTGCGTTAGTCATTGTTAAGTTCAGTGTATCTATTCCATTACCATTATTTGTAATATTTAATTTAAGTAAAATTTGAGTTTCCTGAGTAACTGAGACTACACCATCAGAACCGCTGACATGATCTAAGCCTATGTCATAAACTTGTGAGGACATTACCGAAACTGTACTGTTTGCTGTAGATAATCCGTCTGAGGAAACTACAGTTACTTCAATATCTCCACTACTTGCACCTGCGTCACGATCTGAAGGAATAGAGACTGTCATAGTAAACTGAGAAACACTGACGGCACTTATTGAGCTGACATTTTGGCTCAATACTGGATTCCAAACTGCAGGTCCTGATACTGAAAGAATGTAATTATCTTGCCCATTACCTGTGTTAGTTATGTTAAATATGAAATCAACATCTTCGCCCGGTTTACTCTGTTTAGAGTCTGAGTCCACTGAGAGAGTAACTCCATAATGCTGGTCTACTACTGCTGTAAATTCTTGTGAAGCTGTTTGTGTACTGTCTCCATTACTAGCTGCACTCATTGAAAATGTAGCCGTACTACCTGCTAATGCGTCGCTTGGGACGCTAAGTACTACATCGAACTCGTAAAAACCATTCCAACTAATTGAATCTGTGACCATTGGGCCAGAGGTATCTACATTAAGATTCCAACCTGATGGAACTCCCTGGCTGTCCCAATTGATTGTAAAATCATCGTCGGTATTTCCAAGATTGGTTACTCTAACAGTCCAATCAGCTATAGATGCTCCTGCACTCAAATCGACAGTTCTGCTACCTGCACCATCAATCTTAATGCCGAACATTTCCGATGCTGAAACTGGAATACTTATCATACCAAACGGCTGGTAATAAGGGAAGCCGAAGGGATCGTTAGGATCAACACTAAATGCTTGAAAATCTAAATCTGCACTACCTGCTTTTACCTTACTACTCAGTTCAACTCTTATGTCCCAAGTGTATGTCTGACCTGCTGAAAGTCCATTTAGAACTCCGCCTTGAAATGAATCCCATGCTGGATCTTCACTTGATATGGTCCATCCACCTAATCCGCCGAATTGAACCGTAATTGAATCCATAATGTCCACAGCTTGTGTTCCTCCACCTGGAAGCTTCTCAACTGCTATGTTTTCTACCATTATTTGATATGTATAATTGCTGCCAATGTCGTAAGTGTTAACTGCTGGAGAAGCTGGGAAATCTGCTTGATAAGCTACCCAATTTGAAACAACTATGACTGTGTCTGATACGTCAAAATCTTGGCCATCTGCAGTCACTCCAAGATCCATATAAACGAATTTAGACATATCTACTTTAGCACCAAATCCTACTACCACATCTACTGTGACTTGTGCTATAGCGCTGGAAGCCAGTGAACCTAAATCTATTGAGCCTGTTGAGTTAGAACCTGAATAGGTGAAGGTTACATTGTCCATCATCCAACTTTCGTCATTGAAAGAAGCATCCATCATGACTGAATCAAAATCTGAATCTCCATCATTTGTTAAAGTAACTACGAAGGAAGCAGTGCCATTAACAGATGCAAATGAATACTCATTATGATCTGCTTCTACAACTATGTTCATAGAAGAAGCTGCACTTACCGGAACAAATACTATAGCTGATGCTAATAGTAAAGCTATTGCGAAGAGTGGCAGGAATTGCCGACTAAAGTTCATTTATTTAGCTCCTAAAGCCTGCGGCGCAACAATAGTACAGCACCAATTGCTGCTACTGCTGGAAGGAATCCAAATCCTGGCAAACCACCTTCATCATCGTCAACTTCTTCAGTTGTAGGTCCTGATGTGTCAGTTGACTTTTCAACAACTGTAACTGTGAAATCTCCAGTAGTTGAAGTTGTTGTTCCGTCAGATGATGTTGCTATTACTTGGAAAGGAGTCTGAGCTCCTGTGCTTCCTGAAACTGGAGCCATTACATCTATTGTAACAGTTGAAGATTGACCTGGGCCAACTAGAACTGTACTTTGTGACAAAGTTACCCAAGATGGGTTATTTGCCAAAACAACACCGATGTTATCGTTTCCGTTACCATTGTTTGTTACATTGAACTTCAATTGCAAAGCCATTCCTTCTTGAACAGAAGCTGCTGCCATAGAAGCGTTGTAATAGTATCCTGCGCTAATATCAAAAACTTGGTTTGAAGATAATTCAACAGATATGTGTGCTTCATAGTCACAATCTGAAGTGTCATCTCCACATGCTTCAGAGTATGCATGAACCATAGCCATTCCGCTCTTGGCTGCTGCACTGGAGTCTGCAGGTACTGTTAAGGTGAAAACAACTTGACCTGTTTCTCCTGAGGCAATAGTAGAGCTCATTTCAGATAAGCTTGGCGTCCATGCTTGAGCACCCATGGTCATGTAAGATACTGTGTCTTCTCCATTACCATCATTAGTAACCGTGACTGTGAAATCAGAAGATGCTCCAGGATCTGCACTATCTGTTGTTTTATCTACAGTCATTGAAATTCCATAACATTGAACTACAGTTGCACTGAACTCCTGAGTCTGTGTTTGTGATGAATCACCAACAGAAGTAACAGTCATTGAGAAACCGTGTTTAGTACCTGCTGCCAATCCACTAGGAACTGTCATTTCAACGTTGAAAGAGTAAACGCCATCTTCTGCTTTAGGTAATAAATTCTCAACAGTCATGTCATCTGCACCAGTAATGCTCCATGCTGCTGCAACTGCATCAGCTGTGTCAAACGAAACTGTAAAATCATCTGGTAAATTACCAAAATTCTTTATGTTTACATCCCAGTCAACTTTGTAATCTTGGTCTGTACATCCATTGTCAACATCTTGATTACCTGAACCTTGAGCGCTAACTGCAAAATTATCTTCTACAACTGCTTCAAATTCGACGAAATCTATAATGTTATCATCAGAAACTTGGAAAGCTAGAACTGAATTTCCGACATATGATGATGCCAGAGCATAGCTACCTGACAATGATACTTGTACTTCGAAATCGTAGGAATCTCCTGCATCAATATATCCAATTGTTGCTTCCATTTCCATTTCGTCCCAAGATGAATCATCGCTATCGATTCTCCATCCAGGTGTAGCTGAGTTGTAAGCTATCGTAATTGAATCGCTTAATGCAACAGGAACTCCGTTTTCATCAAGTTTGTTGTTATGTAGGGTTATAGTGTAAGTGTGACAGTTAACTGCAGTATCACATTCTTCGCCTACGGCTTCAGACTCTGTAAATGATTTTGCTGTAGTGTCATCCGTACTAAATGTCCAATCTGATACAATTACTTGTGCATTAATGTCAAGTGAAGTAGAGCTTGAAGAACTTGCAGAAACAACCATCTCAGCTGAATCTCCATTATCAACATCTCCCTCAATCATAACTGCAATACAGAAATCTAGAGTTCCTGAAAGTGTACCGAAGTCATGGCTTCCTGTTCCAAAATCATCTCCATCTTCAATTGCACAGTTTGAACCATCCCATGCTCCAATGAAAGCTTGATCGTCACTCCAGCCAGCTTCTGCAAATGATGCAGTGATTGTTAAGTTGTCATCAGCATCGGCTGAAGAACTTGATACGCTTCCTGTGAAGCTTGCATGCCCATATTTTGCGCCATATGATGTTAGACCTTTATCTCCAACTAATGTTACTGATAAGTCTTCATCTCCTGCGCTTACATTAGGCATTACTAAAACAGATGCAATCAAAGCTAAAGTAGCTATAAATGCACCCAATTTGTTTATGTTTTGTTCCATATTTTCACCTTTTTTTCGACCTATTACACCTTTAACTATCGGTACAAGGTAACTAAACTCATTGTAACACGTATTTAAAAAGCTTCTGAAAAAAATAAGGTCTTAGCATAGGTAAGTCCTTTGACAATCATAACTTAGTAAGTCTTTTATAGTTGGACCACTAGCGAATATTCTAATTTCTTAGTAACTAGGAAGGTTAAAAATGCGAGAACATTCAAGATTCGAAAAAGCCAGAGTTATAGGTGCAAGAGCATTACAAATTTCAATGGGTGCTCCTGTAGATATTAAAGTACCTGAAGAAATCATCGACCCCGTTATTATTGCACAAATGGAATATGACACTAATGCAATACCTATAGATATTGTGGATCGAGAAAAGAAGTGATTATCAAAGACATTAAGCTTAGAAAAATAATCGATTCCAGAGGTAATTCTACTGTAGAGGCTGACATTTCAACCAATGATGGTTTTGGAAGAGCTGCAGCTCCTGCTGGAGCTTCAACTGGAACATTTGAAGCCCAAGCTTGGCCTGAGAATAACGTGGATTTGGGAATAAGTAACGCAAGAAAAAAGCTTATCCCGTTACTAACTGGAATACCTGCTAACGATCAAAAAGCGTTTGATGATATTATTAAAAAGGAAGATGGAACAAATAACTTACAGAATGTAGGAGGAAATATCTCTGTTGCTTTATCCTTAGCTTGCGCCAAAGCTGCTGCAGATTCAAAAAACATTCCACTATTTGAGCACGTAAGTAAAACTAAATCCTACTCTATTCCAGCACCTATGTCTAATGTTCTAGGAGGTGGAGCCCATGCTATCGGAGGAACAGACATTCAAGAATATTTGGTTACATCATTTGACAACGACGTAAACACAGCGATTGAAACTAATGCTGCAGTACACAAAGAAGTTGCAACGATTTTAAAAGAAAAATTTCCTAACATAGCTCTTGGAAAGGGAGATGAAGGTGCTTGGGTAGCTCCTTTGGAAAATGTGGAAGCTCTTGAGCTTGTGACAAAAGCTGTTGATAATGTAAATAAAGAAACAGGAGTTGAAATTAGAACCGGTTTAGATGTTGCAGCTAGTGAATTTTACAAAAATGGAAAATATGTTTACAAAGAACAAACACTAACACCTGAAGAACAAGTTGACTTCATGCTAGGATTAATAGAAGAATACGATTTGCATTCAGTTGAGGACCCTCTTGATCAGAATGATTTCCAATCATGGGCCTCTTTAACCGATCAAACTGATTCTCTAATTATAGGTGATGACTTGTATGTTACCAACTCAGAAAGACTAAAACAAGGTATTGATATGAAATCTACAAATTCTATTTTGATTAAACCAAATCAAATCGGAACCTTAACTGATACCGTTAAAACTGTGGAGCTGGCAAAGAATTCAGACATGGCTACAGTAATTTCACACCGTAGCGGTGAAACCACTGATACGTCTATAGCTCACCTTGGAGTTGCCTTTGAATCTCATGCCATAAAAACCGGAATAATGGGTGGCGAAAGGATTGCAAAGCTTAATGAACTGGTCCGAATCAGCGAGAAATTCCTATGACCGAAGTCGAAGCAAAAGAACTGCTCATCGATGAGGATACTTTCCTCACTTGTGGAGTCCATATTGGAACCAAACAAAAGAGTAAGGATATGGAGCCTTACGTCTACAAAGTTAGAGAGGATGGATTGAGAATATTAAACGTCAACATGACTTCTGAAAAAGTTGTCGAAGCTGCTCAATTCCTTAAAGATTTTGATCCTAAAGATGTACTCGTAGTATCTGCAAGACAATATGGATGGAAACCTGCAACTAAGTTTGCAGAAAACTGTGGATTCGAATGTATTGCTGGACGCTTTACGCCAGGTAGATTAACAAACCCTGAAATGAGATTTTTCATAGAACCTAAAGCTATCGTATTGACAGATCCTGCTGCAGATGCACAGGCTTTCAGAGAAGCTACGAATATCAAAATACCTGTAATTGCAATGTGTGATTCAAACAATTTGACAACTAATGTAGATATTGTAATTCCAGGAAACAATAAAGGAAGAAGGTCTCTGGCTCTAATTTATTGGTTATTATCAAGAGAAATCTTGAGGATAAGAGGTGAATTAGGTGCTGATGAAGAACTAGAAGAAACAATAGACGATTTTGAAGCTCCATTAATTTAGAGTAAAAGGTTTTCTTTTTAACAAGTAAGCCATAGGCACACTGTGTGGATAATCGAAATATTATATTTTATTTACATTTTAATCAGACTTAGATTAGAAATTCCCTTTTATTCACAAGAAGAATATCGCAAAAATGTAACGAATTGGTGTAGAAGGCTAATGAAACGTTACAACACAAAAATCTATGTACACGGAAAACCTCAACCAGGCTTTCTAGTTCCAAATCACACTAGTTACCTAGATCCTGTGCTTGTTCTAGCTCTGAAAGCAGGTGGGGCCGTTGCTAAAAGAGAAATTAAAGATTATCTACTATTCGGACCTATAGGTCAAAAACTTGGAGTTTTATGGGTAAAAAGGGAGAAGAAAAAATCGAGAAGTAGTGTAATTGACCAGCTGAATAACTGGGATGCAATAAACAAACCTCTTTGGATTTTTCCAGAAGGAACAACTTCTCCATTTGGAGAGCTTTATCCTTTCAAAATGGGCGTTTTCAAAGCTGCTGAAAATAGCGGAATGCCGATACAGCCTCTAGTATTTTGCTTTGATAATCCAAGCGTAGATTGGTCTAGTAATGGAAATGACAAAGACGTATTTGGAAGTATGATTGATTTCTACAGAAATAAGATTAGAACAAATGTTTACTGCTTTTGGTTAGAACCAATTACAATTAAACCTGGAGAAGCCAAACAAAAATCTGATGAATTACATGCCAAAATGCTAAAATATATTAAACGCTTCGAGAGGCCAAGAAATGAGTAAGAAACGATGGGAAGATGAAACACTAAAGCCAACTTTAGAAAAATACCCAGAAAGAAAAGAAGCCTTGTTAGATAGTAGAGAAAGGCTAAATGTTCCAGATGACTTGGAAAATACAGTACCCGAATTTCCCGGATCTTTCCCATACACTCGAGGAATACATCCTACTGGATACCGTGGTAAAATGTGGACCATGAGGCAGTACGCTGGTTTTGGTACTGCCGAGGAGACAAACAAACGCTTCAGATATTTACTAGACGAAGGTCAAACCGGTTTATCTGTAGCATTTGATTTACCTACACAAATTGGATATGATAGTGATGATCCGATGTCACAAGGTGAAGTAGGAAAAGTGGGGGTTGCAATTGATACTATTGAAGATATGAAACAATTGTTTGATGGAGTTCCGCTTGATACTGTTTCGACTAGTATGACAATCAATGCTCCGGCATCAATGTTGTTAGCAATGTATGTTGCTACTGGGCAATCTCAAGGTGTGAAAGAATCGCAACTTAGAGGAACTATACAGAACGATATTTTGAAAGAATATATTGCTAGAGGAACATACATTTTCCCGCCTGAACAGTCAATGAGATTAACTACAGATGTGTTTGATTATTGTAGTAAAAATATTCCTAAATGGAATACAATTTCTGTTTCAGGTTATCACATCAGAGAAGCCGGGTGTAGTGCTGAGCAGGAATTAGCATTTACAATCGCCAACGGAGTTACTTACGCAAGAGCTGCTGTCGAAAAAGGATTAGATGTAGATGACTTTGCACCAAGAATGGCCTTCTTTTTCAATGGCCATAATGATTTCCTTTATGAAATAGCAAAATTCCGAGCTGCAAGGCAAATCTGGGCTAGGATTATGAAAAAAGAATTTAACGCTAAAAATCAAAAATCATTAATGCTAAGATTTCATACTCAAACAGGAGGTTCTACACTTACAGCACAACAACCTCACAACAATGTAGTTAGAACTGCCATTCAGGCATTGTCTGCAGTGCTTGGAGGTACACAAAGTTTACACACAAATTCAATGGATGAAGCATTAGGATTGCCTTCTGAAAAAGCTGCTAAAGTTGCGCTCAGAACTCAACAAATTATTGCTGAAGAATCTGGTATTCCATTTACAATAGATCCACTGGCTGGGTCTTACACTATCGAAAGCATGACTGAAGAATTAGTATCGAATACAATGGAAATATTGGAGAGAATTGACACTAATGGAGGTATGTTAAAATGTATCGAAGAGGGTTGGGTTCAATCACAAATCATGGATTCGGCTTACAAATACCAAAGGGAAATTGAAGAGAAAGAAAGAATAATTGTAGGCGTTAACAAATATCAAGAAAATGAAGAAAATAATGATGAAGTTACTAAAATCAATGAGGATTTGATTGTCGAAAAAATAGGTAAATTAAGACTGCTGAAAGAAAAGAGAGGGAATGTCGAGCAACATATAGATAAAATTTCACAATATGCAACTACTGATGAAAACTTAATGCCTCTAATAATTGAAGCTGTAAATGCAAAAGTAAGTTTAGGAGAAATTTGCAATGCTCTCAGAAAGGTATGGGGAGAATACAAACCTAAAGATATTATCTAATTCTCAAGAAATTTTATGTAATGCCTTGCTAGTCGTAGATAAGTGGCGAAGCTAGGCTAGTTTGGTTAAACTGGGGGATTGTGGTTCCCTCGTCCCGGGTTCGATTCCCGGGCTTCGCCCCATTTTTTATACTACTAAATTATAGAGGTTTTAACATGAAAACTACGTTGTATCAATTACACTTGACTGGGAGGCTAAAACATATGATTATCGAAGTCAAGGACAACGTAATAATTACTGAATGGTGGACGTCAAAAGAAGAAGAAGACGGAAAAAAACAGATTACTAAAGAAACTGTATATGGCAAAAATAAAGGAAGAAGTAACGAAACCACAGATAACGAACAAGCTATTCTTGAATATGAAAGGAAAATAAGAAAGAAAAAAGAAGAAGGATATGTTGAAAATCGCGAAGATGCAATATTGGGTGAAGAAATTGTTGTTAGTTCAGCACTGTCTCAATCGTTCGCACCATGTAAACCAATTAGTAAATTGAAAAAAGACGATAATCCTTACGATGGTGAATGGTTAGCTGAAAGGAAATTCGATGGATCTTGTATACTTTTGCACAACACAGGTACTGAAAAAATCGGATACACCAGAAGAATCAAACCTATAACCGAAATTCTTAGTGTTGTCGATGAAATTAAAAATGCTCTAGATAAATTGCCCGAAGAATCGTTAATCATCGGAGAGTTAATTGCCTTTGATAAAGAAGGAAAAGAAGATCCTAAAGTCCTAAAAGCAGTTACTACGGAAACAACGACTGAAGCTAAAGCCAGAAATAAATACAATTCACTAATTACTGAGGGGTACACTTTCACATACAACGTTTTTGACGTTATATTCTGGTATGGTGAGGATGTCACGGACCGAACATTCCTTGAAAGATTAGAACTAACAAATCATTTTGGTGAAAGAAAAATTGAAATATTTACTAAAGAAAAAGCTGAAGAGGCAAAACAAAATGATTGGGAAGGTTTTATCCTTAGAAAAGCTGACGATAAAATTACATTCACAATGAATGGTAAGCCAAAGAGAAAAGGGTCATATAAATTCAAATTCATAGAGACTACTGACTGTATTGTAACTAAGGTATCGAATGGATCAGGAAAACACGAAGTTCGGTTTGCAAGATTTAGATTAGCCCAGTACGAAAAAAGTCCTTTCTTTGATGAACCTGTACTTGTTGATTGTGGATGGGCTGGCGGTGGAAGGCTTGGTGAAGAGAATATGGACATAATTACGGCCGAATTGCTAGAGAAAGGATACAAATTAGAAAAAACTGACCTAAAAGAAGAAGACTGGTTTATCGTTGAACTAGAATATCAACGTAGACAAGATAGGAATAGTAAAGGCCAACTGTGCTTTGAATTTCCAATAATTGTTAGAACAAGAAATGACAAACCTTTAGCTGAATGTGAAGTCTAAATTTCTTCTAAAGTAGTCTCAAACTCTTCGCCGCTCTGCAAATCTTTAACTTTGATTTTCCCACGACTCCACTCCTCAGGAGCTACTAAGATTATTCTACTGGCGCCGATTCGTTCAGCATGTTTGAACGCCCACTTCATTTTTTTGTTTTCTAAAACTAAATCTACTAGCCTATCTGAATCTCTCAATACTGAGGCTACCTTTACGGCTATATTTTTCAAATTAGGATCTAATGCAATAACCACATCCTCTACACCACTAAGCAAGTGTGGAATGAGTCCTTTATCTTTCAATAACTCCATAATTACCATGTCACCAAAACCAAATCCTGTTGCAGGTAAATCTTTACCACCTAAAGTTGACAACAATTTGTCATATCGTCCACCACCGCATATTGCTCTAAACTTTCCTTTACGATCATTAACCTCGAAAACTGAACCTGTGTAGTAAGCAAGACCGCGGACTATTGAAGCATCAAATTCGACCCAATTTGAAATTCCATAAGCATCTATTGCCTCAAACAATTGAGTAAGTTCGCTTAATGCTGCACTATCTGGTTTAAGAACTTTCTTTAATGAATTCAAGTGTTTCAAGCCTAATGTAGATTGAATTGTGGAAATCACTTTCGAATCATGACCCAATTCTGTTAGTTGTTCATCGATAACCTCAGGAGATAACTTATCCATTTTGTCTACAATTATGCACGTTTTAGCAAAAAGATCTCCAGTAATTCCTAAAGATCCTAAAACTTCCTCCAAAACCTTTCGACTACTTACTCGGATTACTACATCTTCTTCGGTTAATCCGATGCCTTCGAGAAAAGTGGTTAAAACTGAGAATAATTCAGCATCTGCTGAAATATCATTAGTCCCCCAAATATCAACATTCCATTGAAAGTGTTCTCGACCTCTTCCCTTCTGCATTCTTTCATAACGCCAACACTGAGGAATTGAAAACCATTTGATAGGCATAGGAAGAACGCCTGCACGAGACATTACCATTCTGGCTAAAGACGGAGTCATTTCAGGACGAAGTGCAACTTTTCTATCTCCCTTGTCTTTGAAATTATACAACTGTTTTACAATATCTTCACCTTGTTTTCTGGTGTAAAGTTCTTCAGTTTCTAGAACTGGGGCATCATATTCCTCAAAACCATGTAAAAGTGAAGCATAAGTAAAATTGTCGAATAACCAATTACGAAGTCTCATCTCCTCTGGATAAAAATCTCGAGTGCCTTTGACGCCTTTTGCCACATTAGCTTATCGAGAGTGTATGTTAAGTATTTTGGGGAGGCACAAAGTTATAGAATAGGGCTGATAGGACATCAATGGGTACGTCTGATAAAATTAAAGAACTTGAGAAAAAACTTAAGAAAGTTTCAGAGGGAGACCAAGTTAGAATTGATAAACAGCACAAAGCTGGAAAGATGACTGCCAGAGAAAGAATTGATGCCTTATTAGACACTGATTCCTTCGTTGAATTAGATGCGATGGTTAAACATCGCAGCAATAACTTTGGATTAGATAAAAAGAGACCCGATGGCGACGGAGTTATCACTGGACATGGTACCATTAATGGTAGAACAGTATACTTATTCGCCCAAGATTTTACAGTATTTGGAGGTGCCCTGGGTGAAGCTCATGCACAAAAAATATGCAAAGTAATGGATTTAGCTGCGAAAACAGGTTGCCCCATGATTGGGCTTAATGACTCTGGAGGTGCTAGAATTCAAGAGGGTGTGGTAAGTCTTGGAGGATATGCAGAGATATTCTACAGAAATGTTTCTTCGTCTGGAGTTATTCCACAATTTTCTTTGATATTGGGCCCATGTGCAGGAGGCGCTGTATACAGTCCCGCTATGACTGATTTTACACTGATGGTGAAAGATACAAGTCACATGTTCATAACTGGACCTGATGTAATTAAGACAGTAACTCATGAAGATGTTACTTTCGAAGAACTCGGAGGTGCGGTAACTCATAATTCAGTTTCAGGTGTCGCTCACTTAGCATGCGAATCTGAGGAAGATATGTTTGAATCTTTGCGAGAACTACTAAGCTATATTCCTCAAAATAACATGGAAGGACTGCCAATCACTGAATATGCAAAAGATGAGATTGATGGAATTAATGAATTAGATCAGATAATTCCTGATAATTCTACTGTTCCTTATGACATGTTAAAACTAATCAATCTCATTTGTGATGATGACTTGTTTGAAATACAACCTCATTGGGCTAAAAATATAATTACAGGATTTGGAAGATTAAGAGGACATCCTGTTGGAATTGTAGCTAATCAGCCTTCTGTTTTGGCAGGGTGTTTAGATATTGACGCGTCAACAAAAGCTGCTAGATTTGTCAGATTCTGTGACGCTTTCAACATTCCTTTAGTTACTTTTGTTGATGTACCTGGTTTTCTTCCAGGGACTGAACAAGAGCATGGAGGAATTATTAGACATGGTGCTAAGCTACTATACGCATTCTCTGAGGCTTCAGTACCAAAATTAACTGTAATCACAAGAAAGGCATATGGTGGAGCATACGATGTGATGGCTTCCAAACACATACGCGCTGACTTGAATCTGGCATGGCCTACTGCTGAAATTGCAGTAATGGGTGCTGATGGAGCTGTGAATATTATCTTCAGAAAGAATATTGGTGAAGCTGATGATCCCGAAAAAGCTCACAAAGAATTAAGTGACGATTACAAAGAAAAATTTGCCTCTCCGTATGTTGCTGCTGAAATGGGATACATTGATAGAGTAATTTTCCCAAGAGAAACTAGAAAAGAACTAATTTTAGGATTAGAAAGATACGGAAATAAGAGAGAAAATAGACCTAAAAGAAAACACGGAAACATTCCACTGTAACGTATATCTATCATATCCCAGTGAATATAATATGGCTATACTAGAAGTTGGAAAAAATGCCCCTCAATTTGAATTACCAAATCAAGATGAAGAAAATAAGACTTTAAACGATTACAAAGATAAATGGTTAGTTGTTTATTTTTATCCTAAGGATGACACTCCAGGTTGTACTGTTGAAGCTCAAGAATTCACTGAAGAGTTAGAGGCTTTTGCAGCTGAAGATGCAGTAATTGTCGGAGTAAGTCCAGATAACGCAGCAAAACATTGCAAATTTATTGATAAACACGAACTAGGTATAGAATTACTAGCTGACACTGAAAAGGAAATGCTTGCAGACTATGGTGTCTGGCAAGAAAAGTCAATGTATGGTAGAACATACATGGGTGTAGTTCGTACTACTTACTTAATTGATCCAAACGGCGTGGTGGCCGAGGCCTGGACAAAAGTCAAGGCCCGTGGCCACGCAAAAGCGGTTTTCGAAAGACTGAAAGAGATTAAAGGATAAAATCCTTACATCATACCGCCCATACCACCCATGCCGCCCATTCCGCCCATATCAGGCATGGCAGGTGGCATAGAACCTCCTTCCTCAGGTATGTCTGAGACTAAGGTTTCCGTGGTTAGGACCAAACCGGCAATCGAGCCGGCGGCTTGAATTGCATTTCTTGTAACTTTGACAGGGTCTACAACTCCAGCTTCCATCAAGTCTTCGTAAGTGTTAGTTCTAGCATTGAAACCAAAATTACCTTTTTGCTCTCGAATCTTGGAAACTACAACTGAACCATCTTCCCCAGCATTTTCAGCAATCTGCCTTGCTGGTATTGCTAAAGCATCACGTACGATTCTTACACCTACGGATTCTTCATCTGATAATTTGCTTGCCATTTTGTCCAAAGATTCGGAAGCTCTTAGAAGTGCAACACCTCCACCTGCAACTACTCCTTCAGCCATAGCTGCTCTCGTAGCATTAAGTGCGTCATCGACTCTAGCTTTCTTTTCTTTCATTTCAGTTTCAGTTGCTGCACCGATTTCCAATACTGCAACTCCACCACTTAGACGTCCAATACGCTTGTCTAACTTTTCTTTATCCCACTTACTTGAAGCAACGTTGGATTGACTACGTAGTATTCCTACTCTGTCTTCGATTGCTTTCTTGGAACCTCCGCCAGAGATTATTGTTGTTTTATTCTTTCCAATAATCACTTTTTCTGCAGTTCCCAAGTGAGCTTCTGTAATATCCTTTAATTCTGCTCCTTGATCTTTAACAAGAACAGTTCCACCTGTTAGTATTGCTAAGTCTTCTAGTTGTTCACCTTGTTCATCTCCAAATCCTGGAGCTTTAACTGCACAAGCCTTGACAACTTTTGAAGCTACGTTGAGAACTAGTGTAGCTAATGCTTCACCCTCTACGTCTTTAGCGACAATCAGAAGTGGTGATTTACTCTGCTTAACTGCAACTTCTAATGCTGGAATCAAATCCTGAGCTGCAGATACTGTGTGATCGGTGTACAAAATTTTTGGATTTTCTAGAACTGCCTCTCTTTTTTCACGGTCGGTGACCATGTAAGGTGAAACGTATCCTTTATCGAATTCCATACCTTCTACAACTTTCAAGCTAGTTTCCATTGATTTTGCTTCTTCTACAGTAATAATTCCATCATGTCCTACTTTTTCGACTGCATCTGCAATCAAAGTACCAATTTCTGAATCGTTATTTGCTGAAATTGATGCCACTTGCTTGATAACTTCGCCAGATTCTACTGGCTTAGATGNTTTCTTCAAATCTGCGACAACTGTTTCAATAGCTTTATCGAAACCGCTCTTTAGATTCACAGGAGACATTCCTGCAGAGACATTTCTTAAACCGTATGATGAAAGTGCCTGAGCCAAAACTGCTGCTGTAGATGTACCATCTCCTGCATTATCTTGAGCTTTACTTGCGACTTCCTTAACCAACTGAGCNCCCATGTTTTCATAGGCATCTGGTAATTCTATATCCTTTGCAATTGTAACTCCATCGTTAATTATGGTTGGACTTCCGAAAGATTTGTCTAACACGACAGTTCTTGCTTTTGGTCCTAAAGTTACCTTAATTGCNTCTGCAGCTGCACTAATTCCNTCAAGCAGCTTTTTTCTTGCTTCTTCACCATATATCATTTGTTTAGCCATTTTTCACCTCACTTAACCTTAGCTTGAAGATCTTCNGATTTTATCAAAAGATAATCTGAATCTCCCCAACTCAATTCTGTTCCGGCGTACTTCTTGTACACNATTTTATCTCCAGCCTTGACATTTTCGGAATCTGGTCCGACTGCCACAACTGTACCAACATTCATTTTTTCTCTAGCAGCTTCAGGCAACATTAATCCACTTGCAGTTTTTTCTGCAGCCTGTTCAAGCTCTACTAGAACCATCTCTCCTAAAGGTTCAATTCCTATCGACATTTTTTTTCTCCGTTATTAGGGATAGGCTGGCCTNACNGTTGTAAAAANNTACAAGTNGTAGGCAACCTNAGGTTGTCTACTCCGGCCGGTATATAAAATTGATTATAATCCTTTAATTAAATCGAGTAAAACTTTTCTTGGCTCTGANGATTTNACTACNCCNGATGCNAGAAGAATACCTTCNGAGCCCANAGATATCGCTTTAGAAATGTCATNCTGNGTCTTCACTCCAGCTCCGCAAAGAACTGAAATATCTGAATTGATTTTNTTGACNACTTCAANAGTATCTGATATAATTTCAGGTTTAGCAGTCGAAACCGAAATATCTCCACCAATCAATTCAGGAGGTTCTACNGCAATCATATCTGGGTTAAGATGTGATCCTTTTTCAGANGANGCGATATCGGCTGTACACANAACNGTTAGTAAGTCTAATTCTTTACAACGATTTATTGTTTTTTCAATTTCTTCCCAACTCATCTGACATTCAGCATGATTAACTAGAGTTCCAACTGCACCTGAGTAGCGAACCGCTTCTGGTANTATNGANCCNGTGTGTGAACCAAAATTTACNCCATCTACGTGTTGNGCGAATATNGGNATATCTAAATTATCACTAAAATCTACCAAGTCAATTGGAGAAACTGCTGCAGCTAANTTTACCTTATGTTCAAGGGCTATTTCTTCCATTATTTTACATANATCATAACCGTTAGCTCCGTAGCCTTGCTCGTACGCTTTTAGGTTGACAATTATGATTGGAGAATCATCACTCATAAATTGTCATGAAAAACGCATTTAATGACTCTTTGGGAATCAATATAAAGGAATACATCTGTTGTATAATTATGATTCTTGTAACTGGAGCGTTGGGACAAATTGGAACTGAATTAGTCCTTTCATTACAAGAAAAGTATGGCCTCGAAAATATCATCGCATCAGACTTAAAGGAACCTGAAAATTATGATAGTCACTTTGTAAGATGTGATGTCACAGATTTAAATTCTTATGANAAAATAAATAAAGAAAATAATATCAAAATTGTTTATCATTTAGCTGCAATTCTATCTGCTGCAGGAGAAAAAAATCCTGAACTTTGTAAGAAAGTAAATATTCAGGGTTTAGAAAATGTGTTAGAGGTAGCAAGGAAATATAATCAAAGACTTTTTTGCCCAAGCTCAATAGCTGTCTTTGGACCTGATGTTCCAAAGGAAAATACACCACAGGATATTCAATTAAACCCCAAAACTGTTTATGGAATAACGAAAGTAAAGGGAGAGGAGTTGTGTGATTTCTATTTCAACAACCACAATATAGATGTTAGAGGAATAAGGTATCCTGGATTAATTAGTTGGAAACACAGACCTACCGGTGGAACTACAGATTACGCAGTTGAAATGTATTTTGATGCTATTGATAAGGGTGAATACGAATGTTTTGTAAGCAAGGACACACGATTACCTATGATGTTCATGGACGATGCAATTAGAGCTACTATTCAACTGATGGATGCACCTCTTGAATCATTGAATTATCACTCTAACTATAATTTGTCGAGTATGAGCTTCTCTGCTAAAGAACTAGCTGATGAAATTTCTTCACACGTTAAATTCAATTGTATCTACAAACCAGATTACAGACAAGAAATTGCAAATACTTGGCCAATATCAATTGATGATAGGGATGCAAGAAATGATTGGGGATGGAAACCAAAATTTGATATATCAAAAATGACAGAGGTAATGATAGATAACTTAAGGAGGAAAAAATGAGCAGCCCAACGGAGTGGATGAAAGACGAATATAATGATCTGGTCAAGAAAGGATTTGATTGGAGGCCTCCTGTCATAGGAGGACCGTCTACGGGTAGAACGGTTATAGATGGAAAAGAACGAATCATGCTTTGTGCTAATAATTATCTAAGTATGAGCAATCATCCTAAGGTCAAACAAGCTGCAATTGATGCTGTAAAGTCACACGGTGCAGGAAGTGGAAGTGTAAGACCTATCGCNGGGAATATGGATATTCACAATGAACTTGAAGATACAATTGCAAGATTTAAAAAAAGAGAGGCTGCATTGTATTATCAAACTGGATTTGCTGTAAACTCAGGGTTAATCCCTCAACTAGCTGGTAAAAACGACGCAATAATTTCAGACCAACTTAATCACGGTTCAATAATTGACGGAGTAAGGTTATCTGGCGTTAAGAAAGAAAATCGAACGATCTATGCCCATAATGACATGGGAGAGTTAGAAGATAGATTAAAGGAAGCCACAGGTAAATGTGAAAAAACTTTGGTGATAAGTGATGGTGTATTCTCAATGGATGGAGACATTGCACCATTAGATGAAATAACAAAATTAGCCAGAGAATATGGGGCAATGACCTACATCGATGACTGTCACGGTGAAGGAGTTCTCGCTGGTGGAAGAGGAATAGGTGCGCATTTTGGAGTTGAAGATGAAGTGGATATGGAATCTGGATCTTTCTCAAAAGCATTTGGAGTTGTAGGTGGACTCGTTGCNGGTGANAAGCACATGGTAGACTATGCTTTCAACAAATCAAGAACAATGCTGCTATCTGGTTCTGCACCTCCTGCTACTATTGCAGCTTGTAAAGCTTCTATCGAAGTCTTAGAAACCGAGCCTGAGCATGTTGAGAAATTATGGTCAAATACAGAGTATTTCAGAAAAGAAGTCCAGTCAATAGGATTCGATACTGGTGTTTCTGAGACTCCAATTATTCCTGTGATGTGTGGAGAGTCTCACAANGCAAAAGANTTGAGCGCAGAACTANTGAAGATGGATGTGTTTGCATTACCTATNGTTTTCCCAATGGTTGCTCCTGACAAAGCAAGNATCAGAGTTATGATGAGTGCAGGATTAGAAAAAGAAGATTTAGACCATGCATTGAATGCCTTTGAAAAAGGCGGTAAATCGGCAGGAATTATATGAGCGAAGAAGACTGGAAAGAAAAACTAACGCCAGAACAATATCAAGTCTGTAGGTGTAGTGCAACTGAACCTCCGTTTGATAATGAATACTGGGATTGTAAAAAGGAAGGGAAATATCACTGTGTTTGTTGTGATGAAATACTGTTCGAATCTGAACATAAGTTTGATTCCGGTACCGGATGGCCTAGTTTTTTCAAACCTGCAAATGACAATATAATTGGTGAAAAAGAAGATAACTCATACGGGATGAGAAGAATTGAAGTTATTTGCTCGAAATGTGACTCTCATTTAGGACACTTGTTCGATGATGGACCACAACCAACTGGTTTGAGATATTGTATCAATTCAGCTTCGCTTAANTTAAAATGAATGGAACTCCATTTCAAAGGGCAGTATGGAAAGAAATAGATAAGATTCCTTACGGAAAAATTGTAACATACAGCGAAATTGCTAGAAATATTGGAAGACCCAAAGCTGCAAGGGCTGTTGCAAATGCTTGTGGAGCAAACCCAAATCCAATCACTACACCTTGCCATCGTGTGATATGCTCTAACGGAGATATTGGTGGNTATAGTGGAGTCGGTGGCATTAAGAAAAAAATAGAACTATTAAGAGAAGAAGGTGTAGATTTATTCTGAAATTTCGCTAAGCCAAGCTCCACCTGTCACAAAAACTAAATTGTAAAGGAAAAGTAAGNTCAAAGCTATTTGAAAATCTGATGAATCTGTGATTAAAGAATCTGTACACTTGATTCCAGCCTCGATTACTGTAAAAAGTAGAATTGGNATTGAGAACAATGAAGTCAGCATCCAACCTCCATACATAGGTGTCATTGAACTTGCAGCCAAATTACCAACTGCGGCGATACCTATTCCTCCAACTAGAACTACTACGTAAGCCAACAACCACTCATCACCAAAAACATTCTCAAACAGAACTGTGAACAACAAAAACACAATAGAGCTCAAAATCCATAGTAAAATCATAGAACCAAAAGTCCTTCCCAAAAATAATTGGTATCGTGAAATAGGTGCCAATTTCAATGTTTCAATAGTTCTTCTTTCAATTTCCCTAGTTGCAGTGTGAGTAATCAATCCTAAACCAGTTATGAGGATAGAAACCCACAATATTCCCGATTTCCCAATAACTGCAGATTCCATTACCGAAAATTTAAGTGACATTAAAATCATAAATGAAAGCAAGGCTGCAGGTACAATTCCTTGTAATGTCCTAAATTCAACTCTCAATTCCTTTTTCAGTAGAACTAGTATTGGATTCATTTTAGTGCTCCATCTTCCAACTCGAGAACTCTATCTGCAAATGAAATATCATCATGTGATGAGAGTAGAATGCTGCAACCGTTATCTTTCAAACGGAGTAAATGATCTTCTATAATTTGACTGCCATCGTCATCTAATCCAGTTAAGGGCTCATCTAGTAACAATGTTGTCGGTGAATGTGCTATTGAAATGGCAAAGCCTAGCCTTTGTATCATTCCTCTGGAATAATTTCCAGCCATGTCATCTTTGAACATGATTAAACCTACTTGAGCAAGCAATTCGCCTGAATAATTGGAATCGTAATTGCCTGGATGTAAGTCGAGCCAAAAATCCAAATTTTCAAGACCTGTAAGTTCAGGATAGTAAGGAGGGTTGTGGGATAGAAAACCTACACGTGCCCTGACTTCTTCTGAATTACGTACTAAATCAAACCCGTCTATTTCCGCTAAATCATAATCATCAGGTTTTTCTAAAGTAGATAATGCTTTNAGCAATGTAGTTTTACCACTACCATTTTTTCCCCTAATGGTTACAATTTCACCTGATTCTACATTTAAATCTAAACTTCTGAGAACGTTTTTTGGACCAAACGATTTGAAAAAATTCCGCAGTTTAATCATTTATGTCCATTTCAGACATATATTTTTCTGCAGCAGAAGCAGGATTATCTGCCTGATATATTCCTCTACCAACTATGATAAAATCTGCTCCAGCCCTTATAGTTTCTTTGGAATCGCCTCCCTGCGCACCAACTCCTGGCGAAATTATCTCTAGATCTCCAATTAAACTTTTGACTCGAGCTACATCTTCGGGCCTAGTCGCAGGTGCTACAACTCCAGTTGCTCCAACTTCCAAGGCCAATGAACAAAATTCCTCGATTTTGAAGTGATCTCCACCTTTAGGATGTGACATGGTAATTACAACATACATCTCCTTGCTTTGATCTACTTCTCTAATTGCTCGCAATGATTCAGGTCCTGGAAATGCATGTGCTATAATTCCAGTTGCTCCTGCCGAAAAGACTGCTTCAGTAATCAAGCGGTTGGTATTAGGGATATCTGCAACTTTAAAGTCACAAATTACTTTGCTAAATTTAGAAATTTCAGTTACTATTTCTAAACCTGCAGACAGAACAAGTGGATAATTAATTTTTATTTTAGATACAAAAGGAGAAACTTCTTTTGCAACTTGTAGAGCTCGAGCTGGATCAGTTTCGTCCAGGGCGAGCACGAGCCGTGATGCCATTAAATCTCTAATTTCCCAGTTAAGATTGAAATTGCGTATTTTAATTCAGCAACGGATGCGACTGCTTCCCTTTTTACTTGAAAAAGATCCTTAGGCTCCATGTCCTTACCAAGATTAGATTCTACAAACATCATCTTCTCTAAACTGCGTTCAATAGTATCTACAATAATTTGACTTCTTGCGGAGCGTCTTAAACCTTCTTCGTCTATCATTTCATCTGCCATGATATTGTCCACCAATGTAGTGGGATATAACCATTTGGCTTATTTTATTTGACTATGATAAATCTTCTCTAGTAAACATGGTNATGCCTACTGGATCTCTTGGAAGTGGACCTTTCTTCTCTGCAACGATTACCTTAATTCCTGCTTTAGGAACTAATTCAATTAATCTTTGAGTGATGATACCGTCCATAACTAGAGTGTTAACTCCATTCTTTTTGTAGGTTCCACCTGAACTTTCAAGTTGATCTTGTAGACCACTGATAGAAACTTCGTCAGCAACTTCTTCTGTGGCTAAGAAACGAGCGTTCTTTGAACCCTGAAGTTCATCCAATTGTTTTAGAAAAACTGGACTTGCTTCTACTGGTTCAACTGGTTCTGCAGGTTCAGCTTCTTTCTTAGGTTTGTCATTTGACTTACCTTTCTTTGAACCTGAACGACGTGTTTTCTTACCTGAACCGCCTTTTCCTGGACGTGCCCATTTGTTTTGTTCCATAAACAACTCTGCTGAAGTTTTATCTCTTAAACACTTCATTATTTGCTTATGAGTTATGTGCTCAACTTCTGTGTTATCTGGAGCTCTTGCTATGAAATCGACTTCTGCTACTTGTAGTAATTCTTGAATAATCATTTCACCACCGCGATCTCCATCAACAAAGGCTGTTACTGTTTTTTCTTTGGTTAATGCAACAACTTCCTTAGGAATGTTTGTTCCTTCAACGGCAACTGCATTCTTGATTCCGTGTTTTAATAAATTCAAAACATCGCCTCTACCTTCTACGATGATAATTGCATCACTTGTTTCTACGTTAGGTCCTGCAGGTAGTTTACCTTTGAATCTAACCACTTCTTCAGTTTGAAGAGCTTGNCTNACNGTNTCTGTAATTGTAGAACCTGCACTNCTNGAATCTTGAAGTAANTCAATCANTANTGNTCTTGCACGNTCAATAATAANTTCACGTTTGGANGTTCTGCTGTCTTCTAAGGCTGTAANNTTTACNGTTGCCTTACAAGGNCCNACTCTCTCNACNGTTTCTAAGGCTGCAGCAAAAACNGAAGTTTCTACTTGGTCCATACTTGATGAAATTACAATCTCACCTTTGGATTTGCCTTTGTCNCTCTTAATGTCTACTTCAACACGGCCCATTCTTCCGCTTTTTTGAAGGTCTCTAAGGTCTAGTTCATCCCCTAATAATCCTTCAGTTTGACCGAAGACTGCGCCTACGACATCTGACTTGTTTACTACTCCGTTAGCTCTTATCGAAGCTCGGATAACATACTTGCTACTTGTTGGATCAATATTCATTGTTAATCATCTCTTTTTTTTGCTCTTAACCAAGGGCAGACAAAGTTCTGTATCTCTTAAATCTCCAAAGGGAGTTGAAAGGTCATATGCGTGAATTGAGTACTGTCAATGGCCAAGAGGCCTATTTTAGCGTCGGTAACGGCGTATTAATAGCTAGCGGTGATATTTTATGCACGCCTATTGGTGTCAACTAGTGCATTCAGTAACTCTNATTGCTCAGCCTAGAAGCAAAACACCATTCGCTAAAGTTAGCGCAATGAAAACAGGCAAATACGAACCAAGGAACAGTGGAACCTTTGGAGTCATGTGGTTTACTGATTTTGGAGACAAGTTCTGGGAAGCATGTCAAGGAGTAGATGATTCACCTAAGCTACGATTAAGGGAAAGTGGATTTGATGAAATGGATTGGAGTGTTTCTTTCCGTTTTGCAGGCTTCAAAGCTAGAATCACTTCTGTAAAATATAAGGGTTTTTTTGGAAAACCTGGAAATTCTTACATGGAACTGAAAATAGGAACACAAAATCCAAACGATCTTATGGTTTTCCTACAGGCCTTTGTTGAAAAATTCGAAACTCCTCCATGGATTATGAATAATTGGAAAAAAGCTGAAGCTAAATGTGGATTTAGTAAAGAAGAAATTATATCCGAATGGTCCAAAGGAATGGGAAGAGAAATTACAGAAGAAGAAACTAAGGTGAAAGGATGGGGAGCTTCTCTTTTCGGTTCGAAATCCGACAAGGAAGAACAAGAGTATGAAGTCTTCGAAGATGCTGATGGAAATGATGTCAAAATGGTAATCCATGGAGCTTTAGAAGTTGAAGATGAAGAGTATGCAATCATGTCTTACGCAGATGATGTTGTTACAACAGAATATGAAATTATGAAGATTAACAGAGATAAGAAAGGAAATGTGACCTATTCTG
>PBPR01000059.1 GCA_002724775.1 Methanobacteriota archaeon
TTTCTTTTTAGGTATAGGCAACGGTTTCTTAGCATTTACCAGAGAAGATTCAGGTGGACACTTTGTTTCTAATCAAATTGCGGCTTTAGGATTTTTTTTAATCATTTGTGGAATTTATCTAATAAGTAAACAAGTAAAAAAAATTGTTTAAAATTTAATTTTTAGAAAGCCATGACTTAGTAATGGCCAATCCAACTAAAGCAAAAAGGATACTAAAAAACAGAGCCACTCCAGCTAGAATGTTCCAATCACCTTCGCTTTCCAAATCGCCGTAGAATAGATGATATCCAAAGAAAAAAGGAATAACCAAAGCAATTAATCCGAAAAGACGGAATAGAAATACCATTGAAATAGATAAACAATAGATAATTGTAATAGTTGCATATCCAAGAAATGCAACCCATGGTTCAGGTTCATAATCCAAAAATTCTCTGGTATCCGCCATCTCTTTGTTGTATTCGGTTAACCCGCAATCAGAACAGATCCATGAGAATCCTGCTGAACCTTGACCCTTAATTCTCTCACCCACATCTTCCCATTTTTGTATTCCTCCACAATCGGGACACTTTCTTCCACATTTTGGACAGACTAGAATAATAACATTTTTCTTAGAATCATCGTAGACACCTCCTTTTTGTTCGGATTGTCGACTATCACATATTTCACATTTCACTAGTTTTTCCTCAATTTTTGTAAATCACCTGAGAATCCTAGTGCAGCAATTATCAAGAGAATCTGAACAGATAATCTAACCAGATGACCCTGCGTCGTTAATCTAGTTCCATTAAAGGGAACATCATTAATCCACATATTGAAGTTTGCAGGATAAATTGCAATTAAAAAAAGAACAGTTAATCGGCCCGTAAGTTCTCTAGTATCGGGATAGATAATTCCTAACCCAACAAGAATTTCCATTACTCCGGTCAAATAAACTAAGAATAAAGCAAAGGGCATGTATTTCGGCACAATATCTACAAATTTTTGAGGCTCTCTGAAATGTTCTATACCAATCAATATGAACGGTATACCATAGATTAGTGCTAAAATATGTACAAGCAAAGGATTCACGTTACCTCCCTACTTGGTTTAATGCATCTTCAAGAGAAACTCTACTTTGATTTTTAGAATCTCTTTCACGTAAGGTAATTGTGCCGTCTTCTAAGGTTTGATGATCGATTGTCATTGAATAGAAAATACCGATCTCATCAGCTCTTGCATATCTTCTTCCTATAGATCCAGCTTCATCATAATATGCATCAACACCAACATTGATTGCAGCTTTCATTATTTCATGTGCTTTATCATCTAATCCGTCTTTAGTCATTAAAGGAGCCACTAACAAGTCATACGGAGAGGTATCTTGTGGCAGGGAAATCCATTCCCTTTCTCCATCAACATTCCAAGAGCTTTCCAGCAAACAATAAAGGATTCTATCCAATCCAAACGAAGGTTCAACTACATTTGGATAAACCATTTCACTTCGACGCTCAGTTTTTTGAGACATGTAATCTTCGTTCAATTCAATATTCTGACCGTTAATATCGAGTTTAATTCCTGGCCTTAAATCAATATCTTTTATTGCTTCGAGAATAAGCTTTGCATCTCCTTTGAATTCTTTACCTAATTTTCCAATATCTGGTTTCCAGACATCCATTTCCTTTTCAGTACCAGGTATAGCAACTCTGAACTCTTTTGAGGAAGCTTTACCATGAGCAGATAGGTCATAGCTACCCCGATGAGCTACACCAACAATTTCAACCCAACCTAATGAAGTGTTAATTTCACCATCCCAGCAATCACTTGAATAGTGAGCCATTTCGTTGGAACCATGTTGCCTAAATCTTAATTTTTCATTAGGAACACCTATTGATATCAGGAAGTTTTGAGCTCTTGCTAGATGTGTAGCAACCAAAGATGAATTAACAATATTTGATTCTAATGCTTTGCCTACAGTAGTTTGAGATTCTTTTTCATCGGCAGGTAAAAGAGTAATTTTTGTGTCTTTTAATTCAGAGGGAAGAATAGGTTCATCACTAGGTAAGAAAAAATGTTCAACTTCCATCTGAGTGAATTCTCTCATCCTAAGAGGCCCTTGCCTTGGAGAAATCTCATTTCTGAAAGATCGGCCAATCTGTGCGCCTGCAAAGGGTAGCTTTCCTCTATTTTGTCTCAATAGCCACGGAAATGCTAAGAAAATACTTTGAGCAGTTTCAGGGCGTAAATAACCTGGAGATCCCTTTCCAGCACCCACTGAAGTAGAAAACATCAAATTAAATGCACTCATTTCAGATAGAGTAGAACTACAATTCGGGCAAGAAACATTGGNAATTGCTTTCGCCAAATCCTTTCTCGACATTTCTTCACCGTCCTCTACAAGATGGTCGGCGCGGAATTGTTTGCCACATTCTTCACAGTCAACTAAAGCATCATCAAATTCACCTAAGTGTCCTGATGCTTGAAATAGAGCTTCAGGACCTACTAATGCACCATCTAACTCTAAGCATCCAGCATTGATTACGTAGTGTTTTCTCCAGACTTCTAGAATACGCCTACGCATCCTNACNCCCACAGGCCCATAATCTAGAAATCCAGCTAATCCGCCATATGCATCGAATGCTGGCTGAAAGATACCTCGTTTTGTTGCGACTGAGATTATCTTTTGAAAATCCACTTTAATTTCTCCATCTTGCTCCCAAAACGGTTGTTTTAGGGCTNAAAACAGACTCATAATTGTCACTAGCTTCTCNTGAAAGCAAAGCCCATCCACTTAGTTTCGGATTAAAATATCTTGAAGCTTCGTCCTTATTAAACATTTCATTAAGTCCAAAACAAGCAATTTCTAAGATTTTGTGTTTACCTATAGAAGAATAATTTTGGTCAATAAATCTTATNTCATCGAGCATGTTTACANTACAAATCATTCCATTATCNGTACCAAATCCCAAGTCNAGCCCTATTTCAATCATTTTTTCNANAGGCGGTCTNTTCCCGAAATAGTCATTACTTCTTGGACATACCACAACAGAAATATTTGATTCTTTTAATTTTTCTAAATCTTCATCAGTTGCATGACANAGATGAACTACAAANTCTGGGTTCAATTCAAGGAGCTTTTCGATATTTTCGTGCTCATTTTCAGAATGATGNATTCCTACTAGTCCANCTCTTGATCGAGCTTGAGAGCTCATTAAGNGCGCTAAATCTCCAACATCTGCTAGACTACTAATTCCCGCATGTTTTCCTGGAAGGTTATCATCTTCAGATGGCCTCCCTAGGAGAATACTTGTTCCTAGATAATCATGCATTTCAAAGGCTTCAATTCCCTTTTGACCACCTTCTCTGAAATCCATAATTAATCCAGTGGCTGAAAATGTTGCTTCNTTTANTCCTTCTAGAATTGACTTTTCNATATTATTTTCTTCTAACCATTTGTGTTTCCATCCATCAGGNCCAACTAANTCAACNAAACTAAGATCNTCAGGCAGTGATTTTCTTGCCCCAGTATCTCCNAGATGAGTATGACAGTTGCGAAAAAGAGGAACAAGGATCCCATCTTCTTCTTTTTCTTTACTAATAAATTCGCAAGTCTCTAAATCAATACAAGTATCAATAAATCCATCTTTTGTAAACAGAGGCCCTTTCCAGAACATTACAGTGCATCAGCAATTGCAGGTGCAACTGAAAATCTAGTGTAAACCCCTTCCAAGGTATCAGAACTCAAGATGTCATCACAAACGCGTAATCTGTTCGCAGCGTCTTCAATGAATAAACCGTGCGTACAAGCAGCAAAGACTCTNTCAGCNCCTCCNTCACGCAGAATATTNGCAGCAGTTGCTATTGTTCCTCCAGTAGAAATGATATCGTCAAGAATNACCGCTGTAGATCCTTTAACATTTACTTGTCCAGAAGTAGTTTCTACNGTGCGTCCNTCAATTCTAACTTTTTTCATNACGTGNACAGGAACTTTGAGTAAATCAGCAGCTANAGTACANCNNTCNCTNGACCCTTCATCTGGNGCNACAACCATGTCTGGNNNGAACCCTTTCAAATATCTTACAACTTCTCTAGAGCCGTTGATATCATTAGCTTCACATCCAAAGAATTGTAAAATTTCAGGAGTGTGAACATTGATAGTAAAAACTCGAGTACACATTCCACCAATTACGCTAGCAATAGCTTTTGCAGAACGAGCTTCTCCTGATTGAAAAATACGTTCTTGCCTTGAATATCCCATGTATGGGATAACGCAAGTTATTGTCTTTGCTCCAGCTTCTTTTACAGCTTGTAAAATTAAGAGAAGCTCTACAATTTTCTTATCAGGAAAAGTATTTTGAACGACAACAACATCCTGACCATTTACGTCCATTAAAACACGAATATATCTTTCACCATCGGGAAAATGCCGATTAACAACACCACAAAATTCAGCATCCATTTCTTCAGCTAAAGATGCACCTAATCTTTGGTGAGTTGAGCCACTTATAACGTACATAATTAGTCCAATGAAGCCATAACTTCAATTTCCATTTCAGCGTTCAATGGAAGGCCAGCAACTTGTACTGTGGATCTAGCAGGAGCAGTATCTTCATCAAAGAATTCAGCATAGACAGCATTCATCTCGGCAAAGTCATTCATGTCTGCAAGAAAAACAGTTGATTTTACTACGTTATCTAAAGTTAGATTTTTTTCGGCTAAAACGGCCTTTATGTTTAGAATAGCTTGCCTTGTTTGATTAGCTACACCATTTTCTAAATCTGTAGCATCGTGTTTACGGCCAACTTGACCACTTAGGAAAATAAAGTTTCCAGACACGACACCTTGCGAATAAGGACCGATCGGTTTCGGAGCCATCGAGCTCACCACGATCTCTTTCATAGCTGTCTATTTGAACCCAATTTATGTAGTTTGCTAAAAATATTAAATCCAGTAAAGCTTAAAATAAAATAATAGCCAAGTAAGCATTTTTATGATGAAATAAATTCGCCTATTTTTGTAATAACCTTTTCATCAGTTAACGTTCTCATATGGCCTAAGTCTTCAGTCATAATTAATTTGCTATTTTCAATATCAGCGTGAATTTTTTCGGCAACTTTGAAGCTAGCTTGCGCGTCATCCTCAGAATGAATGATAAGACATCTTGATTTGATATCTGAAGCGAATTTATCTGGTCCGTAGTCGATAGGTTTTCGACCATCCTTAGCCTCAAAGGAATCGAACATACTTTTAACGTAAAAGTCTTCAGATAATCCAAAGAGAGAAACAAAATTTCTAAAAATAGCTTCAATTCTATACGCTGCCGGGCTAATAAGGATAATATTTCTAAATTTTTGACCCATGTTTGCAGCATTTAGTGCAGCAATTGCCCCCATGGAATGGCCAATTATCGTATCATACGGTCCATTATTCTTTGATAAGTCGTAAACTACATCAGAGAATTCAGGTAAATGACTTCTTTTTGATAAAGATTGGCCATGAGCAGGCATATCAACCATAGTAATATCAAAATTCTGAGATTTAAATTCACTAATAATCTTATGAAATTTACTAGCTCGACTACTCCATCCGTGGACAAAAAGGATCTTAGGACCTGTTCCTGCTATATTATAAATTTTAATAGTTTTATTGGAGGTCTCTGAGAAAAAATCTTTAGATTTATTTTCTTTGTAAAAGTTCTTTTCAACATCTCGCATTCTAAAGTCTAACGGTTTTGTAAATACATTCCAAAGGAATCTTGTAGTTAATTTTGTTGAAATTACATTTAGAAGTTTTACAGAAATTGATAGCCATTTCGGTAATCTGTAGAATACTTTAACGCCTTTCTTCTGTGATTCCGTAATCTGGGAGTCGTTCAATTTACTTAACTATGCATCAAGCAACACGAGTAATCATTTCTGGAGTTAATCCACTATCTGTTACAGCATAAATCATAACAGCAGCTTTTTCAGGATGATTTCGAATCTTTTTGATAATTAAACGGTTTTCAAACTCAGCAGCCATTCTGCCGACTTCTAGTTGAATAACTAGGTCGCAAATAGCTTCCAATTGACTGTGAATTTTTTGTTCATGTGCACCTTCAGAAATAGTGTACATTACAGTACCTCCATTTGCTTGTGCATATTCCTTAATCGTTCTTACTGCAGACAATACTTCAAGCGGATTATAGTACTGTAGAAAGAAATCTAATGAATCTATAACGACACGGAAAGGTGATTGCAATTTAGAAATTTCATAAGTCATATCTGCGACAAAATTAATTTGATCTGATGTAGAACCATAAGATCCTAGATTTCTTAATTCAGAAACAGATAATCCTTCTTGTTTGAATCTAGAAGCTTGAAGTTCACGAGAAAGAACTTTTTCAAAATATTGAGTTCCTACGTTAACAATACGTAAATCGGTAGCCCATCGGTATTGCTCAAAAATATCAATAAGCTCATCGGAGGTTTCATCGGTTGAGAAATATACAACAGTTTCGGAACCGACTCCTGCAGAAGCAAATTGTTTAGACAACAATTCTTTTCCAGATCCAGATGTCCCTTCAATCAAGATAGAACTTCCTAATACGACACCTTCACCGTTAATTAATGCCTCATCTAATCGCTCAATTCCAGTTGAAACTATTTTGTCAGCCATTTTATTCACCTATCATTTTATCTGATAATAAATTTAATGCAGAACTTAATTCTGCGTCTGTTTGTTCTTTTACAGTCATTAACATACTGTAAATTTCTTTGATCCTCATAGAATTTCCTAAAACGTTAATAAATTCTCTCAAAACTTTTGGTTCAGAGTAGATACTTAATCCGTTGACAGAATCGAACATTACAAACCTACGTTTAGATTTTAGACGTCTTTCTAACAAAGTAATGTTCAAAAGAATAGATTCTAGCATAGTTGGAGATTCAATGAACAAAGTTCTAGGGTCTGAAGTATTTCCTCCGACAGTCATTGAAACTAGATCAACGAAATATAAGTCAGAAAGATCAGCTCCGGCTTCTTCCAGTTCAGCCCTAATGTGTGATGAAGGTCTTGATGTAGTAACATAAATTCCTCCTAATTTTTTACCCACCAATACCGAAACAAGTTTTACAGTATCAGAATGGAAATTTTCAGCACTTAAGCTGACGCTTGTTAGTGTGTCACCGCCGTTGATACTTTTGATAATGGATTGAGCAGTATCCTTAATGCTCATGTAAACGCTTGTCCTCCATCTTGTCCCCATTTTAGTAGAGGAACAACGGCCAATCCAACAGGCGTTAATTCGATAAGGTGTCTAGCACGAGAATGCTTTGTTCCACGCATTTTAACAACTTGTAGACTCCTCAGTAAGTCTCCCTGGCGTATGATATTACCCATTAGAATAACTCCATCGGCAACAGCTTCTTCGACTCCAAAGATAGAATAAGTTTGAGTTTTAGAATCAACAACGGTTTCCGAAATTAACATGGTTGTACATCCAAAAGTACTCAAGAATTGACTTAATCTAAAAATGAAGTTACGGATACTTCCTTTATCAGGTAATTGGTAACAAATAGCAGTTATAGAGTCAATAACCAACCTAGTAACTCCCAACTCATCTACAATATCTTCGAATGCACCGAGTAGAGCTTCCATATCTTTTGAAGAATAAGTACCATCTAATCTCTCAACACCTAGTCTGTCATTGATAACAGTCAAATCAAAGATGTTCAAACGTCCGTCTTTGACGAGCGCATCATCAAAGAATCCGTATGTTTGTAAATTTGATAACATTTTCGATGAAGGCTCTGTAACAGAGATGTAACAACAGGTTTCTCCGTTTTTTGCCCCGTTAATCAAATATTCCATTGCCAAAGTTGTTTTTCCGGAACCTACAGTTCCAGCCAACAATACAATATTTCCAATTGGAAGTCCACCGTTCAAAATACGGTCAATTCCCTCGATATACGTCACACATTTTTCTCTAGGACGGCCACCGCGGGGGTCAAGGCTGATTGGTTTTGTTACGTCTTTTTTAGCCATTTAAATCACTCGTCTATGATAAATTGGTCAACTAGGTATTGCCGAACCCTCTTTTTCAATGTTCTCTCAGTAATACCTTCACTGTCAGCATTATCATGCATAATTTGCATCTCACGTTGAATTTCTACAGGTAATTCTGCCCAGTTAACAGGAGGTTTCTTTGGTAAAAGCCCACGAAGATCTTTTGGATTTGCTTGGGCAAAGATTTTCTCAAATCTTTTTCTAATTTCTTTTTCAAAGAAGTCATCGGCTTCTCTTTCTACCTCATTGTAAGCTTTAATTAATTCTTCTTCAATAATTTGCCCTAAGTCTTCTAAAAAAACACCTTCTGGTAAATACTGGTGATACCAGCTTCCATCCTCATGGAGAGCATCCATGTGAGTTCGGTTGTAAACATCAATAAGCGGAGTTTCATATTCTTCTTTTGCCATTAACTATCCCTAAACTTTCAAACTGGGGGCTTATAAGATACTTAGCCTCGTCACTAAGCAGGGGTAATTTCATAGTCAAGGAGTATAACTTCGACTAAATATTCGACTTCTTCACCGTTATCAGTATGGCTACATCCTACACCATCATTACTTTCAGCTTCTACGTTAATTTCCAAAAAATACAACCCTAACCCAGCACCCATTGAGTCCAGCTCATTTTTTATTTCTGATTCAGACATGTTNGTTGCATTGCCAGTAAAAAATAGAGTAGAATTAAACCATTCAACATTTAGTGAGTGTGAAGAGCTNCCCTGTCCTTGGTTTTGTCCACTCTCAGTTACGTTATATTCATCGTGAGTTATAGTTCCAGTNATTGTGTCTGGATCNGGTTGTGAGGCTCCTGGAGCAGCACATCCCGCACCACTGCTAGTTTCATCTTCACTGTAGGTAAGTGTTACTTGAACGCCTACNACATTTCGGTTATCAGTAGCCCATTCAATGTTGTTGGTATTCAAATCAATCATCAGNGTTTCNCCNTCNCNGACATATTCGGTNCTATTTCCNAAAATTTCGTAAGATATTTCACCTGAAATAGAATAATNTCCNACNCCTCCNGCNCCTTNGGTTGNTTCTGGAGCNCCNACAAAGTAAATAGTTTCAGCAGCNCCGAANGGAATTANAATNGCTGCAGCTACCGCNCCNTACTGNCTTTTCTTAGGNAANTTAAATCTTCCAAGAGGTGCAACCTTTGGNGTTCTAATATAATTCAGCGTAAAGTGTGTGGCAAATGCAGCACCCATTCCAGGAACTGAAGGAAAGACACCATCTGCACCATCATATCCAAGCAGAGTCCAGATGAAGACGCCGCTAAAGGCAGCGACCATCATTGAAACGGAATGGGTAGTGTCTGGTTTGTATCCTGCCCATCGAATTATTAGAAGAGGAACAAAAACTCCGCCAAGTCCATACACAGCAAA
>PBPR01000060.1 GCA_002724775.1 Methanobacteriota archaeon
GCTTGAGTGAGTCCTTTGGACGTACCTGAAGACGGCGACTACATTATTGGACGTGTTATTGAAGTAAAAGATTTCGGGGCACAACATTTGTTATGTTAATGAGCATAGGAGCGTAGAAACTTGCACCAGTCAGGTCTGCAAAGGGAAAGTATGCATTCGTTAGGTCAGCATACCAGAGTTTTGCACGAGTGAGGTCAGCATAGTTGAGGTCTGCATCTGTTAGTTCAGCACTCTCTAGGTCTGCATTCGTTAGGTCAGCATACCTGAGATCTGTATTCGTTAGGTCAGCACTCAATAGGTATGCATGAGTTAGGTCGGCATATCTGAGGTCTGTATTCGTTAGGTTTGCTCCTGCAAGATCTGAATTTTGGAAATTAATTCCAGTCAAATCCATTCCAGATAAGTTTNTATTATTGAAATNTGNANCGGCNCAATTACTGTANGGNACTANTNGGCAAGANGTCATATTTTCNANTTCATTAATTCNTTCTTGCATTTCTTCNATTTCNGAGGTCATNTNATCNATTTCCTCAGTCATATTATCCATNTCTNNCTGCATTTNGTATACNACTTCCCAAAGATNNTCTACGTCAGCATANAGATAANCGATNTCATNNGANANTTCAGAAACACTATTGTTCATATCATGAATCATTTCAGACATATTGTTCATATGGTTATAGAGAACTTCGTCTCCATCTTCCAAAAATTCTACAATTACGTTCATATCTGCATAAATTTCGTCCACTGTGTCATTCATACTTTCTTCAATGTAGTCAAACTCAGACCATATGTAATCAGTCATATTTCTTGCATATTCTAAATCATCTCTTACTTCTTCAAANTCTGATGAAATAATNTCCCAAACAGCTTCATCCAGTGGTGGTAGGAATTGTTGAACATGAGCACATCTCCATTCCATACCATCGTACGCAGCAATTTCATTTTCTCCACAACCTAAAGCTTCCAAAGTATCTTCAGAGTCATCGATTCCTTCGACTAGAGTTTCCAAGTTATCCAGTCTTGCAATTTCTGCATTTATTTTAGTTGTAAGATTTTCTAAATCTTTCTCAAGACTTGTAAAATCAGTTTCACCAACAGGTTCTACAGTATTGTCTTCAGTCGTTAAATCATTATCAGATCCACCGAGACATCCACTGAAAACCAGCAGGAAAGCTAACGCAAATGATGCGTATTTGTTCATAGATGTCAGTAACAGTCCTTCAAAAAAGGGTATGTTAAGAAAAATTACTTAGCTTCAGCAGCTGCTTTTCTTGATTCTTTAATCTTATCTGCAGCTTCACGTCTTGCAATTCTTTCCATTCTTCTGGATTGTACTCTTTCAGTAATTAATTTCATGTACATTGCATCGTGTTCCATCAACGGAGAATCAGAAATTGTAAGAACATTGTAACCATTTTCTAGGATAACTTCAGCTAAATATTCGAACTTAATTTCACCTTTTTTGATTGGTGAATAGTGCCTTTCGTTTCCATCGATATCAAATTCAACACCAGAAAAATGAGTATAGAATTTTGTTAATCCTAATGAAGCTTGTAAATAATCAAATACACGTTTGAAACTTTCGCGATCATTTAGCCATCTGTTTCCTCGTGCATGCAAGTGTGGCCAGTTGATACATGGTGCAGTTCCTTTAACGCGGCGACACAATTCTGTTATTTCTCTAATGCTACCAAAAAGGTCGTGTTTACCTGCTAATTCGAAACAAATTTGAGCAGTGTATCCTTTTTCTAAATAATGATTTCTCATTTCTTGGAAAATTGGAACTAATCGATTAATTGCTTCCCTTGAAGAGAGACCATTGTAAGGTCCAATATGAGTAACAATTCTTCTTGCTCCAATCATATTGCCAACTTCGCCTGCAAATTCTAGAAATTTAATTGATTTATTACGCATGTAACCATTGCCAAGGAAGTTCATGTAGTAAGGTGCATGAATTCCCATGTGAATGTCTAATGATTGTGCGATAGCACCCAACTCTTCAAAGTCATCTAGTTCATCGACATATTTTCCTCTGACTAACTGTATTTCCATACAATGTAATCCTAATGCGTGTATGTCTTCAATTCCATCTCGAATATTTCTTCCTTTGCAAGATAATGGGATTCCCGCAGGTCCATAACGTAACATTGGTCAGTGCGCATTGAGAGGTCCTATAATTACTATTGGTTACTTTTGGCCTTTTTTGGGCCTTTTTTTTGTTTTTTTCACATTTTTGTCTATTTTTTTAAGGGTCCCTCTTCTCGCACATTGTGAATCCCAAGACATTAGAGTCTAAATGGCAAAAAAAATGGGCCGAAGCCAAGGCTTACGAGTCAGAGCCAGGGGGAGCTAAAGAGAAGTATTTTGTTAATTGTCCATATCCATATATGAATGGATATTTGCATTTGGGACATGCTTTCACTTATTTGAGAGCAGATATGGTATCTCGGTACCAAAGAATGCAAGACAAAAACGTTCTTTTTCCGTTTGCTTTTCACTGTACAGGNACACCAATTGTAGCAGCAGCACAGCGTGTTNANGAAGGTGAAGAAACTCAAATCAAAGCATTGAAACAGATGGGCTTGAGTGATACATTAATTAAAAAATTCTCAAAGCCGGAAGAATGGACTAAGCATTTTCCAGATAAGGCAATTCAAGATTTGAAAAAATTTGGCGCATCTATCGATTGGCGTAGAAGTTTCATTACAACTAGTTTGAATCCACCTTANGANGCNTTCATANGATGGCAATTCAANAGATTANTAGCNGGAGAGTATCTAATCAANGGAAGTTTTCCAGTAGTTTGGTGTCCAAAAAGAGGAACNGTTGTAGGAGATCACGATCGTCTATCTGGAGAGGGTGAAACTCCTCAAGAATATACATTACTAAAATTCAAAGGGGACGAGGATTACTTAGTTGCAGCAACACTTCGTCCAGAAACAGTATTTGGTCAAACAAATATTTGGATTGATGGTGAAGGAACNTACGCCAAAGCTAAAGTCGGAAATGAAACTTGGATTATGTCCGAAGAAATGCCTTCTAAGTTAGAATTACAAGGCCACGAAATAGAAGTTATTGGTTCAGTAGAGGGTAGAGACATTATTGGTAAAAAATATCAGGCTCCTGAAATTCACAAGGAATTAATGGTCCTACCGTCTAAATTCTGTGATGCTTCAATAGGTTCTGGAATTGTAACTTCAGTTCCAAGTGATTCTCCGGATGATTATCAAGGATTAGTGGATCTTCAAAATTCTGAAAAAGAATGCAAATCATGGGGTGTTGATTTCTCCGAAGTCAGCAAATTAGAACCAATTGCAATATTAGATTCAGGTGAGATGGGAACATTACCTGCTCCAGATTTATGTAAAAAATTGGGAATTAAGGACCAGACCGATCGTAACAAGCTCGAAAAAGCTAAGCAAGATTTGTACTTACACAGTTTCAACAACGGCGTTATGCTAGATTCTTCAGATTTTATTGCAGGTAAACCTGTAGCTGAAGCTAGAGAAATGGTCAAAGATAAATTAGTAGAAAATAATGAAGCAATAATTTACTATGAATTAACAGGCCCAGTGAAGTCTCGTTGGATGGCCGATTGTAAGGTTAAAATTGTCGATAATCAATGGTTCTTAGCTTACGGAGATGAGAAGTGGACTGAAACTACAGAACTTGCTTTGAAATCAATGGAATTATATCCCTCAAAAGCAAGAAATCAATTCGAATATGTACTACAATGGTTGAACAATTGGGCATGTGTTCGGGAAAAAGGTCTAGGAACTAAGTTGCCGTGGGATGACAATTGGGTAATTGAATCATTAAGTGATTCTACAATTTACATGGCTTTCTACACAGTATCTCATCATTTGAAAGATTTGGATGAGAATAAATTAACAGATACATTGTTTGAAGCAATATTTGGTAGTGGAAATACAAAAGAGGCCGCAGAAGAATTGGGAATTCCTCAAGCCGATATTATTGACTGGAGAAATGAGTTCAATTATTGGTATCCATATGATCTTAGAGTTAGTGGAAAAGATTTGATTCAAAACCATCTTTCTTTCAGTTTATACAACCACACAGCCATGTTTGAGAAAGAAATGTGGCCCAAGGGTTTTGCAGTGAATGGCTGGGTTTTGGTAGATGGCGAAAAGATGTCTAAATCAAAGGGTAACTTTTTCACTCTAAAAGAATTAATTACGAATTACAGTGCGGACGTTGTCAGATTTACACTATGTAATGCAGGAGAGGGCCTAGATGATCCTAATTGGGAATTATCTTTTGCAGAAACAGCAGGTAAAAAGTTAGGCAATTGGTTAAAGTTTGTAAAGGAAAACAGAGGCAAAGGGCGAAAAGAATCACATCCAGTTGATGATTGGTTCAAAGCGATTATGTCAGATACAGCTTACAAAGCAACCAAAGCTTCAGATCGTTTGAAATTTAGAACGTCTACCCGTTTGCTATTTTTTGAATTGCCACAATATTACAAATGGTACCTACAAAGAGTTGGTGAACCTAACAGGGAAGTTCTACACGATTATATGTCAATGATTACCAGAGGTATTGCGCCAGTGGTTCCTCACATAGCCGAGGAAGCTTGGTCTTTGCTCGATGAAGAGGGGTTCGTCATCAATCAACAATTTCCAAAAGGTAAGGAATCAGATATTGGATTTTTAATTGGTGAAGACTTAATTAAGCAAACTTTGGAAGACACTAAAGCTATTCTAAACATTGCAAAAATAGAAAAGCCTACCGAAATCGTGCTAATTACCTCTCCAAAGTGGAAGTGGGATGCAGTTCAAACAGCAGGGGAATTAGCAGACGGTAGAGGACAAGTTAAGTTAAATCAGTTAATTGGAAATGTTATGCCAAATATACCTAATGAATCAAAGAAAGTAGGTGCAGAATTTTTGAAAAAATGGGTACTGAAAGATATTCCTTCTCTAGGTCCTGAATGGCAAGAAAGATACAAAGTTAAGATTGATGAAAAAGCAATTTTGGAGTCTTCAATAGACTTTTTCAGCAAAGTTTTTGACTGTCCTGTTTCTGTAATCAATGCTGAAAAAGCAGTTTCTCGTCTAGAACCTAAATCAAAGCAAAGTGCACCATTAAGACCAGCTATTTTCGTTTCATAGTAAGCATTTTCTCGACGATAAATGGCCGTATTTTTGTTTTAACAATCCTTTATAAATACTGTTCTTGTCCGGCGGACCCCGTGTTAGAGATTCTCTAACGGGAGTAACAAAAATGACTGAACAGCGAAACTCGCGAATAGCTTTGTTAGCCGTAGTAATGCTTCTTTCTGGAGCTTTCTTAGGGCTAGTAGTATCCGATAATGCATCTGCAGCAAGATACGATCTCAATGGTTTTGTTTCAGATAACAATGCCAATGTATCAATCACAATATTGGACAGAGATACAGGATACAAGAAAACAACATCAACACTTGAAGATGGATATTACTCCTTCAATAATGTAGAATCTGGTTCGTATGATATCAGATACAGCAAGGACGGTTTTCTAGCTATCAGAAATAACTTATCAGTTTCAGCTGACGGTCCACTAGATACTGTAACTATGGTTGCAGCTCCATCTGGTTCTTCTACAATTTCGGGAACTGTTAAAAATGAAAATGATGTTCCGGTTTCTGGAGCTACAATAACACTATTTTCTACAACTACTAACGAAGATTCATGGTGGGGATACGGTGACATTGGCTACTCTTGGTCTACTACTTCTGACGAAGCAGGAACTTACCAATTCACTGACATGCCAGCAACAACTTTTGACGCACGAGTAGATTCTGAAGATCATTATACACACAATGCAGATTCGGTTGATTTCATTGCACCTCATGAATTTGTTTTGAATAGTGTTACCGAAGATAATAATCAAAATATTAACGTAAAAGATTCATCAGATAATATCATTAGTGATGCAGTAGTTTTCATGTACGAAGAATCAACTTCTACTTGGACAGATGCCACTAAGTTTGGAGGTGCGACTTACGTTTTGAGTCCAGATACAGGCAGTACTGTCTATGTCTATGCATATCATGAAGATCACAAACCAGCAGTAACTAAGCTATCAGATGTAAGCGGAACTAGCTCGTTTGAAATGGTTCTTGGTTCAAATAGTTTGGGAGATGACGACGTAGTTTATCTTCCAAGTACGCCATCACATGGCAGCCAATCTGATCTACCTAAGCATCACGACAGAATAGTTAAGCTAAATATGGGACCAACAGCTAAAATTTCCAGTAACAGTAACGATTACGTAGTTACTGAGGGTGGAGCGATTAATTTTTCAGCTTCTGGATCTATATCTGTAGTTGGTATTTCAGCATATGATTGGGGCGGAGACAATACGGACGTAACATTTGATTCTACATTTTCAGGAGCTTCCACTGTAGTCTCATTAACAGTTACAGATAATTTTGGAGCTACGGATACAGTTACAGTTGACGTTACAGCAGATGCAGATAATCCAGTTGCTTCTTTTACAGCAATTGTAAAAGAAAATGTCGATGATCCAGGTACAGCAGTTAANTCAACTAANGTAATCGAAGATTTCAGTACCGTGGTTTTCAATGCTTCTGCATCAAGCGATGTAACATCTTCAGTTTCTTCCTATTCATGGGACTTTGGAGATGGTAACACAGATACAGGTAAAATTGTAAGNCATTCATTCNCAACACCAGGTACTTTTGATGTGGTATTAACTGCAGCAGATGGNGCAGGAAATACAGGAACTTCTACTTTATCAGTTACTGTGCAGGANATTACACCACCTAGTGTAAANTTCAATTGGTCNTATGTTGANGACGAAGGAGTCACAAGAGACTTTGTTGCAATCGAAGGAGTACCTGTAAATTTCAACGCNGGAATTACAAGTGATAATTCAGGAGATTCGTTAACNTACGANTGGGACTTTAATGACGGAACAAATAAACAAGGAAAAGAAGTAACACACACTTTTGAAAATGTTTCATCAGCAGGCTATGAAGTAATTCTAGTTGTCACAGATGCAGCTGGTAATTCTAACCAAAGAATGATTCTAGTAGCTGTGGATGAAATGGACAGGCCAGACCTTTACATTTCACAAATATCTTTCAGTGATGATAATCCAAATGAAGATGAAACTATTCAGTTGAATGCGGTTCTAAAATTAGCTAAAATGAACGTGACTGGTGAAATTCAAGTTGGTTTCTATCTAGATAATCTTGATAATCAAATAGGATCTGCTATGGTTGAAGGTTCTAGTCTGACAAAAGGAATTGAAGGCGGAACAAACGTATCAGTACCATGGAAAGCAGTTTCAGGAACCCACACTATATTTGTAGTTGCAGATTCAACAGACCTTGTCAATGAAGGAAGCGATGACGGTGAGAAAAATCAAATGGCTAAAGATATTAACGTAATAGCTAAAGATAGTTCAAACGATACTTCAATCATTCTACTGATATTAGTTGTAGTTATTTCAATTGGTGCTGTAGGATATATCTACAAAGATTCTCTATTCGGAAACTAAGGTAGTTAGCCATGGAGGCAGACTTAGTACTTGGTCTAGCCTTAGCAGGTATAACTTTAGGAGTTGTTGAAGGAGTTAAACCAGGCCCACTGTTGACAACTGTAATCAAAGAAACTTTAACGAATGGTTTTAGAGGAGGAATCAGAGCAGCATCGGCTCCATTTTTTACAGATGGTCCACTGATACTATTCAGTATCTTTATGGCAGGTTACATAGCAGATCAACCACTACTGTTCTGTGGAATTGCAGTGCTTGGAGCTATTTTTCTGACAAGAATGGGAACGGAATGTTTCAATCCAGAAATTCCGGATATCGATGCGACAGATATTGATTTAACTCAGTCACTCAAGAAAGGAATTCTTACTAATTTACTGAATCCAAACGCTTACATTTTTTGGCTACTAATTGGAGGTCCTTTGATGGCTACAGCAGCAGATTCTGAACCAATAGCTCCTTTTGCGTACGCGATTTCTTTCTTGGTTAGTATTGTATTAGTAAAAATTACAATAGCCTATTTTTTTAGCAAAGCGCAAGTCAATCTATCATCTGATAGATATTTGTTAACATTAAAAATTTGTGGGTTTGCAATGTTCATTTTTGCAGGTAGTTTTCTCTACAAAGCTTATGATTTATGGCAAAACGGCCTCTAAATAATAAATATAACAACTTATAACTCACTAATGAAATTTTTAGGCTCGTTGTTTCTTGGATTGTGTTTTCTGATTTACGCTTTGTATTGCTATCAGAATGGAGGATCTCATCACAAAGGAAGGGGATGGGTCACTAAGGAAGAAGCTCCTAAAACTCACCTTTTTAACATGATTTTGATTATTGTAATTGGGCTAAGTCAAATAGTCTTTTTTGCTTATGCTAATCTAAAAGATTTTTAATAATTTAGGAAATTAATATATATAATTAGGGCACAATATATCCTATGAACAAGGCATACTTGTTGATAATTTGCTTGCTTTTGACCTCATTTACGGGATGTATAGAAACAGAAGATTCTGATTCGGAAACAGTTAATAATGTTGAAGAAATTATAGATGAAACCAATAATACTGTAGATGAAACCAATAATACTGTAGATGAAACCAATAATACTGTAGATGAAACCAATAATACTGTTGATGAAACCAATAATACTGTAGATGAAACCAATAATACTGTTGATGAAACCAATAATACTGTCGATGATACAAACAATACTGAGGATGATAATCTAATCTATTTCCAACCTGAAAACAGAGATGAACTCAAAACTGCAGTAGATGAGTGGATTGCAGAGCCAGATACTGCAAATTCAACTTATGGACATATCAGCACTTGGGATACTTCATTGATTACAGATATGTCTGAATTATTTTACGATCGATGGACATTTAACTATGATATTTCAGAATGGGACACCTCAAGCGTAACAAATATGAGTTTAATGTTTTTTTATGCTGAAGATTTCAATCAGGATATTTCAAATTGGGATGTTTCAAGTGTTAATGATATGAGTTATATGTTTGAAATTGCTAGAAGTTTCAATCAAGACATTTCAAACTGGGATGTTTCAAGTGTAACTACTATGAAAGGTATGTTTCCTTATACAGATTTTAACCACGATATTAGCGACTGGGACGTTGCAAATGTATCTGACATGAGTAATATGTTTTATTCTGCCGATAATTTCAATCAAGATATTTCAGATTGGGATGTTTCTAATGTTGTTGATATGAAATATATGTTTTTTTCTGCCGATAGTTTCAATCAAAACATATCAAGTTGGGATGTCTCAAGTGTAACTTCTATGGATTATATGTTTGATAATACAGATGATTTATCAGATGATAATAAATGTGCAATTCATAGCTCATTCAGCTCTAATGATTATTGGCCATATGACTGGGAAGAATATTGCCCATCAGAATATTTCCAACCTGAAAATAGAGATGAACTCAAGACTGCAGTAGATGAGTGGATTGCAGATCCAGATAGTGCAAATTCTAGTTATGGACATATCAGCACTTGGGATACATCATTGATCACAGATATGTCTGAATTATTTTACTATAATCAGACATTTAACGATGATATTTCAAGCTGGGATGTTTCAAGCGTAACCACTACGGAAAAAATGTTCAAATTTGCTGAGGATTTCAACCAGGATTTATCAGGGTGGGATGTTTCAAATGTAGTTTACATGAATGAAATGTTTTACTACGCTACCGATTTTAATCAAGATATTGAATCTTGGGATGTTTCAAGTGTTACTGATATGGAAGGGATGTTCTTTGCTGCTACCGATTTTAATCAAGATTTAGTAAGCTGGGATATTTCTAAAGTTACAGATACTAACGGAATGTTTTACGCTGCTACAAGCTTTAACGGTGATATTTCACATTGGGATACTTCTAGTGTGACTAAACTAAATTCAATGTTTTATGCTGCTTCCAGTTTCAACCAAGATATTTCAGGTTGGGATGTTTCAAATGTAGACGATTGGTACGGTATGAACTCAATGTTTTATGGTGCTGAGAACTTTAACCAAGATATTTCACAATGGGACGTTTCAAATGTGAACAATATGTATGGAATGTTTTACAACGCCAGGAATTTCAACCAAGATTTATCAAATTGGGATGTTTCAGGTTCAACTAATTTGAACGACATGTTTGAAGGTACAGATGACTTGTCTGATAGCAACAAATGTGAAATTCATAACTCATTCAGTTCTAACGATAATTGGAACTATGATTGGGATGAATACTGTTCTGACGATTAAAAAGCTAAAATTTTAGCCTAAATTTAATGTCCGCGTTTTGCCATCTTGGTTTCTAAACTAGATTCTTCAAGGCCAGGCATTGATTCTCCAACATTTCTAGAGACATCTCCAACTAATTTAGCATCATTGAAATGGGCTGTGGCTTCTACAACAGCTTTAGCCATAGTAATAGGATCTTCAGATTTGAAAATTCCTGAACCAACAAATACTCCGTCCATTCCAAACTGCATCATTAGTGCAGCATCTGCTGGAGTTGCAATTCCACCGGCTGTAAATGTAACTACAGGCAGTCTTCCAAGTCTTTTGATATCTTCTAAAATTTCAACTACTTCAGCTTCAATAGTTGCTCTGTCTTTTCCAAATGGATTAAAGTCAGTAGATTCACCCAGGTTTGTCTCAGCTTCGTCATCTAGAACGAAGAATTTGTTACAAATTTTCTTAGCTATGATATCCAAATTTTCAGATTTCTTTACGACTTCGATTTCAGCTTGCAACAACCTTGCATGTCTCATTGCAGCAACAACATTTCCAGTTCCAGCTTCGCCTTTTGTTCTAATCATAGCTGCACCTTCCCATATTCTTCTGACAGCTTCACCTAATGA
>PBPR01000001.1 GCA_002724775.1 Methanobacteriota archaeon
AATGTCTGATTCTGATGTTGAGCTTCGGAGACTCGTTAATGCACTACCACAATACGAAGAGCAAATTCGTTATTGGGAGTCTCAGCTAGATGCCATATCCAATGTAAAGGCAGATATTTTCCAAGCACAAGATACCATTAATGGAATGATTAAATCTGAAAAGAGCAATGAAATGCTTGTTCCTGTGGGACACAATACTTCTATTTTCGCAACTATAAATGATATGGATCGAGTACTCGTAGGCATTGGTTCAAGAGTATATATGGAAACAACACGCGAAGATTCCTTAAGAAGATTGAATAAAAGGTTGGATGATTTGAACACAGCAACACAAACATATCAGAACAATTTAGTTAAAACGCAACAGGAATACACATCAATCCGTAAGCAAATAGATTCTTTACAAGGAGTTCAATAATGTTTAAAGCTTTAAGAGAAAAATTATTAGGTGCTAGTAAGCAGGCAGAAGAAGAACTTGATCCACAGTTGAATCTAGACTATGAAACATTTAGGCCTGAAGAAAGGGAAAGTGGTGCAGTTATTAGAGAATCTCACTTGGAAAATGTTCTTTGGGAGATGGAATTGGCTTTACTGCAATCAGATGTAGCTATGGAAGCTCTTGAGGAAATGAAAGAAATAATCAAGAAGCGATTAGTCGGTTTAAGAGTTGAAAGCCGGTCTGAAATTGTGCCAACAATTGAAAAAGCACTGAAGGCTAGTTTAGTAGAATTATTATCTAAAAACGTGTTCCATCCAGATATTTTATTGGAAGATAGAGAAACTCCGCTGGTAGTTGCATTTGTTGGAGTTAATGGCACTGGAAAAACAACAAGTATTGCAAGAATAACTCATTGGCTTAAACAAAATGGAAAGAGTGTAGTTTTAGCAGCTGCAGATACTTTCAGAGCTGGAGCTATTGAGCAATTAGATTTACATGCGACAAATTTAGGTTGTAAAATAATTAAACATCAATCAGGAGGCGATCCTGCTGCAGTAGCTTTTGATGCTGTTGAGCATGCAAAGGCAAAACATCGAGATATTGTTTTGATAGATACAGCAGGAAGAATGCAAACAAATTCTAATTTAATGGACGAAATGAAAAAAATACGAAGGGTTGCAAGTCCTGANTTGGTGATATTCGTAGGAGATTCATTAGCAGGTAATGATGCAGTTGAGCAAGCTAAGAAGTTCCACGAAGCAGTGGATATTGATGCCGTCGTTCTAACTAAATTAGATGTTGATGCAAAAGGCGGAGCAGCTCTTAGCATATCCTCAGCAATTGATAAGCCAATAGCTTTCGTAGGAATTGGTCAAGAATATGAAGATATTATGCCGTTTGATGCAGCCTGGATTGTCGAAAGAATTTTTGCACAATCTTAAATAAGAAAATATATCCTGATTGGATATGATAGTTTACGAGGTAAATTTACATATTGAATCTATTGCAGCAGAAGAATATTCAGAATGGCTTGGACCACACATAGAGCAAATTTTGGAGATTGAAGGTTTTCAGAAAGCAGATTGGTTCGTTTGTGATTCAGATGACGACAAAGTACATTGGTCCATTAGATATCGGCTAGATAGTAGAGAATCTTTAGTAAATTATCAGGAAAAACATGCACCAGCTCTGATTCAAGAAGGAATAGATAAATTTGGAAAATATTTAACAAGCGACAGAAGAGTAATGCAGCTTAAGAATTAACCTAAACCGAAGTAAGGGTATCTTATTGCATCAAATATGGCTCTAGTGATTGGCTTTCTTTTTCCAAGTCCACCTGGTGTTACTCCTAAGAATAAATCTGCAAAGATTTCACACAGCTTTTCATCACGAGTTCCATAGTAAACCATCCTTTCAGGTAATTTCAATGCCATAAGTGCGAAGAAAGATAAATCTCTCAATTCTTTACCGAATACTTTGTTCCAATCGCGATGATATTGATCTAANTTCTTTTGTGAAAAATCATTAGTTTCTAGAGCTTTTTTGATAGTATCAATGGCAATTTTACCTGCATGCATTCCATAATATATTCCCTCACCAGATAACGGAGATACCATTCCTGCAGAATCTCCTACAAGTAAAGTGTAATCCATAGTTGTAGCCTTTATTGGCCCATCAAGAGGAAGAGGTGCACCTTTCACAGGAGGGACTTCCTGATCCTTTGGGAAATACCCGTCCTCTTTCAATAAGTTAATGTAATCTGTCCATATCTCNTTGATTTTTATGGATTTGATTGTTCTGTTGTATCCTCCGAACCCAATGTTCAATATTTCTTTCTTTGGAAAAACCCAGCCATATCCTTCGATTCCACCTGGCTTGAAATGTACAAGTAATGAGCTATTTTTGCTGTAAGTTTTGTCGATAAATTCTTTTCCAACATGAGGTTCCCACATCAGTGCAGTTCCCATTTGACTATCGCTCCAAGGTTTGATGTTTCTTTTTTCTCTAATCATTGAGGCTAACTTATCGGCTGGACCGGTAGCGCCAACAACCATTTTACCCTTGAAATCTCCATTAGAAGTTTTTACCGTAACTCCCCCATTGAATTCATAATCCTTAATTCTAGTTTGGGTCATGACTTCAGCNCCTACGTCTCTGGCAGCCTCTAAAACTGCGTTATCAAAAACTGTTCTTGTAATGTTCCAAGGAGTGCCTACNGGGAACTCATAATCTATCTTGTATTTCATCGAAGGAGAATAAAGGTTAACATCACGNGAAGGACACTCTATAATTGGCTTGATGTATTTTTCTAGTTCAGGCAATTCATCAAACAGTCTTGCAGTTAATAATCCTCCACAAGCTTTGTCTCTTGGGAATTTGGATTTATCTAATAAAAGAACTTTCATACCTGCTTTTGCAGCATAAAATGCAGTAGTTGATCCTGCAGGACCTCCTCCACATACGATCACGTCATATTCAGTCATTATTGTTNACCCAATCCTTGAAAGGTTTGTGNGAATCATCCCAGGGGAATGATACGATAGCAGGCATGGAGTAGGGGTGGTTTTTAACGATATACTTTTCTAACTCATCAAATTTTTTCTTGGAAGTTTTAATCAAAATGATGTGCTCAGTATCGTCCCTTAGCTCACCTTCCCATGAATAAATCGTTCTAACTGGCCAAAAGTTACAGCACGACCCTAACTTAGCCACTACAATTTCTTTTGCAAGAGTTTCTGCACTTTTCTCGTCTGGTGCTGTAGTGTAGACAGTTATACTCATTCATTATTCATTTCGAGCATGTATTAAATAGTCCCCCTTTCGTAGCGAACAACTCGCGTTTAACCCGTGATTAATGAAGACAAACGTCTGAAAGAGGTAAAAAAAATGGCAAATCCGTTATTTGTAACATACGAAGCTCCTTCCGAGCTATCAGAGAAAGCGTACCTTGCAGCTGAAACTGCAAGAGATGGTGGTAAAGTTAGAAAAGGTTCTAACGAAGTCACTAAGATTATTGAAAGAGGTCAAGCTAAATTGGTCATCATGGCTCTTGACGTTGAACCTCCTGAAATTCTTGCACACTTACCAATGCTTTGTGAAGAGAAACAAATCCCTTACACATATGTCCCATCCAGAGATGAACTTGGTAAAGCCGCAGGTTTGAAAGTAACTACTGCAGCTATAGCAATAACCGAAATTGGAAAGAAAAAAGGCGCTTTAGAAGAAGTCGTTAAGGCTATTCAAGCAGCTAAGAAGTAATAACAATGGACGGAATTCCTGCACAAGTCGTAGAAGTACTCGGACGTACTGGAATGAGAGGTGAAGCAACCTCTGTAAAAGTTAGAGTACTTGATGGTGATGACCGTGGTAGAATTATTAGACGTAATGTATTAGGTCCAGTAGATATTGGAGATCAATTGCTTCTGATGGATTCTTCAAGAGAAGCTAAAGCATTAGATAGGAGATAGAAATGGTTGAAACTAAAAAGTGTTCATTTACAGGAAAACCAATACCGCCAGGTACTGGCATGATGTATGTGAAGAAGACAGGTCAAGTTCTTTATTTCATTAATTCGAAAGCTAAAAAGAATTACATAGAATTAGGTAGAGTTCCAGCACGTACACGTTGGACCGATGTAGCAAGAAAGAAGAGAGAGCAATGAGTAAAGAAGTAACATACGTAATGGTTAAACCAGACGGTGTTCAAAGATCATTAGTTGGAGAAATAATTCAACGTTTCGAGAGAAAGGGATTGCAATTGGTTGGTCTCAAGCAAGTTATTCCTAGCGAAGAAATAGCTAAGAAACACTATGAGGTACATTCTGAGAGACCTTTTTTTCCTGGTTTAATCAAATTTATTACAAGTGGTCCAGTAGTTTGTATGGCTTGGTCAGGTCGTGATGCAATCAGTGTAGCACGTAATTTGATAGGGCCAACAAATGGTCGCGAGGCATCTCCAGGCACAATTCGCGGAGATTTTGGAATGGATATTGGATATAATATGATTCATGGTTCAGACGCTGCCGAAACTGCAGAATTTGAGTTAGGTTTATGGTTCCCTGAAGGGTTGAACGAATGGACACAAGATAGTCAATCTTGGGTTTACGAATAAATCTAATAGGTCACAGTTTTAATCCCATTTCTAATAGTGAAATAATGTCTAATCCACAAGATTCACGAGTGGGTGTTATTCGTATTGAAGGTACTAACTGCGAAGATGAGTCTGCACAAGCTTTTTCATCATTGGGTTGTGAAGTGGAGAAAGTTCATCTAAAGCAATTAGTAGGAGAAGTAGAGCCTTCAAATTGCCGGAATTTAAACGATTACGATGCGTTGTATTTCCCAGGAGGTTTTAGCTCAGGAGATTATGTGAGGGCAGGTGCAATTTTTGCATCAAGGATGAAAGCAGGTCTCAAAACACAAATTGATGATTTTATTAGTTCAGGTAAGCCAGTATTAGGAATTTGTAATGGTTTTCAAATTTTAGTAGAGCTAGGGGCCTTGCCAGGAACAGATAGCGGGACAACAAAGATACCTAATGCAGTTCTTCATACTAATGATTCTAACAGGTTTGAAGCAAGACACGTTAATTTGAAAGTAAACTCATCAAACAAAAGTTTCTTTTTAGATAAATATGAAACCGATCAAGTATTGGCTATTCCTAACGCGCATGCAGAGGGAAAGTTAATTTTGGATAAAGATAAATTAANTGAAATCGAGAGTAACAATCAAGTTGCTTTTAGATATTGTAATTCAGAAGGTTCATTGGAAGCTGGATATCCTTGGAATCCTAACGGTGCACCTAACGATATTGCAGGGATTACGAACTCTAGAGGAAATGTTCTAGGAATGATGCCACACCCTGAGCGAGTTTTNCATGGTTGGCAGCATACAGATTGGACATCTACNGGTAAAAATCCAGANGGTCCTGGNGANGGTAGAGCTTTGTTTGAGGGAGTNGTTGAATTTCTTTGCAAATAAATGATTTAGATGTTGCAATCAAGGCAGTTATTCGAGCGTCTGAAATAATTGCTGAAAGTTATGGCAATTTCAAACAATTAGATTTTAAGTCGGATATTGATGTTGTAACTGAAGTAGATTTTCGATGCGAGGAAGCGATTACTAAAATTTTACGAGACGAAACTCCAGAATATGGNATTATTGCAGAAGAAGGAACTAGTTTTCCTGGCGAAAAAGTATGGATAGTAGATCCTCTTGATGGAACTATTAATTTTTCGCACTCGTTTCCATTATTTGGCCCATCNATTGGATTGTGCAAAGGAAATGAAGTATTAGTTGGTGTGATTGCAGATCCAGTACGTAAAGAGTTATTTTATGCATCTAAGGGAAATGGAGCTTTTTTGAATGATTTATACAACAAAGGAGAACCTAAACGTTTACATGTTTCAAATGTCAGTAAAATGAAGCAAGCAATTGTAGCTTCAAGTCTTCCTTATAATCGAGATGGTGAATATTATGAGAAAATGGGACGTAAATTTGTAGCTCTAGAAAAAGAGATTCAGTCAACAAGGAAGTTAGGAATGGCTGCGCTAACTATGGCATATATTGCAGCAGGCAGATTAGAGGGTTATATCGTGACTGGTGCAAAATCTTGGGACATGGCTGGAGGAATAGCGATTCTAGAAGAAGCAGGAGGAAAAATTACAAATTACAAGGGCGAGCCATATACACTAGACACGTTTGAATGGCTTGCTTCTAATGGCCATTTACATGAAAACTTTGTAGAGATATACAAATAATTAATTTAGCCAGTTCTTTGGAGTATTATGACAAATCAATTGTACATGACTATGAATGATGGGTACAAGATTCCAGTTGTAGGGTTAGGTACTTGGAAATCAGAGCCTGGCGATTCAACCTACAATGCAGTTTTTGATTCTATTGAAGCAGGCTATAGACACATAGACACAGCTAGAGCTTACGATAATGAATCAGATGTAGGTAGAGCAATTAACGCAGTAAGCGTTCCGCGAAATGATTTGTTTATAACTACAAAATTATGGAATAAAGACCAAGGCTATGAAACGGCGCTTGAGGCATGCGAGAAGAGTTTAGCAAGGTTAGATTGTGGATATATTGATCTTTACCTAATCCACTGGCCGTTGAAAGATTTAAGAAATGATTCTTGGAGGGCTTTCATAGAGCTCCGAAATAAAGGTCTTTGTAGATCTATAGGTGTGAGTAATTTTACTATCGATAATTTGAAAGAATTAGAGTCAAAATATGATATTTTACCTGCAATTAATCAGGTAGAATTTCATCCTTATCATTATCAAAGAGATCTTTTAGAATATTGTAACTCGAAAAACATAATTATTGAGGCTTACAGCCCATTAGTTCATGCNAAGCGTATGGACGAGCCGCGATTAGTCAAGATTTCAGAAGAATTAGGCAAGACTCCTGCTCAAGTTTTGATTCGTTGGGCAATTCAAAGAGAGATGGTCGTGCTTCCTAAATCAGTTAATCGAGNCAGAATCATAGAAAACTTTGCAGTTTTCGATTTTGAAATTCCAAATTCAGTGATGAATCAGTTGGATGATTTAGATGAAAGATATGTGACCTGTTGGGACCCACATAATCCACCTCCTTACGCTCCAGTTTAGATAAAGAAGCACAAAAAAATAATTTATTGAGCTCTAATCCATTATTTTGTGTATGCAAAATGCATATATATACAAAATGCATACTTTTTAATACTATTGTCTTCATNACGATAATATGTCTAAAACAGACTACACTTCCATAAGAGTAACTAAAAAAGTAAAAGAAAGTCTTCAAAAATATGTTGAAGAATGCTATGATGATCTATCAATTAATTCAATGCTGAAAGTTCATATAGAAAATTTGAATGATGGTCACGTTAGATTTCCAAAGTATGGAATGTACGAATGCCCTGAAAGCAGAAAGCAAAAGATGCGTTCTTCTATAAACAANAAATCGATTAAAAAAAGCGCTAATAATTTATCATTAACAGGAAGTTTACCTTCAGATCCATATACTCGAACAGAGTCTGACACTATGGGAGAAATGGAAGTTCCAAAATCCGCATTGTGGGGTGCAAGTACGCAACGGGCAGTACTCAATTTTCCAATTAGCGGTATTCCAATGTCACGTTCTTTTATTCGAGCTTTAGGGTATATCAAGGCCGGAGCTGCAGCAGCAAATGCAGAACTAGGAATTATTGATAATCAAATGAAAGAAGTGATAATCTCAGCTTCATTAAGTGTGGCCGAAGGAAAATACGATGAGCATTTTCCAGTAGATGTTTTTCAGACTGGATCTGGGACTTCAACAAATATGAATGCTAATGAAGTAATTGCTACTATCTCGTCCGAGCAGAGTGGCCTAAAGATACACCCTAATGATCATGTAAACCAAGGACAATCATCGAACGATGTAATTCCGTCAGCCCTTCATTTATCAGCACTCATTGAAATAGAAGAGAGTCTCTGTCCTTCATTGCTAAATTTACAAACTAGTCTTAACCAAAAGTCCGAAGAGTTCATGTCTGTAATAAAGACAGGTCGAACTCATTTAATGGATGCTACACCAATAAGACTAGGGCAAGAGTTTGTGGGCTATGCAGGACTGATTGAGCGTTCGCTTGATAGATTATTACTTGCCAAAGATGAATTGTCACTGCTTGCGTTGGGAGGTACTGCAGTAGGTACTGGTGTAAACACCAAGGTTAAATTTTCAGAACTGGCTTGTCAATATATATCTAAGTTTTCGGGAATAGATGTTTATGAAACAGACAATCATTTCTTGGCCCAATCTAGTCTAGATGGTGCGCTGACAACTAGTGGAGTGCTCCGAGGCTTGGCAGTTAGTTTACAGAAGATTGCTAATGATATTCGTTTAATGGGGTCAGGACCGCGTTCAGGCATTGCTGAATTATCTCTACCGGCAGTTCAGCCAGGTTCTTCAATTATGCCAGGTAAAGTTAATCCAGTTATTCCTGAGGCAATCATACAGGCTTCTTCACAAGTAATAGCTTGCGACACAGCTCTTGTTCAAAGTGGACAAGGCGGTTATTTTGAACTAAACACAATGTTGCCCTTTGCAGCTCACAATCTTTTGCAGGCAGTTTCACTTTTATCTTCATCGGTTGAAGTTTTTGCAACAAAGTGTATTGATGGTCTTGAGGCCACCAATAAAGGTCCGGAGTTATTGATGTCAGGATTGATGCTGGCTACTACTTTAGCACCAGTAATTGGCTATGAAAAGGCAGCTAAAATTGCAAAAGAAGCTCATAAGTCTGGCCAAACAGTTCTAGAAACTTCACTAGAGTTAACTGATCTATCTGAAGAGGAGCTTATTGAAATATTAAATCCCGAAAAAATGGTTAAACCCAGCGACTAAATCCTTTCACTAACCAGAGATTCTACGACACTGGGATCAGCCAATGTAGAGATATCACCTAGATTGTCCACACTATCAGAAGCTATGTTTCTCAGAATTCTCCTCATTATCTTACCGGAGCGAGTTTTTGGTAACCCCTCAGTAAATTGTATTTTTTCAGGGGTAGCGTGTGGACCTATGTCTGCCCTTACTATTTTAGCAATTTCAGATTTAGTTTTTTCAGTTATTTTCCTGCCAGTTCTAAGAGTTACAAATGCATAGATTGAGTTTCCTTTTATTTCATGGGGATAACCAACAACTGCAGCCTCAGCTACATCAGGATGTCTTCCTATTGAGCCTTCAATTTCAGCAGTACCTAAATTATGCCCTGATACGATTATAACATCGTCTACTCTTCCAGTTATCCAATAATATCCTTTTTCATCTCTTTTACATCCATCTCCAGAAAAGTATTTACCAGGGAAACGCGAAAAATAGGTATCAAAAAATCTTTGATGATCTCCATAAACAGTTCTCATTATGCTTGGCCATGGCCTTTCCATTACCAGATTTCCTTCAACGTTGTTTCCTTCTAAAACGTTCCCTTCATCGTCTACTAGTTGCGGTAAAATTCCAAAAAATGGTCTAGTTGCAGATCCAGGTTCAGTTTCAGTAACTCCAGGCAATGGTGTAATCATTATTCCACCAGTTTCAGTTTGCCACCAAGTATCAACAATAGGGCATCTCTCGTTACCAATAACGGAATGGTACCACATCCATTCAGGTTCTTTAATTGGCTCTCCGACGGTCCCCAGTAATCTTAAACTTTCAAGATTGTATTTTTTTGGCCAATTGTCACCTTCTTTCATTAAAGCTCTTAATGCGGTAGGTGCAGTATAGAAGATATTCACTTTATGTTTTTCAATAATTTCCCAAAATCTTCCATAATCAGGATAATTTGGTACTCCTTCAAACATCATTGTTACAGCGCGATTTGCCATAGGTCCATACACAATATATGAATGGCCTGTAATCCATCCAATATCAGCAGTACACCAATAAATTTCTCCTGGTTTATAGTCGAAAATATAATGATGAGTCGTAGAAGTATAAACCATATATCCACCAGTAGTGTGCATTACGCCTTTTGGTTTTCCCGTGGAACCACTAGTGTACAGAATGAATAAAGGATCTTCCGCGTCCATTATTTCAGGTTCACATAAACTATCAGCTGATTCCATAGCCTCATGCCACCAAACATCCCTCCCTCGTATCATTTCAGTAGGACTTCCAGTTCTTCTAACAACAAGAACTTTCTCAATAGATGGCGTATTTTTGAGAGCTTCATCAGCATTCTTCTTCATTGGAATATCAGTCTTTGTGCCTCTAACTCCAGCATCTTGAGTGACTAGGACTTTACATTCGGAATCATTGATTCTTGATTCTAAACTATCCGGAGAAAAAGCTCCAAAAACAACAGAATGTACAGCACCTATTCTTGCACAGGCCAATAGTGCAATAGTTAATTCAGGTATCATTTGCATATAAATGCATACACGGTCTCCCTTAGCTACGCCTAAATCTTTCAAAGAATTTGCAGCTAGTTGTACTTCTCTTAATAAATCATCATAGGTTAATTTCCGGTTTTCTGAGGAGTTATTTCCCTCCCAAATCAGAGCAGTTTCGTTCCCGAAACCACTTTCTACATGTCTATCAACACAATTGTAGCATGCGTTCAATTTAGCACCCTCAAACCAACTGATTTCAGCTTTGTTAAAATCCCAATTCCATACTTTTCCCCATTTTTTAAACCAAGAAATTCGTTCGGCTTGTTCAGCCCAAAAACCTTCAGGATTTTTTATAGAATAATCATATATTTCATTGTATTTTTCAATACTTCCGATGTATGCATTATCCTTAATTTTTTCATTAGGTTTAAACGATTTCATACTTTTTATTAAGTAATGCCGAACAAAAGCCTTTCGAAGCATAAAAAACAAAATCCCCCTCCTTTAGATGATTAATGGATATATGCCTTAAGTGCGGGGCTGAACCTCCCCTCATTTCCCAAATTTGCCATAAATGCGTTCGTGAAACTGTAGTAATTTCGCGTCTTCCAGAAGTATTAAGAATGGTAGACTGCAAGTCTTGTTATTCCTTGAAAATACCAGGAACTTGGCTTGAATTCGACAGTGTTGAATCAGCAGTAGGGCATTTCTTTGAAAGTTCAATTATTTGGCATGATAATTTATCTCAACAAAAAACTGATCTGACGATGAAGCAATTAGATCCAAGCAAATATCGAGTTCTGGCTAAAACAAGAGCAAATTATGGCGGACTTCCTCTTGAATCAGATTTGGAGCAGGTTGTTGAGATTAAGTATCAAGTATGCCAAACATGTTCAAGGCATGCAGGAGGTTACTATGAAGCTATTTTACAGATTAGGACTAAGCAAAAGTCGGTTTTAGATGCTGCAGTTGAAAAAGTTTTCAAAGATATCGATTCTTCCCCAGCTGAATTTTTTTCTACTGAAAATGGACCTGTAAAAGGTGGTTTTGATTTTCAATTGTCATCCACAGAGAGAGCAAGAGCTTTGGCCAGAGAGTTAATGATTCAGTTTGGAGGACACGTTAATGAGACTAATAGTTTAGTCGGNCGTAAAGACGGCAGAGACCTATTGAGACACACTTTTGGAGTACGTCTACCAAGTTTTTTAGTGGGAGACTTTCTTTTAATTAAAGAAAAAGTTTATCAGGTTACGAGGTTAGATAGAAGGAAAGCAAAGCTAAAATTGATGGAATCGCCATATACAAAGAAAATGGTGGAAATAGATACTCTTAGAAACCCTAACATTTTAGACGACTCTCTTAACGTTCAAATAATAAGTTCAAGAGAAGATCAATTTTTACTTTTAGATCCTTTCACGCATCAAACCGTTGAGGCTGTTTCTCCACCCAATTGGAATGGTAAAACAGTTGAAGCACTACGTTTTGGCAATGAAACTTTTTTTATTTGGAACTAACCTTGATTATGTATTCCTATAGGTTCTTCGCTTACACTGCCGTGTTGTTTTGAAGAGTCACTTCGAATTCTTTCTATTTTTTCTAAGTATTCAGATGAGACATTTTCAGTCACATAAAATCCGTTAAAGCAGGAAGTGTCGAATTCTTGAGGCCCAGTAGCTTCAACTTTCACGCTTTCTACTAAATCCTCTAGATCTTGGTAAAATAATCTATCAGCTCCCATATTTTTGGCTATTTCTTCAATTGTATTTTTGTTTGCTATAAATTCACTGGATGCAGCCATATCAATTCCATAAACATTAGGAAATCTTACAGGAGGTGCTGCAGATGCAAAATATACTTTTTTGGCCCCGGACAGCCTTGCCATTTCCACAATTTTTCTTGAAGTGTTACCTCTAACGATAGAGTCATCTACGAGGAGAACTTTTTTCCCTGCAAATTCATGTTCAACAGTATTCAATTTTTTTCTAACAGAGTCTCTTCGAATTGATTGCCCTGGCATGATAAATGTTCTTCCAATATATCGGTTTTTTACTAATCCCTCACGATAATCAATATCCAATTCTTTCGCTAATTGTATTGCAGAAATTCTTCCGCTGTCTGGAACTGGTATAACTACGTCAATATCATGTTCAGGCCACTCTTTCAGAATTTTTTTGGCCAATAATGTACCCATGTTTAACCTAGCTTGATGTACAGACACCCCATCAATTACCGAGTCAGGTCTAGCAAAATAAACATACTCAAAGATACAGGGAGACAATTTCGTATTATTGCAGCATTGTTTCTTAGACATCTTTCCGTTATTATCAATAAACATAGCTTCTCCAGGCGCCAAATCAGTCACGTCATCAAAGCCTAGTGAAGTAAGAGCAACACTTTCTGAAGAGATTCCCCATGAAAAATTTTCCTCAGAATCATTTTTACCATAGACTAAAGGTCTAATCCCATTAGGATCTCTAAAAGCAAAAAGTCCATAGCCTGCAATCATTCCAACAACGGCATATCCTCCAGAACATCGGTTGTGTAGGCCTTCGACGGCTTTGAATAAATCTTTAGGCTTCAGGTTTGGAGGCTCGCTAGTATCTTTCCGATTATTTTCTAGTTCGTTAGCAAGTATATTCAGTAAAATTTCAGAGTCAGAGTTAGTATTTATATGTCTCAAATTTTCCTTGTAAAGTTCGTTAGTAAGCTCTTCAGCGTTTGTTAAATTTCCATTGTGTGCAAGCGAAATTCCATATGGGTGATTAACGTAAAGTGGTTGTGCTTCTGCAGCAGATGCAGTACCTGCAGTTGGATATCTGACATGTGCAATTCCAGATTTTCCTCTTAAGTTATGGATATGCTCTTTTTGGAATACATCATTGACTAAACCATTATCTTTTCTTAGGTGTAGCTTGTCCTCATCACATACAACAATACCTGCGGCATCTTGTCCACGGTGCTGCAAAACTAACAATCCATCATACAAAAGATTGCTTATTGGACCTTTATTAGCTAAAATTCCAAGAATGCCGCACATTTAATTATCAATTAAACATATGAAAGGGGGGATTTAGTCTTTTCAGTTAAAATATAACTAATGAGTCTTAGACCACTTGTATTCACGAGTTTTCGAACTTGCCCCGAACCCACATGCAGCACATCTCTTCTTGCGCATGTGATAAGCGTGACGACCACATCTTCTGCAGATTAAGTGAGTCTGTCTCTGGCGTTTACCTTGTGCAGCAGTTCCTTTACTCATTTTTTACCATAATCTCCCGAAAGCAGTTCTCGGACCGTATCGGGGTGATGCTTCACCTGAAGGGGTTATAAAATAATTTGTTTAGCCCAAGCCTATAGTTTTGTAGTCAAAACCTATACGTTCAGCTTCATTTGAATTTAATGCCCTTCTTCCATCGATTAACACGTTTCCGGCCATTCGTCTCAAAAGTAACTCTAAATCTAAATTTTGGTACTCTTCCCATTCGGTCATTAAAATTACACAATCAGCCTTTTCAGTTGCTAACTCTGGAGTTGCAGTCATTGGAATGTCTACGATTTCTTTAAAATTAGCCATTCCTTCTGGATCATGGGCCGTTACATTTGCTCCTTTCTCAATCAAATCTTTGATAACAATTTCACTTCTACTTTCACGGATGTCATCTGTGTCTGGTTTGAAAGCTAAACCTAGAACTGCTATGTTTTTACCTTTTATCACGCCTAGCCTTTCCTCAGCCATTTTTACAATTAGTTTTGGTTGTAAATCATTGACCTCTAAAGTAGCTTTTAGCATAAGAGATTCAACTTTAGAGTTTTTTGCAGCTGCAGCCAGAGCTTTAACGTCTTTTGGAAAACAAGATCCTCCAAAACCAGCACCAGCCCTAAGAAATTCAGATGAAATTCGGCTATCCAATCCCATTCCTTCGGCTACTTCTTGAAAATCAATTCCCCATACATTGGACATATTTGCGATTTCGTTTACGAAAGAAATTTTAGTAGCCAGAAAAGAATTGGATGCGTACTTTATCAATTCAGCAGTTCTAGGAATGCATTCAAGTTTAGTACAACTGTATGATTTGTACAACTCGTTCAATTTCTCCCGAGCAATTTCATCAGCATAGCCTATCACTATCCTGTCAGGATTCTGAGCATCATGAATGGCATTTCCCTCTCTTAGGAACTCAGGATTCATGCCTATTCCTAATTTTTCTCTTTTCCACCCGCTTTTCTTCAAAATGTTTGGCATTACTACTTCTTCGGTTGTTAACGGAATGACNGTTGACTTNACAATTACAGTATGAGTTCCATCCTTATCCCTAAGCGCNCGTCCTATTTCAGATGATGCGGATTTNATGTAACTTAAGTCAATGTTTCCTTCCTTATCTGATGGAGTGCCTACACANATAAATGTAATATCTGAGTTTCGTATATTTTGTTTAATTTCAGTAGAGCCNTTTAAATTTTTAGCTTTAAGTCCTTGTTGAATAAGTTTGTCTAATCCGGGTTCGTATATTGGAGATTTTCCACTATTCAGAATATTTATTTTTTCTTCAGCAATGTCCAAGCAAACAACTTGGTTGCCTAGGTCTGCTAATGTAGCACCAGTTACAAGTCCGACGTACCCAGTTCCTACNACACTTACTTTCANAAAATTCTAAGGGCGGACCTACATAAAATGCTCTCTATTGAGAGTTGTGGTATCAGACTTAGTAGTAAAGAAGCGCAGGCCAATAAACAAAAAAGAGGCGCGCTTCATTAAAGAGGGTCTTTCTAGGACCCATAATCTTGATATGCCAATTGTTGCAGGTAAATATGAGATTGGTAAAACAGATAATTTTGACGTTTTAATTTCNAAAGGAAACATAATTGCTTTAATAGATGACAAGGTAGTGCATTTGGCTGTTAGAGGCTTGCTTTCAAATTCAGTAGTTAGTGGCTGGGTTCAGGTAGATATGGGAGCAGTTCCATATGTTTGCAATGGGGCTAATACAATGTCNGCAGGGATTAACGACGTNAGTCCAGAAGTAGTTAAAGGTCAATATGTTTGGATAAGAGAGGAAAACCATCATAAACCATTAGCAATTGGTATTGCGTTGATGAACGCAGAAGAGATGCTTACGTCTGCAAAAGGTAAGGCAATAAAGTCANTACATTATATAGGCGATAAGATNTGGAATTACGGNATCAAAGANTAGTTTAAAAATGAAGAAAATAGGTTTATNTCTGTCAGTTGCCTTTTTGCTTNTATTCTNGGTTGGAGATGCTGAAGGCGAAAACTTTGCCTCAGTGCCNTTGTTNATANCAGGAGAATCTGAAGGTTCNTTGTCTATTGATTCGCCATCAGGCTCNAANGTTGAAACTGTAGCTATTGCTTCGAATGAGCAAGATCAGCAAGGAGTTTTCAAGGAAATAGGTAGGTGGAGTACAGGTTCACTTGATGTAAATTCAAATCTATCAGGTGATTGGTCTGGAAATACTTGGGTCTCCTCAAATAGAGATGCTACTGTTAATATCAGATACACCATAATACAAGATGATAATAATTTGGCTGCGTTTGAATTTACAGACGTAGTTGCCGCTGGAGACACTATTGAAATCACAGGTTCTTCTAATATAGAATTAACAAATTTAGGTACTTCATCTCTAACTTTACTAATTGAAGCTAGTTGGACAGCTCAGCCAGGTACACCACCACCTGCACCACCAGCTAATACGACAATTCTCATGGAATACGGTTCCTCTTCTAGAAATACAGGTGTCGAGATATCAATAAGCCACGTGCAAATACGTGGTGGCGGTGAACCATTTGTTAACGAAGGTCAATCGGAAGTTACAATCTACGTCAAAGTATATTCAGTATTTGGAGTAGATCAAATTTTGTCTAACAGTAAAAATAGTTATGAACTATCCATGGGCCCCAGGGATGAATCTATTTGGGAATCTTCAGTAGATTCAGTTTCCGAAAAAAGTAGCTACATGGAAATTCAATTTTTGTGGTCTTACGAGGGTAGAAGTTTACCTGCAGGCGATAATGATTATGATGTTAGCATTAAAGTTTCAGACATATTAACTGGAGACGATTGGAGTGATAATAGAATACTCAATATTTACATTACTCCAAAACCAGATGTTGAGATGGATCCTGTTTCTAGTACTTCGAAAAAGGTAGTACTCGGTAATAGCGCAATATATACCCTATCAATCAGAAATACTGGTTCCGGTGAAGATGACTTCATTGTTACTACTGAGTACGATAATAATTGGGATATATCAATAGATTATACAGATTTTATGCTGGATGCAGGAGATAGCAAAACAATAAAGGTAACTATTACTCCGCAAGATTCAGTATCAGATGGTCAAGAATTATCGATAACCATTACAGTTACTGCAGCATCTGATTCATCCATTAAAGATTCAAGAGTTTTAATAACAACTGCTGAAGAAGCTGAGCCGGATTGGGATTTTTCAATAGAAGTTATTGAGACCGGTAATGACAATTTTGATGGTGACTCATTTATTATTAAAGACAGAGAGCCATTAGAAATGCAGGTTTTGATAACTAATCGCGGTAATACTGAAAACAATTACAACCTTGCAGGTTCATCGCAGGATGATTCTTTCATTTATTCGTTCAATCCAAGTTTTGTTTCTTCCTTGAACCCCGGCCAGGAGGCCGAAGTAGCTGTTAAGTTAACTCCACGATCAGATTATTTTGGAACAAGTACTTTAGTTCAAATTGAAGGGACTTCTGCAGGTAACGGCAATAAAGAGTCCGCTACATTTTCGGTTGAATTTCTTCAAAGTGGCTTAATAAATCTTAGAAACTCGAATCTTCAATTGTCCTCAGCTATAGGTTCATCTTCCTCTCATACTTTCGATATAACTAATCTTGATATAAACGAGGCTAAGCAGATATACTTTGAAGTTGATGGCATGTCGGTAAATGATCAACTAGCAAAAGACTGGGTAACTTTTTTTGATAAAGATGGAAAGCAGATTTCATATGGTTCTTTCAAGACATTACTTCCAGGACAGCAATCGGTTGAAATTACAATGAGATCTTCTGTTCCTGCTAGTTCAGATATAGAAACCTACAATCTTCAAGTTTGGATAATGAATGAAGAAGGTTTACGTATTTCTGAGTCTTACTCTTTTAAACTAAAAACAACGGCAGCAGTGGAGGAAGAATCCTCGAACCTTTTATTGTTTGGAGGCGTTTTAGTATTTGGCCTTCTATCAGCGATATACATTTATCAAAAATATTCTAATCATGATGATTATGAAGATGATTTTGACGACGATTATGACGATGATACCCAATATCAGGATTTAGATGAAATGGGTACTGAACCACAGCAAGTAGTGGTTGAGGTGCCCTCGCCAGTAGTGCAAGAGGTTCAAGAGCCTCAAATTTCAGCTAGCGTAGTAGAAAATCCCCAAATTGCAGAAGTTCCAAGTTCAAATGCTCCTGTGGAATCTAAAACGCGAAGAAAGTGGTTTGGCTTATTTGGCCCTAAAATTCCAGTTCCAGAAGTTGGAAACTCTGAGCTTACGCAACCAGTAGCATCAGAACCAGTAGTAGCTCAACCAGTAGCATCAGAACCAGTAGTAGCTCAACCAGTAGCATCAGAACCAGTAGTAGCTCAACCAGTAGCATCAGAACCAGTAGTAGCT
>PBPR01000061.1 GCA_002724775.1 Methanobacteriota archaeon
CAAGCGTTGAATCTGTAAAACCTTCCAAAAAAATACCTCTCACAGCCCTTATCAAATATTCACTAGGATTATAATCAACTGCAGACTGCAACCAGTCTGGAAGTAAAACTTTGGGAACATATGCAGTGCTCATAAAAACTGCTACAAAGAAAAGTGGAAATACAGCTTGAACGGCTTGTTCACTTTTTGTTTTAAATGCTAAGGCAACTACTAAATTACCAACTACTCCAATTCCAAAAGAAGCTGCAAGAATTACGATAGTAATCAAGCCCAATATACCTGCTTCCGGTAATTCCAAAACACCGCTAACTCTTTTGTGATACANAATAGACACTGTAATTATTAGAAATAATTGCAAAGATAGTCTGGTGAATTCTGACATAAAACGCGCAATAATCTGNGGTGCTAANCTTGCTGGTGTAGCTCTCAGTTTATCGAAATAACCTGTGTTTAAGTCNACTAAGAGNGCTGCTGATGAATTTACACTACCAAATATTGCAGTCAGAATGATTATAGCTGGGGTAATGTACATGTAGTAAGGATAATCTCCATATGGATTACCTGGCACATCAGACAAGCTATTGAATAAATTAGAAAATATGAGATATTGAATTACTGGAACAATGAAACTAAATGCCAAAACTGCAGGAAGACGCTTGTATTGCTTGAGATTTCTAATGTAAAGTGTAAAGATTGTGCTGAATTTCATTATACCTCCTCCAGACGTTTTCCCGTATACTTTAGGTATACATCATCAAGTGTGGGTCGTAATACTTTAGTTCCTTTAACCTTAACATCCATATCAATAATACTCTTAAGTGTATCCAAGAGAGCTTCTTCTCCATCTCCCACTCTAATTGTAAAATAAGATTCTTCAATTAAAACGTCTGCCTCGTCAAATCTTTCTTTTACTAATCTAATTTGCCCTTCATCCAACGATTCAAATAACTTAAATTCAATTCTATCTTTGCCTATTGTCTTTTTCAATTTCTGAGGAGTATCTATTGCAACTATTTCTCCTGAATCAATTATTGCAAGCCTATCGCAGAGAAAATCGGCTTCCTCCATGTAATGTGTGGACATCACAATTGTAATACCTTTCTCATTCTTTAATTTCTTCAACAAACTCCACAAATCTGCCCTATGTGCAGGATCTAAACCTGTGGTTGGCTCGTCTAAGATTAACAATTTTGGATCATGAACTAATGATACTGCTAAGTCCAATCTTCTTTGCGTACCGCCAGAAAGCTCGGGTATCATTTGATCCGAATATTCGTGTAAATCTAATAATGAAAGACTCTGCTCAACTCGCTCTTGGATTTCTACTCCTCTGAATCCAAAAAGCTTTACGTGAAATGCAATTAATTCTCGAACTGTAGATAAACTATCCAATCCAGCTTCTTGGAGTGCAAAACCTATGTTTTCTCGTACAAGGCTGGACTCTGTAGAGACGTCATAATCCAATATCTTAATCTTACCTTCTGTTATTCCCAAAAGAGTGCCCATCATCTGTAGAGTAGTGGTTTTACCTGCACCATTAGGGCCAAGCATTCCAAAAATCTCTCCTTTTCTTACATTAAAATTAATTCCTTTAACTGCATGAGTACCACTCTTGTACTTTTTTTCTAGATCTTGAACNATTACTATGTTTTCGTTACTCATCTAATATAATCCCAAGTACCTGTCCAAACATTTGTAGCTTGCCATTCTGGTGCTTTACGAGGAATATATTCTGAACCGAATTGATCGTATTTTTTACGCTCTTTTTCATCAATTAGAACATGATAAGCCTCATTAATTTTTTTGAAATGCTCTTCTGAAGATTCAATATTATCTGGATTTAAATCTGGGTGGTGTTTTTTAGCTAATTTTTTGTAAGCTTTTTTGATTGATTCAGAATCGGCGTTCNTCTCGACCCCTAATATATCGTAATAATCCACATGTTACAGTAAGCTTGGCTATATCTAAGCTGCAGTCTGACCACCGTCNATTGAAATTATAGAACCTGTTGTCCAGCCTGATTCAGGTCCACAAAGATGTAAAGCCATAGAAGCTACTTCNTCAGGAGTACCCATTCTCCCCATTGGCTGAACATTCTCAAGATATTCTCTNGTGGCTTGACCCGTTTCTATTCTNTGCTTAACCATTGGAGTTTCTACAACTCCAGGGCACANACAATTAACTCTNATTTTATCTACCAGATCAAGCGCCATGGCTTTCGTTAGATTTACTACTCCGCCTTTGGCTGCACAATATGCAACCGCTCCTTCCATAGCTCTAAGACCTAAGGTTGAGGAAATATTCAAAATTGCGCCGCCGTCATTCATAATCGGAGTAAATTTATTACAAGTAAGGAAAGTTCCTGTTAGGTTTACTGATATTTGGAAATCCCAATCTTCCTCTGTAGCATCAATTATATTGTCGAATCTGACGGCTCCTGCGCAGTTGACTAGAATATCAAATGTACCAAATTTATCAACTAACCACTTTTGCATGGACTTTACTGAATTTGAATCGCTTACATCAAGCGCAAAATATTCACAATTAAGATTCTGAGCTGAAGCCTCTAATTCTTGAGTATTCCTACTTGAGATTACTACTTTAGCACCTTCATTAACAAAGCGCTCCGCTATGCTATAGCCAATCCCTTTGGAACCTCCAGTGACCACTGCAATTTTTCCTTTAAGCAATCCTGCCATTACACTCCCATCAATGCCGGACTAAATTAGTTTATCTTTTCCTGTTAGCAAAAAATATAAGATAAAGAGGAGGGGCAACAAAAAATAAAATAAAANATATAGGAAATAAAAATTCTTCGTAATCTTTTAGAGGCAGATCCATTTCTGCATCATTAGTTTCATCNGCTGGAACGAGACATGAATCGTCTACTAAATTTTCGTTATATTCGTTGATTTCATCAGGACAATAATCTAGCTTCTCTTCTGTAAAATCACAGCTCCCATCGTCTACTTCAGCTGTTGAATTATAATTGTTAGCCGTTTCGTTTGTACATCCTTTCACAGGCTCAGGATATTCACAAGAATCATCATCTATTTCTGCCGTTGAATTATAATTTGTAGCGTTTACATCCATACAGCCCTCAATTGGTNCNGGNTATTCACAAGAACCATCATCTACCTCTACTGTTGAATTGTAGTTTGTAGCATTTACATCCATACAACCTTCAACATAATACTCGCATGAACCATCATCTACTTCTGCTTCAGAATTGTAATTTTTAGCATCGGGATCCATACATCCTTCAATGTAATATTCACACGAACCATCGTCTACTTCTGCTTCAGAATTGTAATTTTTAGCATCGGGATCCATACATCCTTCAACATAATACTCACATGAACCATCTGAAAACAATGCCTTCTGTTCATAATTTTTTGCGTCCTCATCCATGCATCCTTCGAAAGGAAGCTCTGAACCCATAAAATGCCAAGTTGTTCCTGCAACCCAATTGTCGTTAGGCCCGTAAGCCCCAACACTTCTATTGTAAACTGCTGAACCATTCTTTGGCCTAAAATCATAATTCTGAGGATCTATTAGCTGAGATTCAACACTCCCATTATCATTTACATATCCATTATAATTATTTGATGCATTGTACTCTCCTTGAACAGGATAATCTTCGAAGGAACCTGTTCTATGTGCTGCTATTCTATCTGCAGCATTAAATTCTGTTATCGAATTTTCATTACCAAAACCATTTTCATAAAGAACAATAATATTGTTTTTATCATAGTCTTCTCCAAAAACTGTATTATTGTGAGTGTTATGGTAATCGCCTTTAACCATCAAGCCTGCAGAAACATTCCACAATACATTATGGTGAACAGTTGCGTTCCTCCCTTCATTAGTACCTCCTGCGGGACCATCCATTCGAATTCCGTATTTTTTAGTGTCGTGAATCCAATTGTAAGCGATATTGGCATCTTTTTGTGCTGCCATCATCATCTGTACAACGGCTCCATCACTCTGCAACAAACCTGTATTCCATATTTCGTTATACATTACAGTTGGTGCATCGCCTATAGATACAGTAGCTGAAGCTCCAGTCAAATGAATAATATTGTTTGAGAAATTAGCATCTTTTCCTTTTTCCATGATTGTAACCATTAGCCCAGGAGTATCACTAGCGGACCAATCAATATGATAAAAGTAAGAATTCCTGATTGTGTTGTTATGAGATTGTAAGGCAGCTCCATGAAACTCAATAGCTGTCCCATCAGTGTATAAAAATGATGAATTTTCTACGATACACCCTGAAGATTTATCAAACCGAGTAACCCATCTCTCATCTACATCTTCACCAGCAATATTCAACGATCTCTTCGAAGTACTAGGATACAATAAATGGCTATCACTAACCGTACAATTTTCACAGTTTTCGAATCTAAAAGTGTTGGCGAAAAAATCTATATTTTCTAGCGTAATTCTGTCTCCGTCCACAGATGAAAATCCGTAAGCTTGAGTTTTTACTCGTATATTTTCTTCACTAGGATCTACACCCTCGGGAGGCATAAAATACAGTGTATTGTTATCATTATCGAAGAACCATTCACCTGGAGAATCAATCAATTCCAATTTACCTTCTAAAAAATAATAATGATGTTTTGTTTTCCAGCTGGACACTTCGTCATAACTAAAGGAATTATTATCACTATCAAAACTAGTTATATTTCTGCTCCAAGTTCTGAAAGAACCTACGTTCAAAATAGCTATTGCACCTGTAGGATCAAATCCGCTCTCATTCAATCCAGTAATATCGATAAGCTCTCCGTTTTCATAAGGATATACCCAATTTCCGTCTTCATCCTTGTATTTATCTGAATCCATCGATCCTTCAGCCCAAGATATTGACCTGTCAAATACGGAACCATCTGAAAAATTAGCATTAGGCCAGCGCGCTGGAACCATTTCTTCAAAATCGACAAATAACTGCCATGCATCGCCGCTCAAATTCGTCTGATATATTCCCTCTTGGAATAGTGACCATTCTCCATCGAGATCATTTTCTATGTCTCGAGAACCATCAATCACTACTTTTTCATTTTCTGCAGCTTTAAAAATTAAATCATCTTTGTTTTGAACAGATATTGATTCTCTATATATTCCATGTGAGATAATTGCAGTATCTCCATTTTCCATAACTTCAGCGGCTTTACCTATTGTTGCAAAAGGGCAATTAGCTGAACCTGAATTGTCATCATTACCGTTAGCTTTATTGACGTAATAAGGCGAATCATCGTCTTTGGTTTCATTATCACAATCGTCATCGACTTGTGAGCCAAAAAATGTAACTATTGAAGAACGGGGGCCATTGTCAGAATTATCAAAACTGGCTAATGGAGCAAAAAGAAGCATTATGGCAATTATTATATTCAATATCTTTTTCATGTCTGTATTATTAAAACCCATTATTAATACCTTCTAAAACGATTTAAACCAATTATTGTCAAAACTGATGCAATAGGCATCAAAATGTTAGAAAACTCAGGGATTGCAGCACCGCTATTTTCGTGCCAACTTATCTCATCTCCAGCATATGCAGCTGAAACTACGTCTAAATTTCCATCACCATTTATGTCTGCCACAAATACACTAGATACTCTGTTTATAGAAGAAGCGATATTGCTCCAGGTCCATCCAGCGTCAGGTGTTCCGTCGTTCAAGGCTAATCGAACTTTACCACTTGATTGATCTGTAGATGTAATTATGTCAATATCTCCATCGTAATCAATGTCAACTGGGAATATTGATGTTGGCTTGGTTGGAGTGCCAATTTGATAAGTTGTCCAAACAGCATCTCCTGGTGTTCCATCATTAAGATGCCAGGAAATTTTGTTAGCCGTATATGCGCCTGAAATTACATCAATATCTCCATCGTTGTCCAAATCTGCTGTAGCAACTACATGAGCATCTGTTAATCCTCCTTTAATTTTGGTCATTGACCAGGTGCCATCGTCAGGAGTTCCATCGTTTTCATACCAATATATTTTGTTTGATTGGTCTGCTTCAAGA
>PBPR01000062.1 GCA_002724775.1 Methanobacteriota archaeon
AACCTGTAGCTGCTGGAAAAAAACGTAACATCGGTGTAGAATTAGCAAGTGGAGAAATTATAGCTTTTACAGATGATGATACAATTCTTAGAGAAGATTGGCTGAAAAACGCTGTAAAACACCTTGAAGAAAATCCAACACATGTTGGTGTGGGGGGACCGAACTTTACGCCTAGAGAAGGTCTGCCGTTTGCCAAAGCAGTAGGAAGAATATTTGGTTCAAAATTTCTTTTTTCGTTCAGATACACCATAGGACATTCAAAACCAAAAGAAATTGAACATAATCCTACTTGTAATTACATAATTAGAAAAAAAGTATTTGAAACTGTTCAGTTTCATGATACTCTATGGCCAGGAGAAGATGCTGAATTTGATATAAGACTAATAAAAAATGGATTTAGAATATTGTACGCACCTGATGTTGTTGTATGGCATCACAGGCGATCTAGACCTCTACCATTCCTTAAACAAATGTTCAATTACGGAAAAACAAGAGCACAGGTAACAAGAATGCACCCCGGAAGCTTTGATCTTAGATACTTTGCATTTATTAGCGCTTTCCTCTTTTTGATGTCATTGTATTATCTATCTTTATCAAACAGCCAAATACCCTTTGTTGGTAATGTTGATTTAATGATTCCAATAATACTGAATTTGGCCTATTTTGGAATTATAAGCTTAGCTGGAGTTTTAGTCGGCTTCCAAACTGGAAAGGTAAAACAAGGACTTTATGCTCCTCTTGTGCTGTTTATACAGCATTTTGGATTTTCATTAGGTTTGCTGTATGGTTTAATTAAAAAACCGTAAAGGAACCTTTTTACTAGGGCTTGATTTGGGACAATGTGGATTTAGACTATCAAAAACTACTAGAAAGAGCAAGAGACGGCTTAGAGGACGTAATGGAAAACTCCGAAAGGTTTACTCCGCCCGTACCTGAGGTTTTGCACGAAGGAAGTAAAAAAACAATCATACGTAATTTTACAGAAATACTAGATGTTTTAAGAAGAGAAGAAAATCATTTGTATAAATTTTTACTGCAAGAACTTGGGACTGCAGGTTCTATAGACAACAGAAGGTTGGTTCTTCAAGGAAGAGTTCCCGAAAAGAAAATTAAGGAACGTGTTAAACTGTACATAGACACGTTTGTAATTTGCCAGGAGTGCAATAGACCAGATACGGATTTCATCAAAAGAGGTAGGACTTTAATTTTAGATTGTCAAGCGTGTGGAGGAAAGAGGCCAATAAGAACAAAACTAATAGCTTGAAGATCATTAACTGAAAAATGGAACGAATACAGAATATCTATGTTGCATTAGCCCTTCTAACTATGTGCTTTAGTGGGTGTCTTGGAAATGATGATAATGCTGACAAAAATACAGCTCCAGAAGCCTTAATCATGATGCCTAGACAGGCCGATGTAGTGGAAGCTGGTAAACCTTTCACAATAGATGGTTCCGCATCTAAAGATGCTGATGGCGACGAACTGCAGTACAGATGGACATTGTCAGGACTAGGAAGTCCAATCGACCTAAGTAATCAAGTGTCTGATACTGTAATTGTCGATTCTCCAGGTAAAGACTTAGTACTAACTCTTCTTGTTCAGGATCCTGGAGGTTTAACTGGACAAGATATTGTCGTAATAACTGTCGAGCCAGGCAATAGAGCTCCAACTGCTACAATTACAACACCGAGTAACGGTGGTGCTTACTCTGAAGGAAACGAAATCTCATTTAATGGTCTAGCAAGTAATGATCCTGACAATGATTTCTTAACTTATACATGGGATCTTTCGGAAGCTGGTGGCCCAAGTTATACTGCATCAAAGCAGAGTAAATTTTCTTTAGACCTTAGTGAAGGGCAATATTCGGTAAGTTTGACAGTTGAGGATCCTGACGGAGAAAGTAGTACTGTTACTCATTCATTTACTGTAACTAATCTACCCCCGGTTTCAAAAATAACAAGTGATGTAAATTCTTTGTTTGTTAATGAAAAAATTCAGCTATCAGGAGAAGATTCATACGATCCTGAAGGTGGGGCACTGGATTTTCTTTGGAATTTTGGAGATAACAAAACTTCCTCATTGAAATCGCCTGAGTATAGCTGGAATTCAGCAGGAATTTACACTGTTTCTCTTACTGTTGAAGATGGTGAAGGTCAAGAAACTACTTCAACTAAAAATATTGAAGTAAAATCACTAGGTCCTGTGGCTAGCTTCACATTTTCTTCAGGCGAGAAAATTAGATCGAATGACAATATTACGCTTGATGCCAGTGATTCCTCTGCTTTGGGAGCACCGATAAAAGAATACAAATGGAACTTCGGAGATGGAGAAGAAATAACTACTAACGAATCCAGTACAGATTATTCATGGAACTCTGGAGGGTACTATAATGTCACTTTAACTGTTACCGACGAAGATGGAGAAACTGGTGAAATCACTAAAATGTTACAAGTAGTTCCCGAAGACTATTCAGAAGAGGGACAAGGTAATGAATTAGTTGATGGTGCCGAAGACACAGTTACATATGATATTCCAGTAGAAATATTTGTATCGTCAATCTCAATTTCTTTCACAGATATAGGTTGTGTAGGGCTAGGAGGAGAGGTTAGTTATTCCATTGAAGTTCTTGATTCAGACGGAAACCAAATCGGTCAAGGAAATGGAAATACTGCATGCGGTGGAGAAGGTTCAAGTTGGTCTGACACATTTACCAACGACAATAATGAAATGCCATTAGGTAATTATCAAATTTCTATAGCTTTTACAAATGGAGGAACACCAGTCCAAACTAATTGGAATTATCTATTTGGTGTAACCTATAATTTTTAAATTTTAACTGTAAATGAGAATGTATTATTTTTCCTTGAGAGTAAGTCTCTAAGCCTAACTATTTTGGGCTTGATTGATCGAAGTTTCGAATTCATTCCATCTACATGACCCTCGCCAACAACAGCAACTATTCTGCTATTTGGATTATGTCTGAATAACTTTACCAAATTTTTACACATGTGAATATCTCTTCTATCTATCAGATGAAATTTTGTTACGGGATAATGTTCTGAAAATTCATCCAACTCTTTACTAAAATCCCCTGAAACCATACTATTGCCAAAACTATTGTCACTTCTACCTATGAGAGAAAAAATACCTTCTTTCATCATCCTCCATAATTCTATCCAAGGCATATTTTTCCACGCTCCCATTATTGTTGGCATTATTGCCTTATCTATTAATTTTATTTCTGCNCCTAAAGAATTTGCAACCTTACCTGCAACAAGCATTTCAGAACCTGGTGAACTACCAAAATGCTCTCCAAGATATTTCTGGATATTGGATAGTATTTTAAGAAAAAAAGGTGCATTTGTACTTTTAGCATTTGTTTGTAAAGCAAACCATCTCTCTCTATCTAATTCTAATGCAACTGTTGTTGGCTCGAAATCTCTAATATATCCTTCTAGAGGAGATGATAAATCAATAACATGAGCTGTTCCTATTATCATTAGTGAAGGCATAATTATGATTAGTAAAAGGAAAAGACATATTAATAACAATGTTTGATTAGTGTTTATGTTTAGTTCAAAGGATGATCCTGACGCACCTTCAAAATGTCCCTATTGTAGTAAAGATATTGGAGTCGATGGAAATACTTACAGATTCCAAGTAGTCGACTTTACTGCTGAAACNGGCGGCAATCAAAGAAATGCTGGAAGAGTTATTGCAGTATCCTGTTCTAACTGCAAAAAAGTTTTAGGGTTTGTAAATCAATAAGCTAGCTCAAAAATATAATCAAAAATATTAATGTTGCAACCGCTTCAAATGTTGCTAATATAATGGAGCCTTTTGCAACCATATTATACGTGGGATTAGGAGTAATTGGTAAGTAAATATAATGAACAAAAATTTCTATAATAAGTAACCAACCAGTCCAAACAAGTAAGTCAAAATTCCAAGGATAAATCTCAAGATACCCTGATAGTAACAATATAAAAACTCCACAAATAGTAAAAAACCAAGATAACTTCATAGTAAATTCGGCACCAAATTTAGTAGCAAACGTTTCTACTCCAAAGCTTTTATCGAACTCGACATCTATAGCCATTGTCGGACAATACAGGGCTAAAAGATAACAAATAGTAGATAAAAAGAATAGTTTTGGGAACTCTATTAGAGGTTGATCGATAGACCAAGCAGCTAGTGGAATTAATAAACCTAGACTAAGTCCATTACTAAGTAAATCTAAACCTGGCCTTGATTTAAATCTAAATGGTTCCATATTGTAAACAAATGAAATGACCGTTAATCCTAAAATACAGTAAAGAAATTCTAAGTTGAATCTGAATGATAAAATTATACAAGACAATTGCAAAATCCAGAATAAAATCCACGACGTTTTCAAACTTATAGTTCCACGTACTAGCAAACTAAATTCCTTCCTTGGATTTTTTTTGTCTAATTCAATGTCGCAGATGTGATTTAGAATGAATGTAGAGGACGTGAGAATTGCGATAATCAAAAANCCATAAAATAAATCAAAACTGTAAAGCTCTTTGGAGGAAACTACATATCCTATGAAGAATGGAGTAAACCCCACCATCCAAAATTCAAAACCAATAAATCTAAGCCAGGTTAATCTGGTAAAGATTTCGTTATTTATTAAGCGGTTAAACGTTTGATTTGTCATTTTATTACTTCAAAGTGAGAGACCCAAACTTAATATCTTTAGGCTAGATAATAAAATATGAGTAATGATTTTGATTACGCACATAATAACAAAAATGTTATCTGGATGTCACAAAATACTAACCATTTACCCACACATGGTGCGATTCAAGAAGCTATAAAGAAAGCTGCNGATGAAAGAGAATATACCAAATATCCATTAGCTTCTGGGTTACCTGAGTTGAGAAATTTAATTCTTGATGACTTGAAGTTACCCGATCAAGATTTACACATAACAAATGGAGGTACAGAGGCACTTTACTGCTTGATGAGACATATTCAACCTAAAGGTAGTGAAATGATTACTTCTGATCCCTCATATTTTGTTGTTCATAAATTTGCTAAGTTAGGTGGNGCTAAGTGTACGGACATCCCNATATATCATGGANATTATAGATTTGAAATAGAAGATNTTAAAGAAGCNATAAACCCGAATACTAAGTCGATATTCTTAATTGATCCTATTAATCCATTAGGAAGTACATATCCTAAAGAAGAAAAAAAAGCCATATGTGACTTGGCTGAAGACCATAATTTCTGGATAATTGATGATATCACATATAGGGATTTTGCACCCAATCACATGTTAGCAGCAGACATACTACCTGAAAAAACTATCACTGGCTACTCAGTTTCAAAAAACTGTGGATTAGCTGGATTAAGGGTTGGATCTCTTGTAGGTCCAAAAGATTTTATTTCCGAGGTTAGAGGAACTATGGTATCCGACTTAGGGATAAATGTAGTAGGCCAAAGGGCCTCAATCGCTGCATTGGAAACAAAGAAAGACTGGCTGCCAGGTATGCTGGAAACTGCACGTAAAAATCAAGAAATAATTAAAAAAGCAGTAGACAAAGTTGAAGGTGCTACATTACCAGTTTATCCTTCAGCAGCAAGTATGATGGTTATTGATATTTCCAAGCATAAGGCAAGTCCTCAAGCTGTTCAAGACAAGTTATTGTATGAGAACGACATATTTGTCAGAGCTGGAAATTATGTTTCAACAAGATTTGGAGAAAAATTTATTCGCGTTTCATTTTCAATTCCGACGCCAGAAGTCGAAAAGTTTGCCGAAGTTTTTCCTAAAGTAATGGAAGAATTAAATATCTAAATTTGCTACGGCAGTAGCATTTGCTTCGATGTATTCTCTTCGTGGTTGAACATCATCACCCATAAGTTCAACAAACGCTTTATCAGCCAATTCTGCGTCTTCAATCTCAACTTTTAACAGTGTTCTTTTTGAAGGGTTCATAGTTGTATCCCACAACTGTTCTGCATTCATTTCACCTAGACCCTTGTAACGCTGAACTGAAGAACCTGAACCGTATTCTGATAATAATCTTTCTAACTGAACATCATCATACGCGTATGACATTTTCTTACCTTTACTCACTTTGTAGAGTGGCGGTTGAGCAACATACACATATCCTGCATCAATTAATCCTTTCATGTGTCTGTATAAGAAAGTCAATAGTAAGGTACGAATGTGAGCGCCATCCACATCTGCATCTGTCATAATAATTAATTTATGATATCTGGCTTTTTCAAGCTCGAATTCTTCTTCTTCTTCAACTCCGGTTATACTACAACCCATTGCGGTAATCAATGCCATAACTTCATTATTTGCTAAAATTTTATCGATACGTGATTTCTCGACATTCAAAATCTTACCTCGCAGAGGTAGTATTGCCTGTGTGGCTCTATCTCTTCCCTGCTTAGCTGTTCCGCCTGCAGAGTCACCCTCAACAATAAAAAGTTCAGATTCAGAGGGGTCTTTGCTTTGGCAATCTGCTAATTTACCTGGCAGGCCCCCT
>PBPR01000063.1 GCA_002724775.1 Methanobacteriota archaeon
CGTCAGACCGTAGGTCTGAATGTGCGTTTGGTGCGAATGTTCAAGTGGATTCGGAAACGCATATCTGATTCTGATGACAGCGGCTAGCTTGCAGAGGCCTTCCCGGCGAGGAATTATATCGGGATTTGTAATTGCGATGATTCTATCCGTTCCGCTAGTGTCTATTGACAGGGGTATGGAGAAAAATTCCTTGAAAGATGGCATTGGTATCAAGATGAATACTCAGGAAGAGTCGGGTTCGACTTGGATAGATGGAGGTCAGCCCTGGCCTCAGTCGGGTAGAACAGCAACTAGGATAGCGGATGTCCCGAATCATTCTCCAGATGGCGGTGCCGGATATGGGGATCCTGCTAACTCCAGTTCACTTATGTCAGTGGTTAAGCCGGCGATTAACTGGGAATTTGGTTCATACTCAATTGGTACAGACTCACTGGCTACTCCGATTGTAGAAATGAGTGGTTCAATAGAGATTGGCCCAGGTGCGGAGGAGAGGTGCGGAGGTACATCGCTGTTCACCGTTTTGGTTCAAAGCGAAGACGTTGCTGGATCCGAACACAGCATACTGAGACTGATAGAAGGGGAGGACGCCGAACTAGCTTGGCAGGTCGATCTTGGAGTAACTGAGAAAGTCAAGGCCTCCCCGGTAGTGGTAGACATCGATGAGGACGGGAGTCCTGAGATAGTAGTAGCGTATGATGCAGGGGGGTCGTTGTATGTGGATGTCTGGTCCCCTAGAATGTTCTGCTCTGTAACTGGATGGACTTACTCGGGCCACTCTGAAGACCTGCTTTGGACTTGGAGTGACGAGTCTTTGATGATTAGCAGTGAAGAAGGGCCGTACACAAGTGGAATTTTAGGAGGCCATAAGCCAACGACTCAGCCTCTTCTTGCTGATCTAGACCTTGACGGTGATGCGGAATTGGTAATCGCTGCTCTGGACGAGATTTCCGAGGAGCCGGTAGTACTCGCTCTACCGTTGCAAACCAGCGGATCACCAAACACGCTGTGGCAAGTTTCTCTGAGTAAAGGAAGCCATCCCTCTGACCCTGCATTTGCACAAGTTGATGATGACACAGGATATGTCCTCCTGACTACCATCGAGGCAAATAATGGAGGGATGTGGGTTTGGAAGATTGACTCTGAAACCGGTAGTTCGATTTGGCAAGGAGGTTTGTCATTGAACAACCTGGATGGGGATACCAATTCGCCTCATGTTAGATTGCCAGGGCCCATTATAGCCAATCTTGATTCTGATTCCGATCCCGAGATTATAGTCACAATACCCAGTGATGCAGATGGTTCAAGTGCTGTGGATGGGGCTGAATTCAGAGGAATAGAAATTTCAGATGGTTCGCAATTGTGGGAATTCGAGGCAACAAATGGATTTGCCGATGCCCCCCCTACGGCTATTGACACGGATGGAGATGGGATGCATGACAGAGTGTGTTGGAACACATGGTGGCAGACTACAACAGATAGGCAAGGTGCAGCAGGGTGTCACGACGTAGGAGGGACTGTACCAAACCAGGAGTGGGCTCAAGACCTGGAGCAAAGCAGCGGCAATCCCAATGATGAGATTGCAGTTGCGGCCCCTATATGGATGAATATAGATTCAGAAGACGAGCCAGAGCTCCTAGTCTCTTATGGCAGATCGCTTTGGGCATTCGATGGATCAAGTGGTTCTCCAGCGGGGATTAATTCAGAGTGGTCAAATGATGTCGAGTTGTCGCACAGGACTTGGTCCTCTCCTGCCATCGCCGATGTAGATGGCGATGCCACGGCGGACATTGTTTTGGGCAGCATGGTAGTATCTATGGCAATGCCCGACGTCAGGCCAATAACCGATGGAAGGGGGATAGAGTTCAACCCCAGTGCTCCCGATCCTGGTGAAGAAGTAACTGTCACAGTTTANATCGAAAATGCNGGAACTNCAGATACTGAAGAGGTAGTGGATGTAGCAATATTTGCNAACGGAGAGAAGATTGGTGGAGANGGNATTGAAGTTCTAAATCCNGTAGATCCANCAGGTTCNGGTTCATTCGCNTCCTTCAANGTNGANTGGAGCGGNGATCTTGGCGANCATACCTTCGAATTGATTGTCGACCCATATCGAAACNTGAGTCAAACAAGGTTCGANAACGACAANCAGGTNAGGANTCTTNCAATAATCCCAACATACAACGCGACTTTCGAGATTCCCACGGANCCNATAAGAGTCNATCCNGGAGGNGANGGNGATNCGCGNTTCGGAGTCAGATCGACGGGNAGGNTGGCAGGNACCTGGACGCTTAACGTCGACAGCACCTCTCTACCTNATGGNTGGACTTGGGAAGACGAAACTCCTGGTGGGATTAGTTCNATCGAAATTGGNGTNGGACANGTCTGGACNCCCTCNCTGAGAATTATCGCTCCCTCGGAAGCACTGGGTTCAGATGCAGGTTTCCTANCNCTGACCCTTACACGNGATGGAGGCGATGAGGAGATTTATGCAAATCTCCCAGTAGAGGCNAACAGAACCAGAGGCCTATCGATAAGAGGTCCGGACGGGACTACACAGAGTACTGGTTTNGGGCTTGTANCAGAGGANGCCAGGGCATGGTTANTGATAGAGAATGTTGGAAACGCNGAGGAGAGTCANATNGCCATNTCCTGGGACGGAACCGAATGGGGCTCAGATCTGAGAATTTTCGATTCTTCTGGATATGAGATAAGTGCACTGACTCTGGGTCCGGGAGAGGAGAGGGAAGTGACTGCTAGACTCCCTGTACCTTCCGGAACCGCGCCCGGAGAGTCCGTAACCACNCCTCTGAGCATGTGTGTTGGAGCGGGGGATGAGCAAGAGTGCAGTCAAGTACAGTTGGAATTTATCTCNTCCAGGTCAGTGATGGATCCCAGCCANATCAGATCGGTACCTGAACAAGGGCTAACCTGGGAGATCTCAGCCGANATCCCAGAGGGAGTNGGGNGNATNAATTGGTCATTATCNGATTCNGGAATGTCAATCCAAGGNTGGGATTGGAGTGGTTCCGGGCAAGTATCTGTCTCNGGTGACGTAATATCTATCANCGGANATNCNGGGACCAGGGCAATTGGTTCNCTCACATTGGACCTTCCAGAGGATGCCAGGCCGTCTTTCCATCTCTTCGAAGACGATGGCTCGGGAGTGTCTGAGTCTCCATTGTCTATNTCCATAGAGGTNTTGCAAATCCATAGGGCNGGCATGGATGTCAACTCNCCTACAATGCAACCTTACGTCGTTGACGTANAAGAGTCCAACCTAGTGGTACTGAAGCTCGAGAATCCNGGTAANGGAGATGACTCATACATGCTTTCNCACNAANTATTNCTCGACGAGAACNTGACTTCTGACCCTGGNATTGTTGTATCATTTTNCAGCAACCCNGTTCATCTCGGAGCAGGGAGCCTTAGAACCGTCCCACTNAGCGTCACGCTGCCAGAGAGCACTCCTGCNAGAGTGCCAATTGCGATATCTTTCACCATGACTTCACAGGGGAATGTNTCCGTCTACTCTCATGAGGTGATTGTTTTCGAAGTAAGGCAAGACCATAGGTGGGACTTCGACCTAANTCATNATGGNGAAGAGATCAACGGAACNAAAATANTCCTAGCACCAGGAGAANNGAGGNCCATATCGATTAATGCAACAAACACNGGGAACCTANTTGATGACATATCTCTAGATTTGNGCANNCAGATNTTCCCATTGGGTTCGGATTCGTCAGAAGGATGGATTGCNAACGGGAGCTCNGTTGAGGGAGTGGAAGTTAACGAGTCTGTGTCNNTGGAAATTAATCTTNAGGCACCCGAGGATTCGTGGAATGGNTCTATTATGAGAGTAGATGTTACTGGTATGGCNAGAGATGAGGCGATTATGGAATTCCATTTCATGATCGAGNTTACCAGAGTTCCGGGNTGGGGGGTGTCTTCTTCGATATCTGATTTGGAGATAGATGCCAATGGATCAACCATCNAAATNGAGATTATGCANATGGGGAACAATCCTAGNNTACCATTCGTTTCAACTTACATCACNGGNCAAAAAGGATGGTTAATCGAAGATTTGCCGCAACTTCCCGAAGTGATTCCAGGGGATTCTACAACNCTGGAAATCAACGTAACGCCATCAGAAACTGCTAGTCCGGGAAGNTCTGTAGAGNTACATGTGAGAGTTAGGGACGGCGATTCTGCTGGCTTGACGGAGATTACCATGCCACTTAGAGTATCTGCNNTCCAGAACTTCTCTATCGAATCTCATGGTTCTTGGGCGGTTTCCAGNCATGGTGGTCAACCTCCCGCAATGGTATCAAACACAGGAAATTCCCCTACGACCATNGACTTCCANATAGAAGNAGTCCCAGATGGATGGGNGGCTAGTGGGAGTATGCAAATTGTACTCGCANTGGGAGAACAAAGAGGGATTCCAATTGATCTGGTTCCAGNAGAAGGTTGGACTGGNCCTTCNGAGACAGTNAGGATAGTAGCAGAAGATGCGAGTGGTAATCAGAGAGAAATCGAACTTGAAGTGCACTATTCCGAGTTNTCCTGGGCTAGCTCGCCCTACATCTTTGCTCAGAGTGGGGATGACGCCACNATAAACATCCATGGAACTGACGAAAGTACCGAAGTTCTNGACAGAGGCAGNAGACTAGAGTGGAGCGNGATGGGTTGGTTGCTGCCANTTGNTGATTCGACCAATGGAACCCTGTCCATAGAAGGCGAGGAACTGGATTATTTCCTATCCTCGGAGTATTCCGANTCAAGAGTGGTCTTATGTTCCATAACAGGAGATTTCAGCGATATGGGGGCTACATGCTCCGTAGGGAACGGAACCATGGGCTTTGNTTTCCAAATACTNCTGATNTCGGATGNGGGTCTCTGTTCTNGACTACTTCTACGGTAGTCTCGAGTCNAATGAGTCTGCNCAGCANATAAACCTGAGTGGATCCGAATGGAAACCCCTACCAGGGGAAAGGAGCNTTGTAATCAGGGTTCTNNACGAGAAAGGNTTGTTGATTGGAGACTTTGAGAGNGAGTTTGATGTNAGGAGGAGCGACTGGAACGTNGGAATCGGAGAAGTTGAATTAGTCGGAGAGGGTAAAGGNCANCAGNTCAGCGTCCCTACNANGAGACTCAACGANAATCTNCTGTCCGANGCAGATTGTATTATCTCCCTTAGTGCCGAAGGAAGTTCTGGAAGCCACTATTCTGAGCATATTGTCGATATGACCCAGGCCTTCGTNCCCGCTCCCAAGTTCGATCGGCCCGATGTNGAAGACTCAACAGAACTTGTGATAACCATTAGNTGCTCTTTCCCATGGGATATNGATTCNGATCCAAGTGATAATCAGAGGANNATAGTACTCAGTGGAGNTTCTGCCCTAGAGGATAGAGTTGACGAACTGGGNACGGGCCTTNTTGCTGCTATTNTNGTAGTCGGCACTTNCCTTGGTTTGTCTTGGATTATGAGCAACCGNCGGGAGTCTGAGAGGATGATGCAAATGGCCCAGGCTGCNATNGACGAGAAGATTGCCNANAAGCANTCCNCGCCCTTGATTGAGGAAAATGAGCCCGAAGGAGTTGAAGAGCCCGAATCAAGTGATGATGACGAGGTAGAAGTCGTTCAGAATAAAACAGAAGAGGGTGACGAGTACGACGAGAGGCTCAGAAGGCTTCTTGACAGATAGTCAACAGTGTGTGCCATGGGGAGTTACATTCCGCCTTCTTCCTTCCATACTTTCGACCCGATAAGGAACAGTCCTGATTCGATAGTAAACGGAATCATCTCTTCCATGTCTGGGAATCATGGAGAGTTACTCCTTTCAGCGGCAGGAATAGAAGAGGTAGCGGGCCTAAAGGAGGGGGAAGATTCCCCACTTGACAAGGCAACACTGCTATTCATCTCTGTTCTCGACTGGC
>PBPR01000010.1 GCA_002724775.1 Methanobacteriota archaeon
CCCATTTCGTGAGTTACAACTATCATTGTAATATCACGTTTAGCCAGGTCAATCATCACGTCTAAAACCTCCTTAATCATTTCAGGATCTAAAGCAGAAGTAGGTTCGTCAAATAACATTATTTTAGGATCCATTGCTAAAGCTCGGGCAATAGCCACTCTCTGTTGCTGTCCACCAGAAAGTTCTGCCGCATACTTGTTTTTTTGCTCAGGAATACCTACTTTCTCTAATAAATCGATAGCAATTTGCTCAGCTTCTTGCTTCTTCATACCCTTAACTTTCTGAGGAGCTAGAGCTATATTTTCTAAAACTGTCAAATGAGGAAATAAATTAAACTGTTGAAAAACAAAGCCAATATCTGTTCGCAACATTTTCATATCTGAGATACTAGTATTTTCTCCAACCTCAATCCCATCAATCTCAATTCTACCTCCATCATGTGGTTGCAATTGATTCAATGTACGAATGAATGTTGATTTGCCAGAACCTGATGGCCCCAAAATGACAATTATTTCTCCTTGTTTAACCTCGGCATTAATTCCTTTCAGTGCTTGAAAGTCTCCGAAGCTTACGGTTACGTTTTCTGCTTTAATTATTGCTTTTTCCGTCATGTGAGTTCGCCTCCGTCCTCTTTTATCAAACCTAGACCTTTTTCTATACGTCTACTAATTTGAGAAAGGTAAAATGAAAGGACCCAGAACATCATTCCAATAAAAATTAGAGCATCGAAGTCCTGTCCAATAAAATCTCTTTGGTTTGGAATATCTTGCGCTACTTTGAATGCGTCTGTGATTCCAAAGAAATAAACCAAAGAAGTATCTTTTAACATTGCTATCATTTGACTTACTATCGCGGGTAAAGTTATTCGAATGGCTTGTGGCAATTCAATTTGTAACTTAATTTGTGTTGGAGACAACCCAAGTGCGGTTGCAGCTTCATATTGGCCATGTGGAACAGATTGTAGTCCGCCCCTCAATATTTCAGCCAAATAACAGCCAAAGAAGAAAGAAAATACCAAGATAATTCTAGAGGCAAAATCTGCATCCCAAATTGGTGTCATTAGATCTGGGAACATGAACTGGGCAAAGAATAACCAGGCAACAAGTGGGCCTGCCCTAACTAATTCTATTATACCTATTGAGGGAAATGAGAAAATTGGTAAAGAGCTCCTTCTACCAAACGCCAAAGCAACACCTATTCCAAAACCGATAAACAATGAACCAAACGCGAATATTAAGTTGAGAACAAAACCACCCCATGCTGATGGTCTAACTCCACTTTCACCTGGCGGATCTAGTATCAGTAAAGTTCCTAAAAATCCTGCAAATGACAAATATACTAAGATATTTTGCCAATAATTAACCTGGAAATCTTCTAGTTTTAAGCAATAGTGGTGCGTTACTAAGTAAGAAATTAAACCAAAGATAAGAGCTCCAGTAAGTATAATGAGAGAGGGTGTAGCGTCGTAACCTCGATTACTGATATCTTCGTTAAATTTAGTAGAATAATAATCTGCATCGTACGTTAAAGCAAAAATAAATATGATACTAAAAATTGCGTAAGGAATTAAAAATTTGTACTTATTTTCTCTCAATGTCCCGTAGCCTGAACAGACTAAAAATAATAAGGCAAATAGTGGAGGCCAAAATCTCCAAACTTCATCACCAGTTTGTGAGTTTATGAAATAAGGACCAAGTAGAATGTATCTTCGGTTTTTGAAGATAATGGTCCAATCTGTATCAATTAAAAAGTAGCTTATACTTGAAGTTAAAACGTTATAAAACACATAAAACGCAAGTAAGGTTATAATTTTATTTGAAAATGTATCAAGTAAGTCGTCAGAATTAAGATAAGCTAAGTACGCAAAAAATATCAACGAAAATAGATAAAACAAAGAAGATATTATTGTGTCAGAATTAAGGGACAAATACGTGAATACTATTCCTAAGCCCAATGAAATGTAAAAATTGTATTGATATTTTGGAACCTTCCCGAAAGCTGCATCAAATATAAAATTGATATCTAAAACTTTTTGAATTCTAGCATCAATTATATTCTCTAATTTAAATCTTTTAATTAATGCAGGAATGACAACAAAAACAAATGAAATAAGGATTAACATGTTAAAATTCATATTTTCACCTTNGTTACGGAACGATTGATGTTATTCATAACTGCTGAAATTAGTAAACTTCCTGATTGATATGTTAGCAAAATGATTATGAAAATAGGGACTGCATGNCCTGCATTATTGACTATTGTTGTTAAAATAAAGTAAAAATCACTGAAACCAACCAGTAAGGCCAAACTAGAATTTTTCCAACAATTCAAATATTGGTTAGTGAGTGAAGGAATCATACTCCTCAGTGCCTGTGGAAGAATGATCAGATTCAAACGTTGATAAGGTGTAAGACCAATTGATATTGCAGCCTCGATCTGGCCTCTAGGAAGAGACTGAATACTTCCACGAACAACTTCGGCAATTTGAGCTGCAGTGTAAAATGTAAGTCCTAACATTAGATTTATGAAAACTGATGAAACTTGTTCGTAAGTCCCCTCTTCGAATTTCCATTGACCCCATCCAAGGACTTCACCGTTTTTCTCAGTAATTAAATTAGGTTGAGTAACTGCAATCGAAAGGTAGAAGAAAATTAGAGATACCAAGACAACTGCAATAGTGAGTCTAAACTTGCGATTAATTGCATCTGGGCTGGAGTTTTCGGTAAAAGAATTGAGCCCTGCCTGCTCGAGTGAAGCAGACATTTTCAAACTGTAAAATAACGTGATTAGGCTGAATACAAAAAGTGAATAGGGCTCTCGATCAAAGATTCCTCCCACTGAAAAAGAATAGTTCCACTCCAGAATTCTGAATATTCCAAATGTGAATGATAAGACTGAAAATAAAAATAAAACATCTGGAATTACTGGCTCTAGTTTTCTATCTAAAAAATTGAACGGACGAAAAATTAATGAATTAATTTTTTCCTTAAACTGCGANAATGTGTCTCTACTTGTNGAGGATAAATCTGAAGTTTCAACTTCCAATGATATTCTCTCTACATAGCGTAAGTAAACTCTGAATGACAATAAAATTCCTAAACCTACTAAGAAATACGTCATATTTTGTATAACGACTTTCGGAAAAACAAAACCTCTGTTACTCCAGTATATCCATTCTAAAAAATTGTTGTCTTGAACCTCTCTAAATGGCTCTAAGGTTGTAACAAACCATACCAAGATGAGTAATAACTGAAGAATCAAAGGTAAATTTCTGAATAAATCTACATACGCCTTAGCAAGATTTGATAATAATTTATTTCTTGACAATCGTAAAACTCCGATTATTATACCTAGTATTGTACTCAAAATAATACTAGCAATAACTACACGAACTGAATTGAAAAGTCCTGTTTTGTAAAAATCCCATCTAGTGTCGTTTAGACCAAGATCAAACGGCCATTGATTGGTTAATATCCATCCTACTGATTCATCCATAAAATAAATCTCAAAATCCCAGGATGAATCTGTTTGAAGCAACCAAAGAATTTGCAAGACAAAATAACTCAAGATTGGACTAAAGCATACTAATGCAAATATTTGAACTCTAAAATTGTAAGTTGATTGATTCAAATTTCCTTTACTAAAATTGTAAAAAAATGCGAAAATAATAGCGCAAATGAATAATGTCACATAAACTGTGAGTGAATCTAGACTCGTTGGACTAACATGAACTGGTAAAAAATCTAATTTTTCAAGTCGACCTGGAGTAAGGTGCAATAAAGATTCGTATACAAATGATTTAGAAAATCGGTAATAAATAACTAAAAAAAACGATAATAGGTAAAAATTAATAGAGTTTAAATTATTCAATATTTGTTTTAAATTAAATTCTCCTCTATCTACTTTTTTACTCAATATTCAAACTCCTCAAACTATCCTCTGATTAGAGGGTGTATAAAATTGGGAAGCCCCGGGATTGAGCCCGGGACATTCCTATCTACTTACTAACTTAGCTTATTCTTTAGAATGCTAGTTAGATCTTTACCTCATTGGTGGGGCGTACTGTAGTCCGCCTTCCCAGTAAGGTGCGTTCATTGTTCCTGCACGGTCAACCAAACAGTTGGCCATTGCGCCGGTTCCGTCACAGAATGCTCTGTCGTAAGCTTCGTAATAGTTACCTACGTGCATCAAGACGTTCTGCATCCAAGTTGCTGGTAGAGGGTTAGCCTCTGTACCAAGTCCAAGGGTGCTGTTCAATAAACGGTTGTATGATGGGTTAGATAGATTTTGTGTTCCATAGTTAGCGCTTGTAACTTCCATTTCTTCTGCAGTTAACATACCGAACCAAACCCACTGTACTACATCATTCCAGTCGTCGTCATTATCTCGGGTAGCTGCACCCAAAGGTTCTTTTGATAATAACTCAGGCATAATTGCCATACTGAAAGATGCGTTTCCATCTTGGTTAACTCCATATTGCTGAGCAACCATGTTAGACATATCTCCAGTCCATGCTGTACATTCTTCGTTCACGAACTTGATTTTAGCTGCTGCATCGTTTGCAACACCAACTACAGTGTATTCCAGGTTATTTGTTGTGAAATAATCTGCTAGGTTACCTTCTGTGGTTGTTCCAGTTGTAGTACATACTGTAGCTCCACCAATGTCCATAATTGAATCTGCACCTGGGAAAGCTCCAGTGTTGACCAAGATTCCTTGACCATCATAGAAGTTAATTCCTGCAAAATCTGCGTTCAATTCTGCGTCACGTGATGTTGTCCAGGTTGTGGTTCTGATTAGAACATCGATTTCTTTGTCTTCAAGTTTTTGGAATCTGTCTCCAGCACTTGCTACAATATAATTGATATCCTCATCTGGGTTTAGACCAATTGCTGCTGCGATTGCTCTACAGTATTCGACATCCAAACCAGAGTAAGCTCCAGTATCAGAGTCCAAATAACCCATACCATATTGTGATGTTTTAATTCCACATTTTAATTCACCTCTTTCGTGAATTACATCCAGAGTACTTTGTGTATCTGCACCTACTGGATCAACTGGATCTGTGTTATCAGTATTATCTGTGTTATCTGTACCGTCTCCATTATCGGTACTATCAGTGGCGGTGTCAGTAGCATCATCACTGTCGTCGCTCACACAGCCTGTAAAGGCTACGCTTGCCATCATAAGCATCATCATTAGTGCGTAGATTTGCTTCATGTACGCATGAATTGGAATTACCGTATATAATGATGAGGTTAAAAGAATATATTATTTATATTCTATGTATTTTTTACTGTTTGTCGACGATTGCTGCAAAAAAAAATAAAAACAAAAATACTTAAAACGACGAAGTTTGATTCTGTTTTTGAGACTTAATTAACTTTTTGCCGAAAAAATATTTTTTTCTATGAATGCATCGAGTCTAATTTGTATTTCATCNCTGGCAAACTCAAAATCTTTTTGAGAAACTGGGTCTTCAATCGGCCAATGAAGTTTAACGCAAGTTTCAGGCCATGCCATTGAAACACAAGATTCATTTGCTGATCCGCAGAGAGTTATGGCAAAGTCTGCTTTCTGCCATTCCAAATTTTGAATATTTTTTGAAACTTGATTTGATATGTCAATTCCTATTTTTTCCATAGCAATTGTTGCTTTTGGATTCAAACCTTCGGGCTTAGTACCTGCACTTAGAACGTTTAAGCTAGAATTCATATTTTTAAGCAAACCTTCTGCCATTTGCGACCTGGCTGCATTACCNGTACAGATGAACAATACAGTTACCATAATTATGGATTATAATCGTCTATAAAATACTAAATTCAATATTATATTTATTTTGTGTCCCACCTTTATTTAACAGTAAAAAAATGGTGGTTCAGTTCTCTCAATNTAAGCATAGTACGGCCATAGAAAAACTTTAAAAGGTGGAACCAATGAGAAAAAACTCATGGTGTACTTAACACGTAAGACTACACGAGGTCAGCATTACTTCTATCTCGTTAAATCTTTCAAGTATGATGGTCGCGTCGAAAAGGTACAGAGATACCTTGGTTCAGAGGAGCCAGATGAGTTTGANCTAGAGCGACTAAAACAAATGCACACCAATGAACTAGAATTGGCGGCCATTGAAAGAATGGCCCACATGTCATCTGAAACATATCGAACTCCATACTTAGACAAAGAATCATTACTTGGCTTAGAGAGAATGAAATTTCTCAACAGAGCTATCCATAGACTTCAAACAACTGATGAAAAAGTAAGAGAACATGCCAAGAACCGTGTTTCCAATATTTATGGAAATATGGCTTTGTCATCAAATCCTTTAACCCTTGAGAATATTGAATCTATTTTTGACCAAGACAGAGCGCCATCGGGCCTACCATTATCAAAAGTACTTGAAGTTCTATCTCTAAGAAGACTTCATGGAGAAATTAGCGACAGAGTAAGTCGATTAGGTAAAAGAAGTATACTGAGATTACACCAAGATTTATTTGAGGGGACTGGTAAAGGCGGAGTAATAAGGGAAAGCTCAGCTAATTTACCCGGATCTGCATTTATGCCTCCACCTGCTATTCTAGTAGAGGATGAGCTTGAAGGATTGTTACAATGGTGGCATGACCCCTCACCACTACATCCGTTCGAGAGAGCCGTCTTATTCCACCACAGATTCCAACAAGTACGACCATTCGAATCTGGAAACGGACTAGTTGGTAGATTGATTATGGATGGAATGTTGACTAGAGCTGGATTATCTAGTACTAAATGGAGTAAAGATGATAGAAACGCTTACCTCTCAGGACTAGTAGCTGGAGATAGGGGCGATCGTACAAACCTAATTTCAAATTTCTGGAAAGCGTACAAAAACCAACACCAACCTTCTGTTGATGGAGGTCGCGAATCAATGCGACTTGAACCACGGCAATCCCAACTGGAGGCCTTCTGAGTGAGGCTTCTCGAACTTAAGTTCGAGAATTTTAAATCTTTCAAAGGCCACGTTACCGTCCCTCTCGGACCTGGATTTACTTGTATTACNGGACCAAANGGNTCTGGTAANTCTAACATTACTGACGCTATACTTTTCATACTTGGATCTCGATCTACAAAACTTNTAAGAGCTAGAAAACTGAAGCAATTAATTCATGGATTCCAAGAAGGAAGTAAGAAAAAAAGTGGCCCTAAATCATGTAAAGTCTCNATGACTTTTGATAATGCNGANCGTTTNTTGGCAATTGAAAAAGANCTTGTTACTTTTACTAAAGGAATAAAATTGAAAGGNAANGATACNACNACTTACTATCAAATTGATAAGAANAANTCCTCATCAAGAGAATTTGAAGCTTTATTNTCAAGNGCTGGACTTTATGCAACGGGATACAACATAATTCANCAAGGTGATGTAATCCAAACNTCTNTGATGTCNGGTATTGAAAGAAGGAGNAAAATTGAAGANGTNGCAGGAATTACTGCGTATGATAACAGATTGAAGAGAACACGCAGTGCTAGGAAATCTGTTGAAGCTGATTTAGTTCTTCTAAACGAAAGAGCAAANGAATCTAANAGAACGCTAAAACAACTTGAAAGAGAGAAAGAGGATGCTGAAAAACTTGAAGCAATCATTAAGGAAATTGATGAAAATGATATTGCATTAAAATTTAGAACCATATTTGATTTGGAAGCTGAAATAGATTCAAGAAGAGAAATTGTTGAAAAATACGCTAAAGAGCTAGAAAAAATCGACAAAGAGCAAAATAAGAGAAAACAAGATATTGAAGCAAACCAGATTAAATTTAAAGAAATCGAAAATGAAATTGGAATATCTGGTGGAAATAAAGCACGTGAATTACAAGAAGAATTAGATAAGGTTAGAGTTGCTCATGCACTGGCTGGAAGGAACGCAGAAAGTGCCCAAAAAGAGTTAAGAGATCTAGAAATTGAAAGGAAAACTATTCAGAGTGAGCACAAAGAAGCTTCAAATGAACTGAAGACCCTAACAAAAGAACTAGAATCTCTAAACAAAGATATCAAAAAGTTAGANAGTAAAGTAACTGCCAAAGTAAGCCGTCTATCAGAGTTAGAAGGTGCNGCTGCAAATAATTCAGAAGTTGTGAAAAAGCAAAGAGATGAACTCGAAGTTCTTCGTAAAAAAGCCGGAGAACTAGAGATGCAAAAGCATCGTCTCGAAGGTGAAAAGGAACAATTAGAGAATCAATTAACTAATGCAAAAGAGCAAGTTATCCGCTCAAAACAATGGCTAGATTCAATCATAACTGATGCAAAGGAAGCCGATTTCCAATTGAAGGATATGGAAATAGGAAATAAATCTGCAAATGAAAACTTAGAAAAAATTAAAAAGAAACATAAAGAAGTGTTNCAAGCTATTGAAAAATATCAAAAAGATTTGNCTGGCTTAGAAAGTAAATTACGTAACTTATCGATGAAGTTAGCTTCGAAAGAAGCTGCACAGAGGGCAAGAGAAGAATTCGGAGGTTATGCNAAAGGTGTCAAAGCCATTTTGCAATGTAGAGATGAAGGAAAATTATCGGGAATAATTGGAACTGTCGCTGAATTAGGAAGAGTAGACAAGGAATACGCTACGGCTTTGGAAGTAGCTGCTGGTGCTAGGCTACAATCTATAGTTACTGAAAACGATANATCTGCCGCAGAGGCAATCGAATTNTTAAAACGAAACAANATTGGTAGAGTTCGTTTCTTACCTTTGAATAAGATACACTCATACAAACCAAGTGCTGCAGCAATTTTAATTTCAAAGAAACCNGGAGCAATTGGGTTTGCTCAAGATTTAGTCAAATTTGATTCTAGATACAAAGATGCATTTGGAAATGTATTTGGTGACACTGTAATTATCGACTCACTAAATAACGCCAGAAAGCATCTTGGCAAAGGAAGAATGGTTACTTTACAAGGTGAATTGCTTGAAAGTGGCGGTGCATTANTNGGAGGAGCTGCTCCACGTACTGGTATAAGCTTTGGAACTGCTGATAGAACTGAAATTGACAAGCTAAGTGCTGAAATTGGTAATTTAGATGCTGAGAAATTGCAAAAATCCTCTGCTCTCGGCGAATTAATTGATAGTGCCGGCAAGCTGGCTACAGCTAGACAGGAACTTGAAAGTGAAAAAGCTGCATTCCAGACACGCGTTACTGACTACGATGGAAGGGCTGAAGAAGTTAAGAAAAGAGTTCAGGAAGCNGAGGAGGCCCTTAAGTCTCGTGAGGGAATGGTAGAAGCCCTTCAAGGAGAAATTATTGAAAGGAAAGAATCTCTTGAGACATTAGAGGACGAAATCCAATCTATTACCGGAGAAATATCTAATTCAACCAAAGATCTTCAAGCCATAGCAGGTGGAAAATCTTCTAAAAATATTGCNAAATTACAGAGTGAATTAGATGAATTCAGGGAAGAATTATCAGGAAAGCAAAGTAAATTTGCTGCTTTATCTGCGAAAACAGAAGCAACTAANTCTGATGTAGGAAGATTGAAAGGCGACTTAGACTTAAATGAAAAAGAACAAAAAGACTTGCAAAAGANCCTTAAACAAGAGACTCAAAACTCTGCTAAACTAGACAAAGAACTTAGGAAGCTACGAAAAGAAGAACAAACTAAATTCAAGCAATTGAAAGGATTGAGAGATTCTAGAGATAAATTNCATGATATTTTAACNGAATTGAAAAGTCAACATTCTACAAACCAAGAATTGAAGAGAAGTAGAAAACATGCTATGAACGATTTGAAAGTTGAAATAGCTACGCGTGAACCTAGATTACTAGAAGCAAAAGATAGAATCCCTGAAGATGTTAAAACACCAGAAACTGTACTGAGTAGAGAAAGATTAGAAAACAATAAAGAAATTCTCGAGAGAAAGCGTAATCGTCTCGGTAGTGTTAACATGCTATCTTTAGATCATTATAGGCTAGAATCTGAACGATTTNGTGAAATAAAGAAGCATAGAAAGCAATTAAGAGANGAAGTTAGAAGATTAGAATCTTTAGAAACTAAAATTTCTGATAAAAAAGAAAACAAATTCATGGGTGTGTACAAACACATAGCTGATAGTTTCAAAACTTCATTTAAAGAAATCACTGGAGGTGGAGAAGCTAAACTTGTTCTTGAAAACAAAGATTCTCCATTCGAAGGTGGAGTTACAATCAAGGCCCGCATGCCTAAGAAAAAATTGTATCCTGTGGAAGCATTATCTGGCGGCGAGAAGTCATTAGTTTCTATGGCCTTTATTTTCGCAATTCAAGGATACGATCCAAGTCCATTCTACTTACTCGATGAACCTGATCAAAACTTGGATGGAGTGAATACCGAACACATAGGAAGAGCAATCGCAATGCAATCTAGTTTTGCTCAGTTCTTAGTCGTAAGTTTACATCACGCAGCACTTCGTGAGGCTGAGAACGTTATTGGAGTTTTCATGGGAGATGATGGAGTCTCAAGGTTACACCAAATCCGTGATGTTGATACTTTTATCTCATCTTTACCAACTGAAACGGAGGCTAAAGCATGAGCCAAGTTGTTAATCACTTGTTGTTTCACAAAGCGATGGTTGGCATTGATGTAGACCGTGTTGATCAATACATCGAAATTGCTAACGGGGCAAGTTCAGCTGCCGAAGTTTCTACAATTGAAGACCCATTTACTAGGAGTGTTACNNTACTTTTCATGCTTGTTAAGGAACATGGTCTAGACCCATGGTCATTAGACATGAAACATCTAATTATGGAGTACCAAAAATATGCTCTAAAAGACGATGATTTAGATTTACCCTTAGCTGGTTCTGTACTTGGCTGGGCTTGGGATGTTCTCAAAATGAGAGCAAATGGTGCTATTGATGCTACTGAACCAATTCCGGAACCTCAACCTGATTGGGTAGATTTTGATTTTGGATGGGAACCTACTTACGCTGAACAATTAGAGGACAGTATTGAACCACCTATCGAAGAAAGCGTTTTGTTTAGAGGCGAGAGGCGTGTAACTTTGATGGAATTAGTTGGAGCACTTGAAGATGCTCGCAATGTCGAAAACGAAAGAAAAGCCAGACTAGAAAGAAGAAGACAGCTGAAAGAAGCTCGTGAGTCTGTATTATCTGAAGTTGCAGATAGGTTAAGCGATAAGTTACATCTTGATGATCCTACGCAATACAAAGAAAAAGTATGGCAAAAAATTAATGAATTTAATGGAAAACCTATTCCTATTGGAGACTTACTTGATAGACCTGAAAAAGCAAGCGTAGTTCGTACATTTGTCGGTTCTTTATTCCTAGCAAGAGAAGGAAGAATTGATATCATACAGAAAAATCTTGATAATCATAATATTTATGTTAAAAATTTGGAGAATGCAGGATGAAAGAGTTAATTGCTGTTGAAGCTGCACTATTTTCCGCTGGAAGACCTCTAGATCCTACTGAAACTGCTGAGGCAACAGGATTATCCAGGAATAAAGCACTAGGGGCCTTGGATGCTTTAGTTGAAATTTATAAATCAAGAGAAGGGGCTTTGGAAGTAATAAAATTGGGAACTAAATATGCTTTACAGTTAAAATCTGAAGCTATTGAATTTGGTAGAAGGCTCGCACCACAAGAAATTCCATCTTATTTACTGAGAACATTAGCTCTAATCGCTCATGAACAGCCGATGATGCAAAAGGAATTGAAATATAAATTAGGCGATAAAGTCTATGAGCATGTTAGTGAATTAGAAGAATTAGGGATGATTCAAAGGGAACGAAAAGGAAGATCCTTTGAACTTACTGTTACTTCTGCATTTTTAGAATACTTTGGAATAGAGGCTGAAAATCAATCTGAAATGAAAGCGTACTTAGAAAAGGCACTGACAAGTTCATGAATAGTCCTGGTTTAATCGAATTATTTGTTATTGTATTCCTCTTTTGGATTTTTCTTGGTCCAACTAAAGTTATGGAAGGNGCACGNTTGTTAGGAAAAGCTTACAGAGAATTTAGAGGATATGGAACTGGAATTGTATCTGAAAATCCGGAGATTGATGAGAAAGAAAGAGTTAGAGCTTCGGCTGAAAGATTAGGNATTGATACTGCTGGAATGAATACTTCTGAAATTAAANCTGCTATGCTAGATAAATTGTCCAANGAATAAACTAGAATAACCTATATACTAGGTAAAAAGTTTGATATAGTTAGTTACAGGAATGAGAGGGTATGAAGTCAGTAAAAGTTTTAGCTCTGGCAATGCTTTTTTTGTTAACCAGCATGATTCCTTTGGTAAATGTTGAGGNTGCAAAGGAAGAGCGCCGAGAAACTGATATCGGTTACATCAGTGAAAAGTGGAGAGCTGGACTAGGTACTGGACTCGGTTCCTTAAATTCGATAAAAAGTGCTGATATTGACAATGATGGTGAAGACGAATTAGTCTTCGGTAATGCTCAAGGATTTATCCACATCCTAGACTGGGATTCAGATAGTAATGGATGGTCTGATGAACTTCAATCCATAGATATGGGNGGTTCAGTNAAAGGAATGGAAATTGCTAANATTGATGATGATGATGCTTTGGAAATTGCTGTAGGATATAATTGGGTTTCAGACATTGGCAAAGTAAAGATTATTGATGGTTTTAATTTGACTGCAGAAGCAAATTGGACATCTGGAGTTTCTTGGTCGCACGGTCAGTGGACTGCTGGTTGGCCTTATGGCCTTGCAATGGGTGACTTAGATGGAGATGAAAATACTGAAATTGCTATGGGTGATGATAGAGGATTTTTGTGGGTCGTCGATGCTATTTCTCCTGAAATATATGTAGGAAGAGACGTCACTCCTGACGAAGCTGAATGGTACATGGATGTTGGTGCTAAAGTAGGAAAAAGTGTGGCTGATGCTTGGGGCGTTACATTCGGACAATTTGATGAAGACGACGCTATGGAAGTTGCTGTAGGAACCAAAGAAGGATGGTTAGCTNTTTTCGACGGTGAAACTGAAGAAATGCAGTGGAAAATAGATATGGACGGTAACGATGAATCNGACAGTTTATGTTACAGTCTTATTACTGCCGATTTAGACGGTGATGATATTGATGAACTAATTGTTCCTCAGCAAGGTAAATTGACCGTATTTATTGACGGTGATAAAGACAATCTCTTAGAAGATAGTAGTATCAAAAGTGGTTATGGACTTGCCAATAGCAATCTATTCGGAAATTTGAATGAAGAATTGATNGTTGCAGATGGTAATGGTAAAATACGAATTATGGGACTAGNTGGCTCTAGTTTGACAACTTACCAAGAATGGAATACTGGATATCCTATGAACACAGGTGCCGGAATAACTGTGGCAAATAATAATGACGATCCTTGGATTATACACGGTAGTGATTCGGGTGTAGTGATGGCTTGGGAAATTACCTCACAAACTGAACACGATGAAGTTTGGTCTACTGANTCTAATTCTAACCAAAATTCCGTTTACTCAATAGAAGGTGGAGGAGCATACGGTGTAGCTGTTGGAGATATTGATGATGATGGTATTCTGGAAATGCTTGTTGGAAGCTCCTCCGGTAGAGTGTATGCATATGATGGAGTTACATACGATACTGAATGGGTAAGTCCTGTTCTAGAGAAAAATATAATGGGAATTGCAGTTGGAGATTTGGATAACGACGGGGACAACGATATTGCTGTAAGCACCGGAAACCCAGGAGAACCTCAAGTCGAAGGAGAAGGCGGTGAAGGATATCTTTACGTCTTTGAAAGAAGTGGAAGTTCTTTTACACAAGCTTACCAGAGTCCAAACATTGATGCTGCACTAGGCATTACTATTGCTGAATTGGATGGAAGTACATATCCTGAAATTGGATTAGCTACTGGATATCTAGAAGTTATTGACCCTACTGCAGGAACTTCTGAATTGCACGGAAATGTTAGAGTTTATGGTTACAGTGGTTCATCTTATGGCTCTGAGTGGAATTCCAACGATTTGGGCGAAATTGTCGGTGCAATTGCTAGTGGAGACTTAGGCGGAAGTAATGATTACTTAGTTGTTGGAACTGGAGGAGACAGTCGAAACAATAATGGCGTAACTGGAGAAGTAATCGTATACAAGAGAAGTGGTGGAACTTACATAACTGATGGAACTACAATTGACTCTGATAGGTACAGGCCTTATGGAATAGCAATTGGAGATGTTGATCGTGATGGAGAAAACGATATTGCTGTTGGAACTGGAGACTTTGGAGATTCAAAACCTACAATTGCCGTCTATGAAGGAGAAGGTAGTAGATCTGTCAAGTATTCAAGAACTGTAGATACAAGCTCTATTTGGGGTGTAACCATAAGTGATTTCGACAGTGATAACTTTCCTGAACTAATTTACGGAACCTCTGGAGGTGAAATTTTCATTTATGATGCTGAGACCGAAGATTTTGAATCAAAAACTAGTGCTTTATCGGCAAAAGCTGGACACTACGGAGGAATTGTTGTTGCTGATTTAGATCCTACCGGTGAAGAAGACAAGAATGAAATGATTATCGGAAGTGAAGCATACATGTGGGTCTTTACAACTGAAGGTCAAACTGACGCTCCAGATTTAGTAATAAACGGTGATGAAATTACTTTTTCATGGGAATCAGGTACTGATAAGCCTGATGAAGATGAAGACATTAACATTGATGTCGTAGTTCATAATCTTGGAACCCAACCTGCAAATAATTGGATTGTTCGACTTTATGATGGAAAACCTACTGACAAAAAGATAACCGAATTTAGTTGTATTGAAGACCCTGATTGTTCAATTCCTTCAGGGGGAAGTTTCTCATTCCAGCGAATATGGTATGGTGTATCAACCACTCCTGGATACCATGAAATTTACGCTTCTGCTGACGATCGAAATAACGATGAAACAAGAACAAACAATAATGAAGATTATGCAATTCTTGAAATTGAGGAAATACCAAACGATAAACCAGTTATCGTCGCTTCCGTAGATACAGATTTGCTATGGATTGATGAACCTGTTAGAGTAAATGCTGGACAGTCTTATGATACTGAGACTACCGATGGAGAACCCGATAACTCTGATGGAGATGCAGACTTAACTTACAGGTATTTCACTGAAAATGGATGGACTTCTTGGGTTTCAGATTACACATGGGATATGAGCTTCTCCAGTCCTGGTGAGAAAGAAATTTTAGTTGCTGCCAGAGATGAAAGAAGTAAAGAATCTGATGAGTATAGCATAACCGTAGAAGTCAAGGCTAATACTCAACCAACTGCAATTCTATTGACAAACGTATCTTCGCCAGTAGAAATTCCTGATGGAGGATTTATTACATTTGATGTTTCTCAATCATTCGATCCTGATGAAAAATCTGAATTAGAATATAGATTTAGCTTTGGAGATAATGTTTATTCTGACTGGGTAAAAGAAGGTCAGACAGTTAGACTATATCGCAACGCATTCTTTACTGGAACAAATGGCGGAGAATTACAACTAGATAGTGGTGAAGAAGTATTAAGAGATAAATTTGGAATAATTCGTGTATTCAGATTAATTGATTCTGAATTGTATGAAATCATTGACAGTCAAAATACTGGAAGAGGCTACAATTACACATTGCCAGAAAATACTGAAGAAAAAATCTTCTATGCTCAATTAATGGCACGCGAGCTTTCTGATAATGGAGACGATGACATTTTGGCTAGTACTTGGTCAGACCCTGTGCAGGTCAAAGTTTTCATGCCTGAAAATATTTTGCCTATCGCTATGGCACAAGCTGGTATTTTCATTGAAGGCCAAGGAATTTTTAGTGACAGAGTTGATTATGCTAAGACCGGTGATCAAGTAACGTATTCTGCAGCTGAATCTAGCGATCCAGATGGTGACGATACTACTCTAACTTATAGC
>PBPR01000011.1 GCA_002724775.1 Methanobacteriota archaeon
TTTCAGAAAAGTTTACTAGCTGTATTTGCAATATCTTTGCTTTTGCCTTTATCTCAAGCTGAAGACAAAATATACCGTGTTGAAGGCATACCTGAAAATTTACACTATTCTACAGGAAAATCATACGAGATTATTATTACTGCAAATGATTACGATTCAATTTCCGAGGTTAACATAAGTGTAACTAATGGTTCTTTGAGTTCTACAGATTCATTTGAAGCTGACGTTCATAATTTAGTTTTAGAATCAAGTGAAGAAGGTTGGACATTTTTTTGGCAAGCACCAACCCAATCTTTTAGTTTNGGNGAAGGNAATTCTTTAATGACAATAATTTTTACTGATAATGATGGCCAAGTTTGGTCATCTTACGAATCTATGCTAAGATCACCAGAAATAATTTCACACAGTAGTTCTGGTGTACCTGATTGGGCTAATTCGTTNGCCTGGGGTGGAGTAAGCATTACTGTTTTGTGCACAGTTGCAGGCTCTTATGTTCTTAGAAGGGATAAGATTAAACATTAATTTTTGGTTAACGTAAGGTATATATGCTCAGCCAACTGTATATGTGCCTGACTTAGGTCAGAGGACACAACAATGCAAAGAAGAATTGTAAAAGATGAGCAGGCAGTATCTCCTGTAATTGCGGTTATTTTGATGGTCGCTATTACAGTGGTTTTGGCTGCAGTATTGTACGTTTGGGCAAGCAGTTTCCTTGGTGGTACAACCAAGAANGCACCAACCGGCAGTATGATAGCTAGCGAAGATGGAAGCGGTGTCTGGACGGTTCAGATCGTCAAGATTAACCCACAAGTTTCCGTAAACTCTGTACACTGGTACTTATTGGATGTACAAGGAAACACTAAGACTGATGGCTTAGTTTCTGATGTCTATGGTTATTACTCTGGTCAGGGTAAAGCTGTAGTCTTCATTGACAACGACTTCAACGGTAAGTTAAGCCCAGGTGACAAGTTTGAAGTTCACCCAGGTGAAGCAGGTTCCGATTTGGAAAGCGTAAATGACGTAAGTGATTACTCCTTCCGTATGAAGTTCGAGCCTACTGGTGACGTAATCGGATACGATATAGGTCTACAATCATAGACTTAGGTCACCAAAATTAGAGTGAAATTAGTTTCACTCGCAGGTAATTCGGGGGCTTCGGCCCCCATTTACCAACTTTTTTTATTTTTAATCTAACCAGGGAACTCTGAGAATGGGTTTAGAACCTGGACATAATCCTTCAACGATTTCAGCACTAGGTAGTAAGTTCTTTACTACTTCATTGAGCGTCCTTTTCTTTGGTTTCTTACCTATTTCCAGTCTCTCATTGTTTAATGCAGCATCCGGATATTTTTTCAAAAATTCAATTGCACCCTCTTCCCATGGAGCTGGTCCTTTGTGAGATATAATTTCAGGTAATTTTGTTATTCCCGTTTCAATAACAATATATCCTTTGTCGCCTATGTTTGCGTTCCATGCAATAGGTTCAAAATCGTGTAGAGCCTTGTATATTTTCCTACCTTGTTTTTGTAGCCATGGCAAAATGCTTTCTTCAGTTCCTTCTGGTAATTCAAGAATTATACTCGTAATATTGCCTTGAAACTTTCTTTCCTTGAATTCAGGAAAGAAGAAATTCATTGACGGATTATTTATGAAAGATTTAGAAGCTAATATCGCANTTCCTAATCCTTTTAGGGTTACTCCGGCAGCTACATTCCTATTCTTGTCAACAGGATCACACAGCATAATCGGAGAGTCTGGTGTTCTCATTTTATCAATGATTACAGGAGGTTTCCATTGGGATATTTCTTTTATTAGATTCAAGAATCCTTTGTATTTGATACAGAGTATTTCTACTAAATACCCGGAAAATCCNCCGATTGCAGAGTTAGCGCCGTAAGCTCCTACAGCCTTTAGAAATTGTTTTGTNAGCCTGATTTCGTTATCTAAATTACCAATATTAGATACTACCCAATCAGTATGGAATGGCGTTCTGTCTACAGCAGATATTGATTCACTAGAGTTATCAATAGCAAAACAAGGTACAAGATCAATTCCTACTCCGTCAATTTCTCCTCTCAAATATGGATGTTGCGCATATAATTCTTTTCCATCTGGAAGAATCTTTCTTGCAATTTCTAATCCTTCTTTCTTTAANTTAGTTCCTTTTTTAAAAATTAAAAAAATATCAATGTCTGTTCCACTAAGGAANGTCCCTTTCGCAATAGAGCCTACAACTTTTGGCTCGACNTCAGTTAATTCTAGTATATCTATTTTCTTCAGAATTTTATCTTTTAGCCCAAGTAATTTCTCTTTTTCGTCAGGACTTGGTTCGACTTGGGATAGAGCTTTCTCAATTAATTCTTTCACTCTTCTTCATCAGCATGGTTAACTTTACCTTTGCGCCATGCTTTAGTCCTTTCTTTTTCTGCTCTCTTCCTAAGAGTTTCTATGTCGTCTTTAACAGGGAGGAAAATCGGTATGATAAAAATTACTAGTCCAATAATCAATGAAAGAATTCCCCATAGAATGTATTTTCCAGTAGTAATAGCCTCTAAAAATAATGAAATAAGGATCAAAGAAAGAATAGTAGAGATCCATATAATTTTTCGAAATGCTTTTTCAGAAATAACATATTTATCTTCTTCTTCCAATATTTCAACTGAAAATTNGGCATTTGGTATTTCAATATCTTCATCTTTCCTTACAGGTCTNTCTAGTTTTAGTTTTCTAAGATATAAGTGACCAGCTATTCCCGAAATAATGAAAGCAGCTTGTCCGTATCCAGGNTCTCCNGCTGCTGTTGCGGCCCAAACGGCATACAGCATTGTTAACCAAATGGTAACTATTATAGAATTATACAAATCCATAACTGAGGATTTAGACTTTGCTTTCCATTGTNATGGCTTCTACAGGGCANGCAAAAGCGCAAAGAGTACATCCGACACAAGTGTCATCTAAAATTAGTGCTTTTTTAGATTCAAATTGTGAAGTTCTAGCCTTCAGATCCCAAGAAATCATGTCAATAGACGCGAAATTACAGTAATAAACACATTGGGTACAACCAATACATTTTTCATTGTCTACTAAAGCAATGTAATCTTTTCCCTGTGGAAGAGATTTAAGAGTTATTTTTCTTAACTCCTTAAACATATCTTTAGCTTTTTCAATTCCAGTTGTGGGTAGATTTTCGTCATCTACCGCTTCTTTNACTCTTTTTAGCCATTTATTAGGTTTATGAAAGAAAAGTGAAGAAGTACCCATGGCTTGATAAGCAGTCGTTCCGACATTTTCAGTAACTACAGCCTCAGTTTCTTCTACTTCTATCGTAGCGCCTGATGCATAAGCAACCATATCNTCAACTAGATTTGACTGAAATGCGCCTTCGTTATCTACACATGCAAGTTTTGACATTGCACCGTTCATCCACAGCTCGGCAGGTTCTTCAAAGTCTACATCACAATCTACTCTATCGTGTATCCTAGAACCNCCNATNTCTTCCATTGTCTTNTCCCAATCTTTTCCAGANTGACANAATAAATCATANNCAGTATCNCCTAAAGCACAAATGGAGAAATGTGTATTAGTTAGAATTTTACCGACGCCTACTGCAGCTTCATACAATTCTTCTGCATTATCTGGCATTTCACCTTCACCCCAAGTAGAGCAAACAATCATAACTCTAGACATTCCAGACATCGAATTGATATCAAATCCATCCATATCATGGACAGTTGCTTTTAATCCATATTTTTGGGATTCCTTTTGCCATTTTTCGGCGAGTCCTTCAGAGTTTCCACTCTGAGATCCGTACAAGATGTGTAAATCTCTATTTCCTTCGTTTGCGAATGCGGTAATGTCTACATCAGACACTACTTTTCATCCTCCAAACAAGCAACTAAGAATTGCATTANGTCCATCATCTCATANTCNTGGTGATGTCCTTCTTCAGGATTCATACGTTCTTCNTTAAGCATACANTGCATATGCATGTAGCATTTTGGACAACCNCCAAGCATAATGTCTATTCCAGCATCNGTACCTTGATCTAGCCTTTTCCTTCGTACAGCTTTTGTAGCATCNTTACAGTACATCATGGAAGAAACTCCACAACAGAGAGCTCTTTCTTTGTTATTTTCTAGTTCTACCATGGTAGCTCCATCTACTAATTGTATCAAATCTCGAGGNGCTTCATATTCTCCCATCATTCTTCCAAGACGACANGGGTCATGGTAAGAGACAGTGACATTTTCAGGTGCTTTAAATTTCAAACCTCTGCCCTGTAATGTTTGGGTAATATGTTCGACTTTAATGCCTAGTGTACCTGGTAAGTCATAATCAACAGCGAATGTTCTGTANCATTCTGCACATGAACATGTTATTATCTTGATTCCAGATTCTTTAAGTCTTTTCATATTGTGTTCTTTAAGTGCATCAAAAACTTCTAAATTTCCTTGCCACAATTGGTCATGACCTGAACATTTGAATACATTCATATCTAAAACTAAAGGATCAATATCTGCGTAGTTTAGCAGTTTTATTGATGCAGCTGCAATCGAAGCATGATCTGCATCACCTTTGTTTAAGTGAGTAAATTTAACTTCCACATCCATAAAGTCTACACAGCCAGGAAAATAGCCATATTCGTGATATCTTTCAGGCTTCCATTCATTATCTTCTTTATTCATTGCGTCTTCTACAATCAGCCTTTCGAAAAGAGGGTGAGGAATAGTTCTAGCGTATGGTTTCTGTCTGGTTTTATCGGTCATATGCAACACCTCCAATTGGAGAACTACCTGTTCCAGGCAAGTCTAGGCTAGCNCCTTCTGTGGTTGCTCCCAAAGTTGCCAAAAGTCTTTGTTCTAGTACGTAGTCTACATATTCGATATTTTGAGGGCAGACTGCAGTACACATTCCACATGAGATACATGACCAAAGAGCTACACCATCATGCTTATTTTGGAATGTATTGAATATGATATTCAATTCGTGTTCGCCTTCCATGTCTCTTACAGGACAGATATCATCACACAGACCACATTGGTAGCATCGATTTAATTTGAATTCATAAATACGTTGCATTCGCCTGTCTTGTATTCCGTTTGTGTATAGATCGAATCTTTCTTCATCGCTCAGAGGTTTAGCGCCCTCAGATCTTCTTCTGTCTAGGAACAAATAAGTTACCAATGCACAGGCAATAGGGCCCCACAGTGTTAGAGCATAAAGTAAATCAGTAGTAACTTCTGGATAGTAAAGTGCGATATTAGCATTAATGGAGAAGATGGAAAGCATAATTACCATAGCGATTCCATAAACACCTATAGCAGCTCTCACAGGGTCTTCTATAGGTCTTCTTTCATGTCCTCGGTTTATTACATCTCCATATTGAGGATCAATTACAGCACCTATTGCTCTGTCAATGAATGGAACTGCAACAACTAGTCCTACAATAAGACCTTGAACAAGAGTACCCCATACCTTTGCACTCATTAAGAATAATTCTATGTCATCTAGTCCCAAAAAAGGAATCATAGACAACGGAAGACCTATTTTCAAATCAGTAGCCACTTTTAGACATCCGAAAGCCCACAACAAGTACCAGTCAGGTAATGGAGGTGGGTAAGCAGTTCCTGCAGTAGGATCTGCAGACTCATGCAGTGGAGGAGGAACAAATGCTCCTAAGTAAAACATAATTGATAAAACATAAAATGTGTAAACTGTATCTCTAGACAATTCATGAGGATATAGAGGTTCACCCTTTACCATACTTGCTTCTAAAACAGAGTGTTCTTCCCTATTCTCTAGTTTTCGAATTGTGTCGAGCTCTTGTTGTTCCTGGATAGATTCTCCTATCATCTCTGCAGCATCATCTTCTATTACTTCGTTTTCGCTCATTAATGAGGTTCCGCCTCCCCTTGAATCCATACTAAAGCCATATGAATTATCATAAGTACAGTCCCTACTAAAGGAAGTACGAAAATGTGTAACCAGTACATTCTTGTTACAGTATCTGCAGTAACTTGAGTTCCTCCAAACACGATTTGAGCCATTAATGGCCCCATGGCAGGAATTGATGTAGCCATTTCAAGTCCTATTGCAGCTGCAGCATATCCCAGCGCATCCCAAGGTAAGAGGTATCCAGTATAACCGAAAAATATGGTGACAAGTAAAAGTATGACACCTAAAATCCAGTTAACTTCTCTTGGATTTCTGTAGGCTCCAACAAAATAAACTCTCATCATGTGAAGGAAAACTGCAGCAACCATAAAGTGTGCAGCCCAGTGATGAATGGCTCTCATTATATATCCAAAAGCTACTTTTGTCATAATAAGTTCCATTGACTGATATGATCCAGAAGTAGCATGACCATCTTCGTCGAATGTGATTTCACCATCTGGAACATAGTAGAAACCAAGATAGATTCCAGTTATAACCAGTATGATGTAGGCAAAAAATGAAAGCCCTCCTAATGAATAGAAAGGATACCAATACCATACAGATTTAACATTGTATCGTTCAGTGTGAGATTGTGGCATTGTTCTACCACTTGAAGGTAGAAGAGTAAATACAACCGAGTAATATTCTCTTTTTGCAAGAGAAGCATATCTGTGCAAAGCAAATCTTTCGTCAAACCAGTTCCAAGTAGCTAAGAGTACACGTGGCAAAGTTCCAGAAACATAAAGGTATCCTACAGTTAATACAGCCATTAATAACTGGAGGAAAATTAGTGGAAAAGTATACTTTCTCATCAACTCTTCGATAATAGGAGTATCACCAGCTGCACTAACTGGTAGAGAGAACAGTGTTACACTGCCCAGAATGGTAGCAAAAATTAGTCTTAATTTCATCCTTGTCCGCAATATTTGAGCCAATCAATTTGAGTCATTAGCCCAACTAACCCTCCATCTCTTTCTTCTATAGGCACTACAGGTAAACCATATGGTGCTGGCCCTTCTAATAATTCGGCGGCCATAACTTCACGTCCTTGTTCATCTACATTTTTTATAACTGAAAGCGGATCAAACAGAGATAAATGGCATGGGCACAAAAACATGTTTTCATAATCATTTCCACTTATTGTACTTGTACCTTCCGCACTGAATACGGGCTTACAGCACAAATGAGGACATTTGTAAGTGTGATATGCCATCATATATGCATTACCATCGTCAACGCTCACTCCCAAACCGTTCATGGAAGGTTCAGCAGGAACTTTTGCCAAAGCTAACTGTATTTCGCAAGCTCCTAGCTCTTGCTCTAAATCTTTAGGTGCCCAATCAACAATTGCTACATCCCAAAGATTGAAATCTTCTTTTTTTGCAATACTTCCTCCCATGTTCTCATACCATTTTCCGCTCTCAGATTTATAAGTTAAGGTCTCGTGGGCATCATCATCATTACACCTAGTAACAGGTGGAGGCAGCAGTGTTTTAAGCGCAGGAACTGCTAAAGCAGTAGTCATTCCAGCTCCAGCTAATCCGATAGCTCCCTGTAAGAATCCTCTTCGTGTGATATTCATATTATCTTTCAAGTTTTGTGATAACTTTACTCCTCCTTTTCTTAAGCTCTAAAACATCAGGCANAAATGATCTTCTGTAGAAATCAATCATTAATCCCAGAATNAGAAATGCCATGGCAAGTGTAAATGAGAGAAATTGTTGGTCCCAGCCTTCNAGTATTCCATAAATAAATAAGGAATCATACATAATNTCAAGAACTAACAAGACAAGAACTATNGCAAAAATTTCGCCTTGTTCTTTCCCAGGAGTTTCTCGTACAACCTGTCCCAAATCTTCATCTTTATATGTCCCTAGCAATTTTTGAGCATCTTCTGGAGTTATTTCTCCTTTGGCAATCTTTTCAAGTAATTCGTTAACCTCGGTAATGGGAACTACCTCCTCTAATTACGACATATGCAAGCAAGACCATTACGAACACCACAGCTATAGCCAGTAATGCTATCCAGTACTGCATTAANCTTACGCCCAATTCNTGTATTGACGCTTCTTCAGATTTTACTTGAGGCGTTCCAATTGATACNGCAGTTATGTAACCCCATTGATCTCCTCCGGTTCCCACTCCATTTACCACATTATAGTATATTGTGAAAAGCGCGTCACCTGTACCTTCACTAGGAGCAGTCCATTGAAAAGTCCAATTTCTTTGAGCGTTACTATTAGCATTATGGGAAATATATTTTCCTTCTCCCCCTATCCAAAACAAATCACCTGTTTCAAAAGCTCCTTCACTTACCTCAGCCAAAAAACCACCATATCTTATTGCATCAGGATCACTAATTACATTTGTATCATTAATTACGAGAGATATATTGTAAGTATTATCAGGTATGTATTTTGATGGGATTCCTTCTAGCATATACATTCCTTCATCTAGCTGTTCATCCATGTGGCAAGAGCATCCATTGGCAATGCTATCTATCGCCCAATCTTCCCCAGCGCCTTGCTGGTCACCCCCTGCAGGATAACCATTAACACTCATGCCTACAGACATGACTGTGATAATCATAATTGCAAATAGTACGTAAGTTCCTCTTTGATTTGTAGCCAAATTCAGCTCCTTTAAGGTGGCATAATATCGAAGTGCACGCTATATAAAAATATAGTAATATTTTAGGCACTTTTTTCATAAGGCTATACTATTATTAAATAACGGTTTTGATAGTTCATGAAAGGCGGTAAAATGAGTATGCAGACTGGCTTAATTTTACTNGGTCTTTTAGTAACTTTTTTCCGTTATCCGATCACAGAATCTCCCACCGGTACAGATAATTTCTACTATATTTCAGNAGTTAAAGCTATACTAGATAGTGGTGAGATATTTTGGGCAGAAAATTTACTTTCCATATACGGTCTGTTCCCTGGAACAACACCACTAGGAAGTTTAATTTTAGCAACAGTAATTACCGAAGTTTCAGGAATGTCAGTACATGACTACCATTTAGTACACAGTTTATTTTTTTCATTGATTTTTACATTTGGAATCTTCATTTTAGCAGGAGAGTTTACAACAAACTACAGAAGCCGTTGGTTTTCAGCTTTGGCATTCTCTCTTGCTCCAAGGTTTTTAACATTTACAACGTGGAGATTTTCTTTGCGTCTTTCTCTCATAGCCATACTTCCTTTTTTTCTTTGGTTAATTTTACGATTAGTAAATGAAAAATACGGCCGTAAACCAAAGAAATTGCTGATTCTTTTACTCTTTTTTACATTACTATTACCATCATTCCACAGGATGGGATTACTTCTTCCGGGATTCTTTTTATCTTTCATTATATCCTTAGTACTTTGGCAATGGCAAGAAAAAGCTTTGAACAGGGAACGTGCAGGCAGACAGGTTTTTTTATTTATCCTTTTCATTGCAACATATTTGTATTATATACAATATCTGGATTTTTCCCCATACTCACCTAATGATGATTTAATTGGGGTTTACTATCTAAATGATGGTGCAATACTGTCTACTGTAGTCAACCTGGGCTTCTATTATCTAATTAACGCTGGTCCAATTATGTCTTTGTCTTTGATAGGAATAATTTTTTGGATTCAAGAAGGTAGAGTTTCTTTCAGTTATATTTTTGCATTTACGTTATTGGCCCTGTCTTTTTTTGTAATTTCAGATTTAATTTACATCCCTTACTTTTTTACATTTTTTATACTACTGTTTGTAGCTCCTGGGATAGATTTTTTTATAGACAATCTTCAGGACTATAAAATAAGGTTGAGAGTTTTTCTCATTTCTTTGTCACTATTACTAGTTGCTTTTTCCAATCTTGATTTATCATACAGAGTTAATGCGCATGATAAAGAAGAGTTTTACTATTCCTACAATGTTCGCGAAAGTAGCATTTCAGTAGGTCACTGGATTGATGATAATTTTTATTCAGAAATTTTAGAATCCAATGACAAGAAGCGTGAAAGGCGCGTTATCGCTTACACAGACTCAGTTTCATCTGGAGATTTAGGTGAACTGTCCTCGAATAAAATTGAGGTTTCGGATATGGATATAGAGCGTCGCTCTATAATGGATTTGTATTGGTTTAGTGAAGATCATCTTTGGGAATGGACAAATGAGTCTAATCAGACAAAACTTGACTACAATCTATCACTTGTAAATCTAGCTATGGCTAATTTTAGCGGACAATCCTCTACATCTTCCATTACATTGAGTAGTTACTACAAAAGTATGCCAAATTATAATTTTGAAATTTATTGCAACGATGAACTTTCTCTATACTGGACAAATAATTACTAGAATATGCTAATGTTTTTATACAGGCCCGACTGGCGCCCTATCCTTCTTAGGAGATAAAACAAAATGGCACGAATGCATGCAAGACGTAAAGGCCGCTCAGGATCGAG
>PBPR01000012.1 GCA_002724775.1 Methanobacteriota archaeon
TCTGAATTAAAAGACACAAAAATTACTCTTTTACCTGCCGATGAAAAAGAATCTCAAACTACTGTAGGCAAAGCATTAGAATCAAATATTGTTAATTCATCTTTGGTTGCTACACATCTAGCAAGAGCTCAAAACTTCCTGATATCAATAGGTGTTCCTAATGAAAAATTAAGATTTAGGCAACATGGTTCCAACGAAATGGCTCACTATTCAAGTGATTGCTGGGATGGTGAAATTAACACTTCATTAGGTTGGGTTGAAATTGTTGGTGTAGCTCATCGAGGTAGCTATGACCTATCTGCTCACGGTAAAGCTTCCTCAAAGGAATTCAGAGTTGCTGTACCAGGTACTGAAAAGGAAATGGATGTCTGGAAACCAGATATTGGAAAATTAGGTAAAGAATTCAAAGGAGATGCAAAGCTTATTCTCGAAGCAATAAAAGATATTGATTTAAGGCCAGGAATTAAACTCGATATTAACGGTCAGAATATTGAATTGAACGAGGATTACATGTCTCAAAAAACTGAGCGTCGAAGTGAAATGGTTTATCCAAATGTAGTTGAACCTTCGTTTGGATTGGATAGAATCCTTTATTGTTTGCTGGAAAGCTCTTGGAATGTTGATGGAGAAAGGGAATGGATTTCCCTGCCACAAGATACTTCTCCGTATGACTTGTTAGTGGCTCCTTTAATGACTAAAGACGGATTGGATGATAAAGCACATGAAATAATGAAGGCTGCAATCAATGTTGGTGTTGATGCATATTATGATGAAGCTGGATCTATAGGCAGAAGATATGCAAGAGCTGATGAGATCGGTATTTTCTATTCAATGACAATCGATCATCAAACCTTAGAAGACGGCACAATTACCTTACGTGAAAGAGATTCTAAAAATCAAAGTAGAGTTTCTCTTAAAGATGCATTAAACCAAGTAAGGAGGTAACGTGAATCCTTTCCTTGTACATATTTTAGCACTAATCTATGGTATACCGTTCATATTGATTGGTATAGAACATTTCAGAGAGCCTCAAAAATTTGTAGATATTGTGCCGAAATACATGCCCTTTGCTTTATTCTTAGTTTATTTGACCGGAGTAATGGAAATTCTTGTTGGGTTAGGAATTATCTATCCAGATACTAGAGAACTTACGGGCCGATTAACTGTTCTTTTTTTAATTGCAATTTATCCTGCAAATTTCAATATGTGGATTAATGATGTTCCCTTTAATGGAACTAGATTAACGACGCAGGGTCATCTGGTTAGATTATCTGTTCAGATTCTATTGATAATTACTGCACTAGGATTCTCAGGCGATTTACAGAAATTAAGAAAAAATTAAAGAGAGTATCTAATGTTTTTTACTTGTTTAATTATGAGATAAATTCCACAAATGATTAAAAAAAATCCTAAAGCCGCAATTTGATTAGAAACAAAGTGTCCACCTGAATCTTCTCTGGTAAATGCTAAGAAACCGTTGCCTATACCTAAAAAGAAAAGGCCTGCTAAAAGTTTCAAACCTTCTGATTGTCTCCAAAATGCAGCCATTTTTGGATTTCTATTATGCCAAAGCCACGCTGCATGGAAAAGAACCCATGCTGCGAATAATTCCGTTGTTTCCTCAAGAATGATGTTCGTGCCAATATCATTTGCTGCTTCACTACTAACTATACCATCATGAAAAGCATCTACAGTTTGGCCTAAACCAAGGATGCCCAACACTGAAATGTAAAGTAAGGGTTGTATTGAAGGAACGGCCCAATCTGAATGAAACGCAAGCCAAGACAATCTGAGTAATACTGAACCAAGCGTTGCAGCAAAAATAAATCTACCAATCATAGACTCTCTTAACGTTAAATCCCAGTTATTTTCTAAAATAACTAAAATCATGCCAAAGAAAAATAAGATTTTACCTGTTTGAAGTTCATCATTAGTTTTATTTTTTACATTAGCCTGAAGGTCTTTCCAAGCTATTGCTGCAACAAAAAGATATCCTANTCGTGTTGCTTGCTCAACTNGGCGATATTCNGGTTCNATTCTATCATATTCTGGAAAAATATCTCCAAGTANATAACTATCTAGAACAAATAAAANAANACAAATAAAATAAATGGATAATATTGGAGNTAAGAAAANTGAAACATTCTCTTTTGCNCTGGACAATTTANTACCTTAACTGCGCAAAAACTTCGATAATCTTTTCTAAATCTTCATCTCCAATATGAAGGTGAAATACTGCCCTAATTGTTGAATCATCTGTATCTAAGATATCAATATCTTGCTTTGCAAGTTTTTCAATCATTTGTTTNGATCTTCCCTTTCCAACTCCAATGTATACAATGTTGGACTGAACTGTGTCTAAATTGACGGAAAAATTAGGCATTTCAACTAAAGCTTCTGCAAATTTTCTTGCCCTTCTATGNTCTTCTCTTAATCTATCAATATTGTTNTCGAGAGCATAAATTCCTGCTGCTGCCATCATTCCGGCTTGTCTCATACCTCCTCCGAACATTTTNCTCCATCTGTGCGCTTGTGCAAGATCTTCCTTAGATCCAACCAAAACTGAACCTATTGGAGCGCCAAGNCCTTTGGAAAGACATATTGAAACTGAATCAAAATCTCGAACCATNCGTGCGGGATCNGTATTACTTGCAACTGAGGCATTGAAAAGTCGAGCTCCATCCATNTGTAANTTNCAATCTTTTTCNCTTGCTANTTTACAAATATCATCAATGGCTTCTTGAGAATAAACTGAACCGCCGCCGCCTTGTGCNGTATTTTCAACACAAACTAAACTCCCGTTAGGGTAGTGAGATAAGCTTCCTTCTGCTTTCCTAATTGAGNTTGATACTTGCTCAGAAGTCATCAACCCGTTCTTNCCNTCNACTANAGCTACAGAGCATCCNGAAAGCGCTGCAAANGCNCCTCCTTCGTANCTGTAGATGTGNCTGTGTGCTTCTGTNACNATTTCATCTCCTGGTGAAGTATGTGTTCTAGTAGCNACAATGTTNGACATTGTTCCTGAAGGNACATANAGNGCAGNCTCTTTTCCAAGTAATTCAGCGGCTTTGTTNTGTANNTTAATAACAGTNGGATCATCACCTAGTACATCATCTCCAACNTCNGCTTCTAGCATTGCTTTTCGCATGCCTTCNGTTGGTTGCGTAACTGTATCACTACGGATGTCTATCACAAATTNCCTTTTGTGTAGTGATTATAATAATTTGTTTTTTACTAAGTTTAATATTTCCACACATAANAGGNANNTATGCATACNGGAATTATTTGGATTAGAAATGCACTTCGNTTANACGATAACCGAGTGCTAGTTGAATCTCTAAATTCTACTAANTCNCAAAANATTCTTCCTNTGTATATATTAGATAAAAGTGACCTAAGGCAAAAAAANAATGATAATAGAATTAAATTTCTATATGAATCTTTAATTGATTTGGATTCAANATTTAAAGCTAAACTTGGGACTAATTTGGTAATTTTAAATGGTAGTTCCGAAGATATATTTGATAAACTTCTGAGTAGCGATTTATTGAATATCTCAGAAATCTTTACAGATTATTCAAACAAACCTGATGATGTCAAGAATGAAAATAGTCTGAAACGAATTTTAGCAAAAAATACTTCAGTTAAACTACATCTTATCTCTAAAGTAAATTCATTAACGAATATCGAANAAATAGTAAACCAGGAGANCTTCAAACCTCCAAAAACAATGAAAGATATGGAAAAGTTATTTTCAAATATATATCCAAAGGATGAAGATGGATTCTACAGTATTGATGAACCCTTAGATATCCCTGANAGCTCTAAACCNGTAGCTAAAAATTATCCTGAAGTTGTTGAAAACTATATTTTTGATATCGAAAANGANCTATCTATACTCAAAAAAGATTCCAAGTCTTATTTCAAAGGTGGCGAATCTGAAGCATTAATCCGTTTAGAAAAAAAAGTAAGTTCCGAAGAGAAATACATTCGAAACTTTAGAAAACCTCGTACAACTTCTACAAATAAACCAGAAAACCCATTAGAACCTGAAACAACAGGACTTTCACCATACCTAAGCTTTGGCTGTTTATCACCCAAACTGCTGTGGAAGGAAACTGAAAAGTGTTATCGAAATGGAGAACATACACAACCTCCTGAATCTATGCACGGGCAACTTATGTTCAGGGAAATGTTCTACATTTTATCGAGAGCGGTAGAAAACTGGGATTCAGATACGAATAATTCAATGTGTAAGGAAATAGAATGGGGAGATTTTGATAAGAGTAAAATGGAATTATGGAAAAATGGCCAAACTGGTTTCCCATACATCGATGCAATGATGAGGCAATTAGATGCGACCGGATGGATGCACCATTTGGGAAGGCATGCTGTATCTTGTTTCCTAACTAGAGGGCAACTGTGGCAGCATTGGGAGCTAGGTAGAGACGTATTTGATAGGAAATTAGTTGATGCAGATTGGGCTCTAAATAATGGAAATTGGTTATGGCTATCTGGGGTCGCCCCCTTCTCTATGCCTTATTTCAGACTATACAATCCCTGCCCAGATGGGAAATCTAGTCTGAATGTTGAGGATAGGAATGCTGAATTTATTAGATATTGGGTTCCTGAATTGAAAGACTACCCTTCAAAGTATATTTTTGAACCTCACTTAGCACCTATTCCGATTCAAGAAAATGCAAGGTGTATTATAGGTAAAAATTATCCCGAACCTATGGTAGATCGTAAAGTAGTAGCTAAAGAAAACTTAGCAAAATTTAAAGCCAGTCTTGCAACGTTAAAATAGTTTAAGAATAATGTGTCCAGCCTTCTGGGATAAATACGTGACTAAATGCCATAATATAGAGGAAACAAAGTCCTAGAAATATTATCCTGAGGGGTCTGAATGTTGGTGTAAAAATATTAAGCCAAAAGTAAGAATAAAGGAATAGTAGCAGAAATCCCTCTATTGAAGGCAGATAGCCTGCTACACCGCCTTCACCATAGCCCCACCAATTTCCCCAAACAGTAGGCTCAGTTCTTGGTTCAGNCCCTCCTGAACCAAAAACCCAAATATCAAATTGAACATTCGGAGTCGTGGCCTGTCCTCCGATTAATAGCCTNACTAATCCCTCTAGTACTCTCAATGGTCCAAAAAATACTATCCAAACAGGATAGCTAATATATGGCAGCATTCCCCATATTGGCATTATTACTCCGAATATTGCTTTTCTTCTCCAATTCTGAAGAAATGCTGGAGTAGAAAGCTCTACACCTGTTGACTCATACAGAGGTTTGCTGGATTCTTCACTCGATTTTACTGAACTGCCTTCTTTCCATTTGCGGTATGCTTCGCTATTTTGTGAAATATCGCCATCTGAGTTTGATTCGTATGCTGAAGAGGGCCAATTCTTTGATGGTGCTGAGCCAGGCCAATTACCTAATGTAATAGGATTTTTCTCGTTAGATGAAGCTGGACGTAAGCGATCTAATGGTACGCCTCCCTCAAAATCCCCGTCGTCAAACTTGATGNCGTATGCGTCTCCGTTCGTAGATACAACAGTTCCTCTAAAGTTGAGACCTCTACCTTGCCAATTGCATTCGATTCTATCACCAACTCTAAAAGACATTATTTCGGTACTATTATTCCCTAATTAAGCTCTCTATTGTATTCAAACCATCTGTTAAACAGGCAGGCCCTGGTTGAAGAATGATGCTAGAGTCGATTTCGTGAATCCTATTATTTTTTATTGCCGTGATTTGATTCCAACCTTCTCTCTTCTTAATAGAATCAATATCAACTGGCTTACCGCACCATGAAGCTAAGATTACATCTGGGTTTTTCTCTATCACATCTGACCATTGAATCTCGCGCTCCATTGCTAGTTTTCCATGAGATTTATTTGCAAAGATATCCTCTCCGCCAGCTATCTCAATTAGTTCACTAACCCATCTTATACCTGAAAAAGTAGGATCATCCCATTCTTCAAAATACACTTTGGGCTTATTTTGAATTTTATCTGAGTTTTCTCGGAATTTACCTAACTGTTTTTTGTACCTGTCTACTAATTTCTGTGCTTTATCTTCGGCCGCTACTATGCGACCAATAGTCAAAATTACTTCTAAAATCTCTTCGATAGTTCTTTGATTAAAAATTAAAACTTGTAAGTTAGCTTTGATTAGTTTGGCTGCTAAATCGCCTTGAATATCACTGAACCCTATTACTAAATCTGGCTTTAACTCGCTAATTTTTTTGACACTTCCGTCAACAAATGCGGAAACTATTGGATGGTTTTTCTTTGCTTCCTCGGGTCTTACGGTGTATCTACTAATTCCAACTATTCTATGTTGCTCTCCTAACAGATACAAGATTTCCGTAGGCTCTTCGGTGAGGCAAATGATTCTCTTTGGACCTTTGATTCTCAATATTTCCGATTACTTTCTAAATCTACGACTTACGAATAGTAAAGATGCGCCAGCTGCAAGTATACCGAATCCTGGTAATTCATCTGAGGCTTCTTCTGTCACTTCAGTTGTGCCAAAATCGATTAATTCAGTTTTTGCTGGGTCCTCAGGATCTGCATTCTGCTCAACTTTCTCTTCTGCTACTGTATGAGAAATCGGTTCCATCTCAACCGTGTAACCATCTTCACGTAAGTTAGGCATATTCATGTTGATGTATGCCGGATGTCCTGTCTCTGCATCGTGGAACCAGATAATATCAGAGTCGTCGAGTGGCCCTACGGAGTTTTCTTCATCATGGTCTTCTTCGTCGTGACCTGAACGCGCTCCAGGAATAATTCCATCGTCGTTATCTTCGTCATCGCGTCCATCGTCTTCGTCATCTTCTTCATTACAATCATCTTCGTTTCTGTCTGG
>PBPR01000013.1 GCA_002724775.1 Methanobacteriota archaeon
ATCACTCATTTAACATCAGGTAAGAACATCATGCTCTTCGGTGAACCTGGTACTGGTAAAACTGCACTATCTAATATACTTTTAACAAAATTATGTGGTGAAATTGAGCAACCAAACGGCAGTAAGGCTCCAAATTATACTATTGTTACTGCAAACGCAGAATGGTCTAATTTCGATGTTATTGGTGGTATTTCTCCTGATGATTCTGGTGGATATTATTTCAAGGACGGATATGTAGCCGAGGCTGCAAAATTGTGTGAAAAATCAATCCGTGAAAGAGGTAAACCACACTATCTTGTTATTGATGAGTTTAACAGAGCTAACATTGATGAAGCATTTGGAAAGTTGTTTACAGTTTTCGAATATAGGGATAAACAACCGTTACTGACACACAAAGAAACCGGAGGCGCCCCCTTCATGATGCCACCCGAATTCAGAATTATTGGAACGATGAATACTCAAGATAAAAATACGTTGTTCAACGTAGGTTTTGCATTGATGAGACGTTTTGCTTTTGTTGAAATTGGACTGCCTCTACCAGAAGATGAATACAACCGTATGCCTGTTTTTGTTTATTTCAAACTCAAAAAATTAGGGCTTGTGCCAGAGAGGCCTGACGGAGATCCTCTTTGGAAATTTGGTGAGAAGTGTAAGCATTTCGCAAGCAGAAAGTTTGACTTCTACGATGAAGATGGAAATATGTACAATTGCCATGAAAAGCTTGTTAAATTTTTGGCTCCTGGAGAACCTCCGAAAAGAGGAGATGAAACTCCTCTGGGTGTCAGAACCTTTAGAAAAATTGGTCCTGCTTTGTTAATTGATTCTATGGTTACAATTTTTAATTCTATAAAGAAATACGGACCTGAGCTGGCATTAGACAGGGTTATTAGGTCAAATATAATGCCTTCACTTGAAGGACTTGAAAGGAATGAAATAAGATGTATGTTCTTGCACGCTAAAGAAGTACTTGGTCCTACATCAATAGTCACCGAGACTCTAGATAGAATGGCGAACTCTGACAGTTTGAGTTTATTCTAGAGACTGTGCGATAGACACAATTTCATCATAATCAGGCTCTACACCTGGGTTTTCAGCTACCCAGCGATGTCGGATGATGCCCTCTTTGTCAACGATTATTACCACTCTATTTGCACTAGTATAGCCATCAATACCGCCAAGGCCAACAAACTTTGCATCATAGGCTTCAACAACATCTCTATCAATATCTGATAATAAATCAAAATCAAGATTGTATTTAGATGCAAATTCTGCATTTGCCCAAGGCGAGTCAACGCTAATACCAAGAACAGTTGCATTAGAATCATCTAATTTAGCTAAATTATCTTGGAATGAGCACATCTCTGAATCGCATACTCCTGTGAAAGCCCCAGGATAAAATGCCAATATGACACACTTNCCCGAAAAATCTTTCAAAGAAACATCTTCTTTAGAAGTATTTTTTAAAGTGAAATTAGGTGCATGCTCTCCAATCATTTCAATACCTCCTCAACTGAAACGCCCAAAATTAACTCAAAATCTGCTTCATCTAAATCATTATAATTATTTACTAACATAATTATAAACTAAATACCTACTATAAAATAATTTTTACTCCTTAATAGATTTAACTAAACTTTCTAAATATCTTTTTTTAAAATTAAATTTATTTAACTTTGCTAATTTAGAAATTGCTTTATCAAAACCACTNCCGTACTGAGCTCCCTTTTTCTTACGGTATGAAAATTCCTCTGGAATGCCCAAATCTAAAGCTAATTCTCTTAAGACTTTCTTATTGTTTAAATTNTCAATCTTTTGATCCTTGTCAATATTCATAGCTTGGATAATTACATTATTTGACAAATAAGGAGCTATAATGGACCTAGATAAATTTAAGCTGATAGATCTATCTCGCAAGTATACAAGATTGTGCATTCTCTTAAGNCCACTGATTGATTCTTTATCAATATCTTCAATGGGTTGGCCTCGCCATTCACCACCTCCATCAATNGCTTTCTGATGTCTTTGATATCCTGCGAAAAGTTCTTCNGCACCAATACCAGATAGAAAAATATTTTCATTACCTAATGACAGACTGCCAAGTAAAACTGCTGAAACNGTTACTTTAACAATGTATTCAGTATAGTTNTCATCTTCAATCACAGGCTTAGGTAAAATAGTTACAGCTTTTTTCAATAATTTTTCAACTTCGTTATAATTATAAACACGAACAATAAGCTCCAAACCTAAACTTTCAGCAACTTTTTGTGCATATATAATATCCTTCGAGCCATCAATACCTACACAAAAACAACGGAAATTGTGTTGCTTCAGTTGGCATATTCTAGCAATTAAAGAAGAATCAATTCCACCAGATAAAAGAACTCCAAAATTTTCATTACTGACATTCCTATCAATGTAATCTACTAATGAAGAGTGTATTTTTTCCTTAGTTGCATTTTTGACAGATTCATTGGCCAAAAAATCTATATGANTATCCCANTCTCCTTTAGAAATAGTTCGGCTGAAATTAGATATATCCATAAACTATGGTAAATCTTTNACCATGTAATAATCCTCTAGAGAGTATCCCAATTTTTCATAATATAAACGAGTCCCCGGTCCATGNGTAACACGAATTTTTGCATAACCTTTTGCCTTCTCTTCAGCCACTTTCATTAATTTACTTCCTAAACCCATATGTTGAACTCCAGTTCCTGTTTTACCTATATTTGCAGCTTGACCAGTCACTTTTAATTCCCTAACTGTTGCATTATCGTCCAATCTTAATCTTAGATAACCCAAAAGTTTAGAGCCTGATTCATAGGACAAAAAATATTCGTCTCCACCGCTGGATTTGTATTTTATTTCTTTTAACTCTGCGGTAGACGGATCAATATGCGCTCTCCATAATTCGCGACAATTAATACAATTGCATTTTTTACCTCTTGATTTTAATTCTCTTCTAGCGTATTGCCTTAAGTTAGAGTTCATAACGCCAGCAATAATCTGAGGCTTAGGAATATCTCTCTGGATTCTTTGTATCCTNACATAAGGAGGAACAATCTCTTTGAGGTCTGCAATTAACTTTGCTGCAGTCTCNGTATCGTAAGGTACGAAATCTCCGGGATTACGGGCTAAAGCTGAGCCCTTAACCAACAATGTTGGATACAATTTTAACATATCTGGTTGAAACTCTTCCTCAGCAAATAATCGTTTAAAATCTCTTAAATCTTTTTCGGGATTCATNCCTGGNAANCCAGGCATCAAGTGATATACAACTTTCAAACCGGCTTCTTTCAGCAATTTTGTTGCTTTGACAACGTCTTCCACTAATTGTTTTCGATTCAATTTACTATGAACTTCATCATCTAAGCATTGAACACCAATCTCAACTCTTGTAGCTCCTTGCTTTCTCATCTGAAAAACTGACCATGGAGTACATTCTGTGGGTCTAGTCTCAATAGTCAAAGCAACACATTTATGCTTAGCATTTCCATTGACTTGAAGTGCTTCTTCGAGAGGTAAATCTTTACCATTTAAAGTTGAAAATGCGCCCTTAAGAAACTCATCCTGATAATCAGGAGCTCTAGAGGTGAATGTACCTCCCATNACAATAATTTCAATTTTATCAGTTGGATGTCCNTTNCGGATATANTGCTCTAATCGAGACTCAACTTGACTTTTTGAATTATAATTATGACGCTTACCTCTTCTTGCAGCTGGTTCGTGCCCAGTGTAAGATTGAGGACTATCATTTTTAGGCCCACCTGGGCAAAATGTACAAGTCCCGTGTGGACATGGTGCTGGAGAAGTCATTATTGCTACAGGAGTAACGCCCGCACTAGTTCGCATGGGCTTAACCCGCAGCAACTTTGCTAATTCAGGTTCCTCTTTTGCATTAATTTCAGCAAGAAGCTGATTATTTGGTGGAATGGAGTCAAATTTTTCCTCTCTTGCTACTTCTAGNTTAATTAACTGAATATCTTGCCTTGTCTTTGGCTTCTTTTCCANAAGTCTCTTCACTACTAAACTGGCAGCTGACATTAGTAAAGCTCCTTTTTTGCTTTNGTTANAACTTTAGGATTTTCTTTGTTAGGTAATACATCGTCTTCAATTCNAATACCACCTTTGCCTGGAATGTATATTCCTGGTTCGATTGTAACTGCCATTGAATTTTGAATTTTAACTTTAGATTTATAAGTTACAGATGGAAACTCATGAATTTCCAAACCAAATCCATGTCCTGTACCATGAACAAAATTTGATCCATAACCATTCTTTCTGATGAAATCTCTACCTGCTTTATCTACTAAGTGGCCGGTATTTCCTTCAACTAGAGCATTAGTAGACCTTTTGTTTGCTTCCATAACAATATCATAAATTTTCCTCCACTCGTCTGAGGGAGAACCTCCAACGAAATATGTTCTTGTTATATCAGAGCAGTAACCATCCCAAAAAACACCAAAGTCACAAATTACTGGATCTCCTACCTTTAATTTTCTGTCAGTATTAGAATGGTGAGAATGTGCGGAATTAGGTCCTGAAGCAACAATCGTACTAAATGAATTCTCTTGTATGCCTTTTCTTGCCATGAAATAATCAATTTCTGACCTCACTTCTTTTTCGGAGAGTCCTTCACCAGATTCTACTAAATTATGTGCAAACATCTGTCCAGCATCTGATTGCTTAATCGCTTTTTTAATTCTTTGAAGCTCAGCTTTTGATTTAATAGATCTTAGCTCATTTACATTTGAGCTAACTGAAACTTTGAAAGATCTACCTAAACTAACTTTAGTATCTGTAAATATTTGTTTAGCTTTAATCTCTTTTAAGGAAGATTTAAGAATTTCTANTGCACTCTTACCATCTGATTTAATATCTGGATAGGTTGTCCAGCAACGTATATCTTTTACAGAGGACTCATGTCTACACCTGTGCTCTTCAAGAGATGAAGTAATCGCGAAAGGTTCGCTTTTTTTCGGAATGACAACATAATTCATTGTTGAGCTTGGCGGAGNTCCTGGCGGAGACTCTGAATTAGCTAAATACCTTGTATTACCTGGTAGAGCTGCGACAAAAGCATCTCTTTCTCCAAGACTGCTCTTTACATTGTCCCAACGCTTTTCGTAATTAATCTTAATCATTTTCCACCANTGATAATGCTAGNTTATAGCCAGGTAAAATATTACCAATAATCAATAAAGAGGCTATAATATAATAATTATTTACATAAAAAGTAATTGAGGTAATAATCACAACAAAGTACAAAATACTTATGTAAAATTTTGTAAATCTCATTTCNTGGCCTCCATTGAAGTTTGTAAATCAGGCCCCAAACCAGATAGATAGAAAATAGTCATGACAAGAATTGGGAATATTTGTATCAATAAATCATCATCCAGCCACTTGAACTTAGGCCTCTCNACCAATACTGCAACTAAACTCCCAATCAAAGCATAGAAAAATACACCTATTATTAATTGATAAATGACAATACTTGAGATTAATCCTGCGAACACTCCATAAACATTTCCATATCTTTTGTTAAATTCTCCAATTATAGGATCAACNAACGAAGCCATAATTATTGTAGACANTGCAAATATCTCTGGGAAAACACCNATCTCATAAAAAATAAAAATTAGACAAGTCCCACTTGCAAACCAGACAAAACCCGCAATTCTCTTACTTTCATAATCTCTCATCCCATCAAGTACAAATGAACCACTTAGTCTNAAATATTCTATTAATATAATTCCAAGCCAAAACAAAAGTACGAGGTAAATCCTACTATAACCAAAAATATATTCAGGAAATAAAAAATATATTACAAAGCAAGACGCGACTGTATGATTAAATCGTCTGTAGATTGCCTGATCAATCATTAAATTAGATATGTATATCTATGTTTAAAAATTGAGCCATTTCTTTGTATCTACTTCTAATTGTTACTTCGGTTAAATCTGCGGCCCTTGCAACATCTTTCTGCTTTCGCCTCTCATTATTAACAATGGATGCAATGTAAACTGCAGCTGCTGCAAGCGAAATTGGAACTGAATTTGTCAAAGGAACATCTTGAGCTGCTCTTAGCAAATCTCTTGCAGCTCCTTCAACCTTAGGTGATAGTTCTAACTTAGAACATATTCGTGGTAAATAATCTTCAGGTAGAGGGGGCATAGAGTGCATTTTTAGTGCCTTGACCATTACTTGATAAGTTCTTGAAATTTCCTTTCTTGAGTATCTACTATGTCTGCTAATTTCTGTAAGAGTCCTNGGAACACCTTCTTGCCTGCATGCTGCATACAATGCCGCACAAGCTACCATTTCGATGGCTCGTCCGCTTAATGATTGCTCTTGTATAGCTCTTCTGTAAATGAAAGCCGCAGTCTCTTGTATTCTTCTTGGTAATTTTAAATTCGTCGCAACTGCCTGCATTTCTCTCATTGCAACTGCCATATTTCTCTCAGCAGATTTTGACGCTCGAGCTCGTCTCTGCCATTTTCTCATTCTAAATAACATAGACTGATTTTTGTTTGATATTGATCTTCCGTAATAGTCTCTATTAGTTGGTGATATCTCTGTTGATAGACCTTTATCTGGTAATGTAGTTGACATTGGCGGACCTGCCCTAGCAAGAGCATTTTCTTGCTGCATGTCAAAAGCCCTCCATTCTGGTCCAGTGTCCACAATNTTATCTTCGAGAACTAAACCACAGTCTGCACAAACTATCTCTGCATGATCGTAATCTCTCTTCAAATGTGTTCCCTTNCAATCTGGACAAGCCGTTACTTCATCTACGCTACCGTCNTCGTTTTTGTCTGCCATGGTTTCCTCCCCAATTGGGACCTTTGTGGATTTAGGGGTGTATAAAAAGACTTGCTTGAACTTGATTGTAGCTAAATTTGCTTTTCCATAACTATTCCATCGCAGCCATCTTGATAATAACAAGGGAGTACATCTACGCTAGAAAAATTTAATTTTCTATAAAAGGATATAGCTGAAGAATCNTTTCTAACTTCTAAAGTGACCTTCTTTACGTTGTGCTTTANNCTTTCGTCAATCATCATATTTAAAAGTTTTTTACCAAAACCCATTCTTCTGAACTCTTTGTTCATTGCTATTATCAATATTCTCAATTTAGAATTTGGTTGAATTGCTCCACAAGATACTCCAACAATACTATCTTTCCTTCTGACAACNAAAAAACCTTCAGGCCATCTNTTCATAANAGTAAGAAAAACATTTTTCTCNTAATTTTCAGTTATATTTTCATCTAAAAACAACATCAATTCGTCTAAATCTTCATCCTTAAATCTATCAATAATCATAGTTCTAAATCAAGATCTGTAAGCTTTACTTCACCTTGAAGATCACATTCAGATATGTATGAATTCTCTTTNTACGTTGCTTGAGAGTTTATTCCTTTACTACTAAATAAATAATAGTAAGAATCTAAATCATCACCGTTTCCATTATCCACCCAATCTGAAATTCTGTAGGGNGGCATCCACATAAAATAAGAATTAGCAAGGTCGATGTTTACTACTGTAAAAGTGCCATCGTTTAGTGGCACCAAGGCGTTTACCCATGCATGACCTCCCCAGTCTCTCAAGTCACAACCTTCACTAGTATCTATAAAAGCTGGAATTATGCCTAGTTCAAGCCACGCAGGAATACCTGCAGCTCTTGCGATAGAGCTGAATAAGATNGAAAAATCATCACAATCTCCAACCTTACCNACTATANTATCGGGACAACTTTTTGGAACCGAAGATTTTTGATANCTATAATTATTTTCAATGTAATCAAATATGTTTTTTAAAATCATGATTACATTTCCATTTGTCCCATTGGACAATTGAATTGCTAAATTTTTAACTTGCTCATTNCTAGGCTCAATTAACCATTCATCTTGCAGAAATAAATCGTAGTCGTCAGGAATATCACTGATAAAACCTGAATCTGATATTTTGATATCTGGACGTACTAAATTGATTGTCGCTGTATATTCTATAGTTATGAAATCGCGCTCATTCCCAGAAAGATTATTCCTCCACTCCATCCTTCCTTCAGATGTCAAATTATAACTTGGACTAACTTCCATATCATCAATAGTTTGCCAATTAACTAAATCTGTTTGAGAACCCGAAGGTCGATCACTAGGAATACTTAGTGTCAATGTGTATTCTACATCATTACCCTCTTCAACATAAATCTCAAAATTCCGTACATAGGTCAATACAATTTTTTCAGGAATTGTGTAATATGGTGTATTTATTTCATCCCAATAATCTATTCCATCACCTAACAACATTTGGGTTTGAGGAGAAGCAAACAAACCTACCACCAAAATGAGAGCGATAAGTTTTTTCGGAACGTAACTTGAAAGGCTACGTGTCGAGTGTGCTAGTTGAACATTTTTTTGCACCTCTGCAGCTTTAACAACAGATTCAGAAACTTCACGACCTGGAATTGCCATTCTGCAATTGAAACACTTTACATCATTATCTTTTATTACAAAACCACAATAATCGCAAAGCTTCATAGGTAGATATTAAGAAAAACGTTAATAAAATTATACAGTGCCTGAGCGTCTGTTTCTTATTTCATTCAGAATTAGTACGATAACTCCCACTGCAAGCACGTACGCACTAGTTTCCCTGCCTACTGCCTCTGCTAGNTCAACTACAATTATGGCAAGTAAACAAGCTAACATAACGCCACCTCTAGAGATTTGTATGGCATTACTATCCTCTGCATCGAAATATCTAATTAATCCTGCTGCAGACTGAAAACCTTGAGTCTTCTTTTCCTTTGCCATAATTTTTCGACTCGCCGCTCTTATTTAAAATTAATCAGCATAACTATAATACACCATTTCCAATGTTTAAAGTGTAAATATGTATTGCAGAATGTGTATCGATGTTCATGGATTAACTCCAACGAAATTAAACCAACCTTCAGAGGCTGAGTATCTAGTATCTCATTGCTACCAAGGAGATCTTCGTCATAAGCATGATGAAAATCAAGGATTTATTCAGCCCATGTGTGGAGCATGTGTGGATAGAATAAAACAAAACTCCGATCTGTTCATTTTTTCAGTTTACGACATTAGCCTTAAAGAGAAAAATGTAGTTGAGGATGAGAATGAGTGATTTCAAAGAAAATGTTGAAAAATTAAACGTTAGAGGTATTGTACTATCTTCTGTTATGACTGCTTTTGGTCTAGTTGTGGCTCTAGTTTGGAAAGATACCATAATAGCCACCGTAGATTACTTACTTCCAAATACTGATGACGGAACTCTTCAAGGAATGTACATAAGTGCTACTGCTGTAACACTACTGGTAATTGTTTTGGCTAAGTTCGCAATAAAGCTAAATGAAAGGGTTGAAAGAGAAATCGATCGAGTGCAATCTTATTTTGAAGATGAAGATAATGAAGAATAATTAAATTTCTATCAAAAAATTATAGTCTCTTCCCTACCAGGACCTAGTGAAACAATGCTGATCGGAATCTCTAATCTTTCAGATATGAAATCTAAGAAATTTTTCATTTCAATTGGTACTGTTCCATTAGGAATATCTATTTCCGCGGAGGACCANCCCTTAAAAGTTTTGTAAACTGGCTCACATTTTGCAAGATAGGANAACGAAGAAGGAAAGTGGCTAATTTCTGCCCCATTTTCATCTTTGTAAGATACACACACTTTAATTTCATCCATATCTGATAAGATATCTAGCTTCATGATTGCTAGAGATGAAAATCCACAAATTCTGTTTGATAATTCTAACATAACTAAGTCNAACCAACCACATCTTCTTGGCCGACCTGTAGTAGTACCAAATTCCTGACCCTTATCTCTTATCATTTCTCCTACTTCATCGTCTAATTCTGTTGGGAACGGGCCTGAACCAACTCTTGTCAAATATGCTTTAGTTACTCCCACGACATCTGTAATTTTGGAAGGCGCTATTCCTGAACCCAANGCTGCACCTGCAGTAGTTGGGCTAGATGAAGTGACAAATGGATAAGTTCCATATTCAATATCAATGTGNACGCCCTGAGCACCTTCAAGTAGAACATTATCTTTATTGTCAATGTGTTTGTTAATCAACAATGAGGTGTCTGTTATAAATTGGCTTAATTCATTCCTCCATTTTCTACATAAATTAAGCAAACTATCTATGGTCAAATCACTTTTAATTCCGTAGTGATCCAACAAGGCCAGATTTCGAGGAAATGCCTTTTCTAAGCGTTCCATAAGAATTTCATCATCCAAAAGATCTCCCATTCGGATTCCAATTCTTGATGCTTTATCAGAATAGCAAGGACCTATCCCATTACATGTAGTTCCTATCATAGATTTACCCTTGGAACTTTCCTCTCCACCATCCAATAACTTATGATATGGCATTATAACATGAGCTCTATCTGAAATCAAAAGTTGGCCCCTTTCACTGTCAAGATTGTNTATCTCTTTGAGTAACACCTCAGGATTGACTACTACTCCATTACCGATAATGCTAACAACATCTTTTCTAAGAATTCCTGAGGGNAAAAGATGCAGCTTATGCTTTTTCCCGTCTACGACAATAGTATGTCCTGCATTATTTCCACCCTGTGATCTAGCAACTACTCTAGATTCTTCTGCCAGATAATCTGTAATCTTGCCTTTACCTTCGTCACCCCATTGAGCTCCGATGATTGTTGTTACTTTCAAGATAAGGTTCCGCCCGATTTAATTATTAACGAATAAAGAGCAGGCAACAAGAACATTGCAGAAATCATAGAAGCTATTAACAACACAACAATAATGAAAACGAACCACCAAAGCGCGCTGATTTTAATGGCAAAAGCAGCAGTTAAACCTACTAAAGTAACCAGTGTGGCCTCAGCTAAAGTTTGAGCAGTTTTAGCAATTGCATTGTAAACGCTTGGCATATTCATTCCACCCTCTATTACTCTCTGAGTTATGTGAATTGAAAAATCAATACCAACACCAATAACAATTGAACCAATCATAACTGTGACTAAACTTAATGGCTGACCTAGCGCTACAAAGGTCAGAGGCTCTAGAGATATAACCCATACNACTGGGAAAGTNGTGAGAAGGCCTAGCTTCCANTTTCTTCCAAATGTTAANGTTAAAACAAAGAATACGAGAACTATACAGATAACTAATGTAGTNATCTGAGAACTAATCAATTGAGCATTAACGCTTGTACCAATAGCTGCGACTCCAGTTAATGCTGAGATTTTTACGGGTGCATATTCATGGTCATCTCTAATTTCATTTACGCCTACTACTGCAGTTTCCATACCTTTAATATCTTTCAAAGGCATNTCTACGTAAATTAATGTCTTTGAAAACTTACAAGCAACTTGACCTGAATCGTCCGGAGAGCAATCCATAATCATACTGATAGCTTCTGGTGTAATGCTATCATAGAAAACGTTAAGCAAAAATTTCTGTAAATCTCTTCCTACAAATTGATTGTTGGCAACTTGTTCGTTGTGCAATAATTCCCAAAAAGAACGTTCTACGCCATCTTCAACGCCAACAACATTCAAGACAGTGTCTAATGTTGATGACTGATTAGTAGAAAATTTAACCGCCTTCATGACTTCAGTTAAAGAAATGGCTGTAACATCTGGCACATCATTGAGCCCATCTCTATTGCTATTTTTCGAGCCTGCTACTAACAAATCTACCTGGTCAAGGTGATCTACCGCATCGTTAGCTAACTCGTCATAATCATTCTGAAAATCACCGCGAGCAATCATCATTCCGAAAGCTCCNGCGTTAAATTCTGTTGAATATTTTACAATACCAATTAATGTAGGTTCNTCATCAGGAACCATATCTAGATAATCAATGTTTGTTTGNAACAATGGNANCACGCCGACTGATATCAAAGTAGCTGTAGCCAATATGGCTAAAACCGGTTTATTTTTTTCAGTAACNACTTTCGCTAGTTTATGCCACTCGCCCTCTATTTTTTTATGGTCNTAGTTTGTCANNACTGCAATAGCTGGNGACATAATAAATGTACAAAGTAAACANACCATTATTCCCAAAGTTAAACTTAAACCTACAGTAAATACGGGACCTAAATTTGTGTACATCAAACTACCAAATCCAATCATAGTCGTCATTGCTGACAAAGCAATAGCTCTACCTGTAGTTGACATTGCCTTCATCATCCTTATTTGTGCAGTTTCACCTTCTTCTTCTGTGAATCTATTTGACAAATGCAACCCATATGCAACACCTAATGCCATTAAAATTGGACCTAGAGCAATAATTGTAGGCGTAGCTTCAAGACCNCCCCAACCAATAATTCCATAGGTTATAAAAATGGAATAAAGTGTAGGAATACCTGCAATCATAACTGCTCTAATTTTCTTTTGAATTAAGAACATTGCTACACCACACATAACAACACCAATAGGAAATACACGCCAAAATTCAGAAAATGATCTCTCCGTAATAGCTTGAGTAACAGGAACGGGACCTGTAAGCATCATACGACTATAAGTTTCACCGTTAGGCCTGTTACCATTTTCACCATGCAGTCCAATACCTCTCGTTTTCATTGCAACATCTACCTCATTGATGATTATTGGNGGAGGTACATCGCTTGTAATTCCAAATAAAATGACTGCAGTATCCCAAACTCCGTCGCCATTGGTATCTCTCAGAACTTTTTCAGTGACTGCAGGAGGTAAATCTGCTACAATGTCGTCAATATCTGATTGGCTTGGAATTTCGTAGTGATTTAGAGTATTTGACTCAACTGCACTATCTTTAGCAATTTGAGCTGCTTGNCCCAGCAATTCTGCGAAACCCTGACTTGTTCCATCAGTATTTGCATCGGACCATTCCGCAGAATTTTCAATGAGAGCATCATAAACTCTACTATTTGTACTGTGTAATTCCTTTATCAAAGTTGATATACTAAAAGACCAAACAACGTTATCTGTGATACCACCATCTGANGGGACAACTCCTGCGCCACCTTTTTCCGTTTGACCATTTTCATCAACTGTTCTCTCTATGTAGTCTAACTCAAGCAAAACTTGTCGGTTTGTAATATTTGCTGAACTTGAAACATCATATGCATTATCAGTTTCAACGTATATAACTATGATATCTGTGGAATAATCTTCACGAACTTCCAATAACAACTCCTCTTCAACTGAACCTTTTGGTAGATAAACTTCCATAGCTCCATTGATGTTCATTTTTCCTATTCCTATCAGCATTACGAANGTGATAGCAGTCATTATTCCAATGGTTAGTGGTGGATAATCTGTAGTTAACTTGACAAAACTTCTAGCCATAGGGCTGATCTCAACTTCTTTGGCCTTAGACTTTGTAAGTTTAACTTTTGAGTCTTTAACTTTATGTGCCTTGGAAATCGGTTTAGAAGATTTCTTACCTCCAACCTTACTTTTTACTTCTTCCCATGATTCTTTAATCGAGGTTTCACCAACTTTCCCCTGAAGCAAATTTTGCTGCTCTTTTGCTTGCTTATCAAAGAAACGGTCTATACGACCTCTAAATCCTGAATCTTTCTTTTCATCTGACACAGTATCTATTATGCATTAAAGAGGTGATAATAAATAGTTCTTCTCATGTAAATATCAAACCTTTATTATNGATGAGCATGGTGGTNTCGACGTGAAAAATAAACTAAATATCTACATTTTGGCTGCTTTGGCCCTAGTTTTAATAGTTTATATTCCATCATCTGAGAGTGAAAGTGACCCTTACATTGAGGATGTTATATACTCAAAAGGTTCTGNAGAAACATCCACAATAGTGGTTAGTGGAAGAGATAATGCAACCTTCTACAGATATCTAATTTTAGATGATTATTCACAAGCACCGGCAGACTGGTATGAGTCAGATTTTAACGATTCATCGTGGAGCTTCGGGGCTGCCCCCTTTGGTGACCGCCAAATTGACGGCATTCAGCCAAACCTAATATGGAATACACAGGGCGGTTCACCTTACGAAGACGATGTAATCTTAGTTCGTCACAAATTCCAAATGAATGGAATTGTAACTTCAGCACAAATTGATGTGGCTTTTGCAAACTANTGCACTCCTTACCTTAACGGGAACATAATCTATGACGATAGGGGCGATAACAATCATGCACAAGAGTATTGGAATGATGACGGAACTGAAGATATAACTACATCTTCGTTTGTTCAAGGGCAAAACGTGCTTGCAGTTTATGCCAGAGATACCGGTCAAGGCACTTGGGGAAATAACAACCGACAATGGTTAGATCTTCAGATTACAGCCAGTGTTTTTGAGCCAACGAACGAATCTATTATCTTTGGAGATACAGTTACTGTAGCTTTTAAAGGCGGAAATAAAGGTAACTTAAGTGCAGAAGAAGTGCAAATTCAGTCATATACAAATAATACCGAAGTGTATACACAAGAATTAGAAACCGTTTCTCAAAATTTCCAAAGCTTATTTTTCTTTACTTGGACACCGGAATTCATTGGAAATAATTCATTAAACATTAACCTTGCATGTAATTGCACTGACCAAAATTTAACGAACAATGATTTGGTTTTGAATATAACCAGTAAAATATACAAACTTAAAGCAAACATGGAGAGTGAGTTAGAATATGTTAATCAAACAAGAATACTAACTAAAAATATTACGATTACAAATAATGGAGGACTGCCAGATAANGTAACGTTAGTCCCTGCATCTGGACAAATTAACTCTCAAATGTCTTTCACACCTAATAATTTTTTACTTTTACCTGGGGAGTCAAGGGATGTAACTGTTACTGCAATTTTGCCTTCTGCGATTGATGATGGGTTTCATAATCTTTCATTTGAGGTAAAAACTCAATATGAATTCTCGATAAGTCATTATCTTCTGGAAAGTGGAAGAGATTCAGACGTTGAATGGAATTGGATAGAATCAACAAATTATGAAGAAAAATACAATGATGAAAATTGGACTAAATTGGNCTTCAATGATACTGAATGGTCTAATTCATTAGCCCCATTTGGTGACAGTTCAATTGACGGAATAAATCACAAAACCACATGGGATGGTGATAATTATGCCTACTTTAGATATATTTTCAACATTGATGATATTTCAATTTATGAAGGTGGCGTTATGAATATTAATGTGGCAAGTAATAATTTTGGAGACCACTACATTAACGGCATCTTTGTGTTCGGAGATTTGGATCAAGGGTCTGGACACGGTGCAGAATACTGGAATGATGAAGTTCAAGTATACACTGGTTATCTTTCACAAGGTGAAAACATTGTTGCAAGTATCATAGGAAATCCACAAAATTCTCAATGGTTCGACCAAGAAATTAGTGTAACTTTTTCTCAAGCAAACTTATGGGGCTACAGGGATACTACTTACAACATCCCAATATTGGTAGATACCACTCCCCCAACTACTAAAGTCAACGAAGATGGATTTTACAAAAATTCCACTACTATTTCTCTAACATGGAAGGAGATATCCTCAGACGATGATCTTGAGGGATTCTACCTATACTATCAAGTGAAAGATGGCAGCTCAATAGGGGATTGGATACTTTATGACTATTACACAGATTCTTACTCAACTAATTTTTCAGCTGAAAATGGAATGATATATCGCTTCCGAACTATAGGCGTTGATACTTACGGAAATAAAGAAAATAAAGGAGTATATGATACTGAAGTTAAAATTGACATGGATTTGCCAAAATCTGAATTATGGCTAAGTGAAGGCAACATTCAATTTACAAATATTGATGGAGTAACTATAAACTGGAAGGAAAATGAGACCTACGACATTCAGGGATATCTCATTGAATTCAAGGAAATAGAAGATGTTGCATGGAGTAATTACGGCCTCTTTACAGGAATTGGTGAATACTGGTTTGAACCTGATTCCGATGGAACATATCTTATTAGATCTAGAAGTATTGACTATGCAGGAAATCGTGAAATTAAAGAAATACCTGACGTCGTTATCACTTTTGATAGAATAAAACCTGTAGTAAAATTAAATCAAATAGACATACTAAAAAATACTGATGATTTATTATTATCTATCAATTATAAATCTGAAAACTTATCTTCACTGAATATAGAATATGCTAGACTAATTGAAGGAGATGAAGATATATTAGAATGGAAAACATTCGATGAAAACTGGGTTGGTGATGAATATGCTATTAGAAATTTAGTAGATGGATACACTTATTATTTCAGAATAAATCCTTCGGACTTTGCTGGAAATGATTACTCAAGAAGTAATTTTGAATTCATTTTTATGTATGATAACAACTCAAATGAAATATCACTACCCACTGTACCTCTAAAACCTGTGATGACTGGAAAGATTAAAAATGTTGAAATTACTGTAGACGAAAATTTAAACGGAGTTTATGATAAAATATTACAGGAATATATTGGTAATGATTTATCAGGAATGAAAGCAAATCAGTTTTGGATTGATTATGAATTAGGGATGATTGTATTCGGAAATGGAGATATTGGATACCTGCCACCACAGAATTCTTCCGTATCCATAAGTTACTCTGGATATGATTTGATTACAACCATTGACAACAGTCCTCCAATGCCAGTACAATCTGTGGAATACCTTGTTAATGAAGATAATAACTTAACTATTGAATGGAAAGAATCTGAAGATGCCATATCGTATATTATAGAGAGTAGAAACAACTTTTCCAGACCATGGGAAACATTAGAAAATATAAACTATACTAAGAACAAGATGATTTACGAGATATCAAATTTAAGCGGAGGATTCCATTACTACAGAATTGTTTCTGTAGATCGCATGGGTTATCAAAATACAGATATGGATGGAGAGATGCTTGAAATATTTATAGAGTATGAAAATGTCAACAATGCAGCAAATGCAAAATCGGATTCAAGCATAGTAAATAATTACATAATTTTTGCAGGATTACTGATTTTAACCGCTGTAGCTTCCGCAGCTTATATTTTTAAAAATAAAGGTGAGGAAGTCACAATTGCAGTTGAAAACTCAAGCATATTAGTTCCTGTTGAAGAATTAGCCGAAAAGGAAATCAAAACAATTGATGAAGCTAAACCTGCTTTTAGTATTGTTCAAGGAAGTCAATTCTCACGAACTGTAGTATTTGTTTGTGAGGCAGGATGTCAAAAAGAATTTGAAAATGTAGATGACGATGATGAAGAAATAATGTGCCCTCACTGCGGTTCAATTGGTGACTCGCCACTTTAGAACCAGTTATCTTTAATTTGTACTTCCTTAGCCAAACATGACTAAAAGCTCTGAAGCACCCGGTTTCTACAAAAAAGACCCCTCAGAAAGACTAGCATTTGTGAAGGAATTCGCTGATTTGTCCGAAGATGAAGTTAAAACTATAAGTGGATATGGGGCTCTCGGAAAAGATACTGCCAACAGAATGATTGAAAATGTCGTTGGTACCTTTCCACTCCCATTGGGATTTGCACCAAACTTTCAAATTAATGGAAAAGATTACATTGTTCCTATGGCTGTAGAAGAGCCATCAGTTGTTGCTGCTGCAACTCACATGGCGAAGGGTTCCAGAAAGACTGGTGGAATTTCTGCAACCTCTGATGAGCCTGTTATGATAGGTCAGATTCAACTTGTAAACTTAAAAGATCCNTTTGAAGCAAAAGAACTCATTGTAAAGAAAAAGGAAGAAATAATTAATTTAGCTAACGAACAAGACCCTATTCTTGTTAAGTTTGGTGGAGGATGCAAAGATATTGAGGTGAGAGTTTTAGATTCGCATACTGGACCAATGGTCATAACACACTTGCTTGTAGACTGCAGAGATGCTATGGGGGCTAATGCTGTAAACACAATGGCTGAAGCAGTTGCCCCNAGACTCGAAACGATTACAGGTGGAAGAGTTTATCTACGAATTATTTCAAACCTTGCTGTTTATCGTAAAACTAAAGCAACTGCAGTATGGCCTGCTGAGTTNTTGGGCGGAGAAGAGATTGTTGATGGAATAATTGAGGCATTCGCGTTTGCTTGCGCAGATCCATTCCGAGTNGCAACACACAACAAGGGAATTATGAACGGAATTGACCCTGTGGTAATTGCTACAGGAAATGATTGGAGAGCAATTGAGGCTGGTGCGCANACNTANTCACACTGGAAAGAAGGGCATGCCTCATTTACNGAATGGGAAAAAACTTCTGAAGGTAACTTAAAAGGAACTATAGAAATTCCTATGGCTATAGGTTTGGTTGGAGGAGCTACAGCNACTCATCCAACTGCCAAGACCTGTGTAAAAATATTAGATGTTAAAATACCNGGAGGTGCTGCCGAATTATCACAAGTAATNTGTGCTGTAGGATTGTGCCAGAATCTAGGTGCCTTGAGAGCATTAGCATCTGAAGGNATACAAAGGGGCCACATGGGATTACATGCTAGAAACTTGGCTGTGCAAGTAGGTGCAAAAGGAAAAGAAATTGACCTTGTAGCTGAAAAATTAAAACAATCTGGAAAAGTTAGAGCTGACATNGCTGAAGAAATATTGTCAAACATAAGAAAATAATGACTATATTGTCCGATAAGAGNATCATAGATTTANTAAAACGTGGAGAAATCATCATTGAACCTTTTGATGAAGCTAANCTAACACCTAATGGNTATGANTTAACTATTGAAGAGATTGAAATACCTGGANATCANAAAATCTCTAAAGGAGATATTGTTATTCCTCCTGGNGAAAGATTCGCAGTTTCCACNAAAGAAACTATTTCATGCGGTGAGAAACATTGTGCACANTTATGGCTTCGGACCAGTTGGGCTCGTAANGGAATANTTTGTAGTTTTGGAAAAATAGACTCAGGATTCAAAGGAAATTTAACACTATTAGGATTTAATTCAGGCAAGGATAGTGTAGAGGTAAAAATAGGAAACACATTTACCCAGATTGTCTTTGAAGAGCTATCAACTAATGCAAATGAACTATATTCCGANAGGAGTGGAAACTACCAAAACCAAAAAGGTGTAACTTGGNCTAAAGAATNAANTTAGTTAATTCTTCAAATCCTTCACTTGAATCTNNAGTTGTCAAATAAGATGGAAAATNNTCCATAATATCCTTATATTTCAAAACTGATTTTACTCCCACAGAAAAAGAAAAATGATTGAACATTGGTGAATCATTCGGAGAATCACCNATNTACATGCATTCATGCTCTTTCAGATTCCANTCATCTAAAATTTTTAAAGNCATATCAAGTTTGTTATAATTTCCGTACCAGACATTCAAATGAATGTTAGANATTGCTGCATTTGCTCCATTAGATATGCAAAAATCNTAAATTGCCTNAACCTTGTCATNATCCATATCNTGTTCTTCTGAAATATCTANAGCTAGGTCCCACTGCCTAAATGGTTGATCCGCAGCCAAATGTACGTCACNAAAATTAGATTTAATATCATCAAAGAGTAGATTAAGTTTTTTTTGATGAGCTGACAAACTACTAGAGGAATCAAATGTCTTCCTGATTATTCTGCCNTCAGATATTGTGTATGAAAATGCTCCGTTCTCGCCAACAACTGAATTTACAGGCCACCATCTAGCTATCAAATCACACCACCCTGCGGGCCTACCTGTAACTGCAATTCTTTTAATTTTTTTTTGTCTTAATTTTTCAAGACACTCAAATGTTGATGATTTCAACCGATCATCACTGACAAATGTGCCATCTAAATCAAACAATAAAACTTTAATTTCATTTATTTCAGCTCGTTTGATTTGTGATAGNGATTCCATGAGTCTGGTAAAAAAGCTAATTTTAAATACGCTTCGGCNAATNACGNACTCTTAAAAGGTAACAATGCCATCACTATACGGAGCAGTCAAAAGCAAGACNGGTGAGCTTTTGCAAGACAGTATGGAATACTGTAAAGGCGCACTTCAATCCGTATCACGATCATTTGCATTAACAATTCCTCTGGTAGANGAAAATATACTTGGACCAATAATGGTTGGCTATTTGGAAGCTCGTATATTGGACACTTTCGAGGATGACATTGGAAGAAGGGAAATCAGCTTAGAAGAAAGAATTGAAGCAATGAATATGCTAATGGAGATACTTGAAAATCCTAATGCTGAGAGCACAAAAGAAAAAATAGAAATCTTAACTGGTTCTGCAGACGAGATGGTACAAAATCCGAAATATCGTGATTTAGTCAAAAATATGAGGAGTGTGTTAGCAGTTCACAGCAGCTTTGATGAAGATACAAANGANTGCATGGTAAGGTGGCTTAAGGAGATGAATTTCGGAATGCAAAAATTCCTTAAACAAGAAGTTTATTCGTTTGACGATCTAGATGAATATTGTTATTATGTCGCAGGAACTCCATCAGGATTTTTAACTGAATTAATTAGAAAAAGATCTAAAAATTTATCTGAAGAAAATTCATCTATACTAAAGGAAAACGAACGTGACTTTGGATTATTCCTCCAAAAAGTTAACATTATTAGAGATTTCAGAGAAGACATTCTTGATAATGAAAAAATATTCTGGCCGGGTTTCCTTTTTGAAAAATATCAAGTTAAACCTGAAGAATTATTAANTGTTGANAACAAAGCTAAGTCAATGGAAATTCTCGAATATATGCTTGATAATGCATGCAAACACATTGAACCTGTTAAATCCTATCTAAATGCAATTCCAGACGAATACGCAGGTTTCCGTGCCGGTGCAGCTGTAAATTTTGCAATGGGTGTTGCAACTCTTGACACTATGAGAAGTAACAGCGATGTATTCTTTGGAGATAAACCTGTAAAAATTTCTCATGAGTCTAGAGACAATATAATTTCAGATCCACTTGGATTTGTTTCTGACTGAACTTTAATATCTAAGCTATAACTATCTGAATTGTGAAAGTAAAATTATTATCTTCAATTGGGTTCCTTTTTTTAGCATTAATGGCAACCGCTACAACTAGTGCAGCACCCAGCTCTGGAAACATTACCGTAGCTTTCATAATGGTTGGATTTGAAGATCAAGATTTCCAAGATGAATACGATCAGGATTATTTCGATGATATTGCTTTTGCAAATTCTGACTCGATGTGGGACTATTTTGATGAAGTTTCAAAAGGTGCACTGAATATTGAAGGAGAAGTATTTGGACCTTATACTCTTGATGGTGATGCAGATGACTATTCAAGTGGCTCTAGTTTTGTGAGAGATAGTGTTGAAATCGCTGATGATGACATTTACTTTCCCGATTTTGATGCTGTAATGGCAATACACTCTGGGCCTGGTGGTGAATCTTCTGGAGACAGTAATGATATCTGGTCGGCACACTGGCCTAGTATTACGATAAATACTGACGATGAAGATGAAGACGGTAATGACCATGTAATAAGACGAATAAGTCAAGTTCCGGAATATCAATTGTCAAATGGTGAAAGAAATCCTTTAGGTGTATGGTGCCACGAATTTGGACATGAACTTGGTTTACCTGATTACTACGATACTGACGGCAGCTCAGAAGGAGTAGGCAATTGGGCAGTCATGGCTGCCGGTTCTTGGGGAAACAACGGAGAAACCCCAGTTTATTTTAGTGCTTATTCACGATATTGGCTAGGCTGGGACCAACCAATTACTGTGGAAGATGATGTATCAAACCTTGTTATTGAACCCGTTTCTGAAGGTGGAAAAATTTACAAATTACCGATACCTGGTAATTGGACAAACTCTGAAGAATATTTTTTACTTGAAAACAGACAACAAACTCGCTATGATACTTATTTACCTGGAGAAGGACTATTGATATGGCACATCGATGAAGATATAATGTTTTCTAAATGGAGTTCAAATACAGTAAATAACGATGAAGACCATAAGGGAATGGACCTAGAAGAAGCTGATGGCAACGATGATTTAGATTCTGGAGCAAACAGAGGCGACAATGGAGATCCTTTTAGATCGGGATCCTTTAGCAAGGATTCGTATCCGAACTCTTTAGCATATAACGGATCTGAATCTGGATGGAAAATTGAAAATATTGAAGTAGATGGAGACAATATAATTTTAGATATTAGCTTCTTGTCAAAACCTCATGCTGTTGCTGACGCAGATGATGCTGTAGTGACTGAAGGTGAAATACTGCAGTTTTACGGAAATGAATCTTGGGATGAAGATGGAGTAATCGTAAATTATACTTGGAACTTTGGTGACGGCAAGTACAATTATACAGCAAATCCAAAACATATTTTTACTGAAAACGGTGAATATAACGTAACACTGACTGTGAGAGATAATAACGGGCTAGAGGACTCCTATGTTCTAAACATATTTGTTAACAAACCTCCAATAGCAAGCGTTGTAATTTCAAACGTAAGTGTCATGCTTGGAGAAAGTATCACATTTGACGCATCTGATTCTTATGATTTAGATGGAGAAATTGATTTTTATTATTGGAACTTCGACGATGGCCGAACCTCTAATCAGATGATTAAAGAACACACATATTCTGATTCAGGAATCTTCAATGTTTCATTAAAGCTAATTGATAATCTTAACGACATAAGTACAACCTATTATTTAATCGAAGTAATAAATTCATTACCTGAGGTGAACTTTACAATAAACCCCGAGACAGGTAATACTTTAACAATGTTTGAGTTTAATGACTTGTCCTTTGATTCAGATGGCGATATCGAAGAGTGGTTATGGAATTTTGGTGATGGTAATTCTTCTACCGAAGAAAAACCTTATCATTATTTTTCTTATCCTGGCTACTATAACGTTACACTAACACTGAAAGATGATCAAAATGGATTCAATTCATCCACAATTTTGATATATGTTGAAAATTCACCTCCAGATCCCGATATTCGAATAGACGAAGGGATATTTGTTGGTCAAAATAACTGGAAAGTACCAACTGACAGATACATTCGCATTGATGCAGGTGAATCAACGGACAACGACAATAATTTACTATACTATGAGTGGGAATACAATGGTGAATTAATTGAAGGACAGTATATTGATTTAATTTTTTCAGACGAAACATACATCTTGGATTTAACGGTATCCGATCCTAGAGGTGGAAGTGCAACAGAAAAATTTACTTTAGCAGGCACTAATGTTCCTACACTAACTTTAAATCACGAAAATTTAGACATTGTAGTTAACCAGAACAAAGAAATAATTAGCAGTAACAACTTTGGAGATGTTTACCTATATCATTGGGAAATCTATGCTGTAAACTCNTCAGGATCAAAAATACTAGAACAAGAAATTAATACAAATNCATCTAAATTTATTTCGTTTGAAAAAGAAGGNAATTACGAACTTATTGCATCCGCGAAGAGCTCTGAAAACGATTTATGGACAGATAGAGCGAAAACCAACATTACAGTATACAATAGACCAATTGCTTATTTTGAATTTGACAATGAGATGAATGAAGATACATGGGTTGATTTTAATGCAAGTAAATCAACCGGTTTAGAATTAAATTACATATGGATATTAGATGGTAATATTTTGGATAGCAACAATGCAGTAATCTCAACTTATATTGACTCAGGGGGCTATCATGTCATGAATTTGACGGTTGAACAGTCNCCGGTTGGCGTGGCATATTATGAATACGAAATTTATCTTAATTCAAAGCCTACAGGAGTCCTGCAAACAACTCCTGCAATACCTAGAGTTGGAGAGGATTTCGAAATGTATTTGAATGCTTTTGACGTGGAAACTGACGCAAATATCGAAATATTAAAAATTAAAATTCTTGATAGCAAAGGAAATCAAAGGGCTGAACTAGAATACGAAGATCAAGGTGCAAANTTTAATTTAATATTTGAAGTAGAATATGCTGGAGAAATAATCCTAGAATATTCTCTCATTGATGATGATGGAAATCGTAATCAAAGCAGCACTGGCGTTGATGTTGTAGGTTGGGCAGACGTGTTCATCGATGATATTCAAATAAAGGGTTCAAAAGAAAGAGGCGCAAAGCATCAAGTCGAAACTATTTTGACTAACTATAACCAAACATATAACACTTCAAATAGTTATAATGGGCACATTGCTATAGGATATTATGAACTTTTTATTGATTCGGAATTGGTTCACACCTCTTCATTCAGTATAGAGCCTGAAAGGAGCGAAAAATTTGTATTTGAGTGGATTTCTACAGCTAACTATCATGACTTCTCAGTCAAAGTCTACGTTAATGACAACGAGTCAAATAAAGAAAATAATGAGTATACCAAAAGCGAAATATTTAACTCAGAAAGAAAAAGTGGATTTTTACCTAATTTGTCTATGATATCATCATTATTAGTACTAATTGGTTTTGCCTTATTAAACCGTAGCAAGCCTAATTAAGCTGCATTGAATAGTGAAACATGAGTGCAGCACCACCTCAAATGAGACGAATTCCTGATGAACAATTTTTTGATTTACGCAGTTGGAGTGCTGATAAAGCTGAGGATTATGGAGAAAAAGCCTCAATGCTTGTCCACACTATATTACTCAGCAAAAGTGAACAAGTAAATCGAATAACGTCTGAGCTGCATGATGGTAATATAGTGTTAATTGATTTTACACCATTAACTTCGGACCACGAAACCTTGCATAAAATTTTAGCTGAGTTAGAAAGAGCTATTGCAGATATAGATGGTGATCTTGTCGGAGTTAGTCAAAAATGGATATTGGCAACGCCTAATGGTGTTAGAGTCTCAAGAGAAAAGTTGAAAAGTTAAAATGAACATTGCAGTCATTGGAACTGGGATGGTTGGACGATTAATTGCTGTAGAATTATCTAAAAAATATCAAGTCTATGCAATTGATAATAATAAAAGCAATTTAGATAAATTAAGGAAGAAAAATGCCAAAATAATTACCAAAAAGATAGATGTCAAAAATGAAGATTTCTTGAAGTCCCTAGATGATACTGACCTAGTTGTTAATTGTGTTCCGGGATTCATGGGTTTTGAAACATCTAAAAAGATTCTTGAAAAAAAAACCTGTGTTGACATCTCATTCATGCCTGAGGATTGTAATTATCTGAAAACAGTTGCTGAGAATGCTAACACTGCACTATATCCGGACGCAGGAGTGGCTCCAGGCTTAAGCAATATGATTGTAGGGAACTTGATAAGTAAAAATAAGCTTAAAGAGGTCAAAATAATGGTTGGAGGCTTACCTCTAGAAAAAAATCCTCCTTGGAATTACAAAGCTCCCTTCTCACCAATTGATGTAATTGAAGAATACACAAGGCCTGCGAGAATTAAAGAAAATGGAAGTATAAAAACTGTAGATGCGTTAACTGGACTAATTAATTTTGAATTTGAAAGTGTTGGAAAATTAGAAGCCTTTCTAACTGATGGATTGCGAACACTACTAACTACTGATATGACTAGAAATATTCCAAATTTATTAGAATATACTATAAGGTATCCAGGTCATTCAGAAATGATTACTGAATTACTAAATAATAATAAACTAGATGATACAGTAAAATCACATAATGGAAAAATTACAAGTCAAAGAGAAATAACAACTAAGCAATTGTTCAAAGAATGGAAATTAAATGAAGATGATAGAGAATTTACACTTCTGATTATTACTGCAAAAACGGAAAAAGATAAAGACATATCTTGTATTGTCTATGATGAGTGGCAAAATGGATGGAGTAGTATGTCCCGAACCACAGGTTTGACTGCTTGTGCAATTACTAATCTTATTATTGATAAAAAGCTGAAGAAAACGGGCATAATCACTCCTGAAGAATTGGGATCAAATCAGAATTATTTTGATTATATTATTAATTATTTAGAAAATAAGGAAATAAACATCAATTTCGCTGATGAGAAAAATTCTTAAGAGAAAGAATAAAAGCTATAGAAGCTAAAAAAGCGCCAAACAAAAACACTTGTTGTTCTTCGTAGTGAAGTAACAACTCTCCTACAATTAAACTCCCAAACCCACTACCAAGTAGACTGAAAGAACTAAGCAAACCCATCGTTCTTGCCCTCAAATCATAAGGCACAGTATCTGCAACTATAGTTCTAGCTCCTAAAAAGAATGTCATATAAATCGGAATTGTAAAAACTAAGGTTATAACGTAAAGATTTT
>PBPR01000014.1 GCA_002724775.1 Methanobacteriota archaeon
AAGACATTGCCTCCGATGGGAATAGTATTAGATCCATTTTCTACGAATGAGCTCAACTCTGATGATATTCCTCTTGCAGAAGTGGGAGGAATTGTAGGAGTCGATTGTTCTTGGAACAAAGCTCCTGAGACTTTTTCTCGTTTAAGATTAATGGGATTAGAGCCCAGGTCTTTGCCTTCTGTTATCCCAGCTAATCCTGTAAATTCGGGCAAGTTAGGTAAATTAACAACTGCAGAGGCAATTGCTTCAGCCTTGTTAATTTGTGGAGAAAATTTACACGCAGAAGAAATTATGTCAATTTTCAAGTGGGGGCCTGCTTTTATCAAACTTAATTCTCACTTAAAAGAATCATAAGTTCTATAAATACAGTTAAAGTAAGAAGATATGGCTTCGGTGAATATTGGTGAGGAAATGCCACTTTTTAGTTTTTTAGGCAGAACACACAGAATATTCATTGAAGGAAGAGGGTTTGATTTTGAATCATTTGATATTCATAACAACGGGACTGCATCACTAAATCTCATAAACTTGGACGATCCTTTATTCTCTATTTTAGACTTTGAAGAACCTAGAGTAATTTATGTGGTTTCAAGATTAGGTCAAAATGATCTAATTATTCAGGGCTGTACTTTCAAGTCAATAGATGGAAGTAAAAGTCAATTACTTTATTCTAAAATTCAAACAGAATCGTAAACCTTAATTTAGAGCATTCGAGATAGTATACCGTGGAAATTGTAGACGTTGCAGTTGTAGGAGGAGGTCCAGCAGGCTCATCAGCCGCCCGCGAAGCTGCTGAAAGGGGCATGTCAGTTCTATTATTTGATCATGCACACCCTAGAAGAAAGGCATGTGGTGGAGGTTTGCCTGTTAAAGGAATAGAGTGGATGGACGCACCAGATGAGGCAATAGAGTGTGAGATGACATCGATTTCTTTTACATATGGTAAAACTAAACTGAAAATCCCAGTAAACAAGGGTAAATTAATCAGAAGAGACGATTGGGATTTTTATTTATTTAACAGAGCTAAAGAAGCTGGTGCAGGGCACGTAATTGAAAGAGTTAAATCGTTAGAATTACTTGATAATGTGTGGTCTATTAATGGAAAGTATAAGGCTAAATATATAATTGGAGCAGATGGAGTTAACGGTTTTACCCGTAAGCATTTTATGGAAAGAATTCCTCGAGAACATCTTTTTGCNGCTGCAGGTTATTATCTAGGAATCAAGCCTGATGAAAATGATGTGGAATTTATAGTAGGAGCCATACCAGGTGAAGAGGGTTATCTTTGGGTTTTTCCTAAAAGTGATCACTACAACATAGGTTACTGTTACAATTCTGGAACTCCAGGTATGCGCGAGGCATTAGACAAGTTACTTGCAGAAAGATGGCCAGGTGAATTTGTACGTAACGGAAAGTGGAAGCTAAAAGAAACTGGAGAAATTGTAGATTGTAAAAAATTTGGTTCAGTTATCCCTTCATATAATGATCCTAAGTTGTTCGATGAACCCGTTTCTGGTTCTAATTGGGTTCTGTGCGGCGACGCAGCAGGCCATGTTAATCCGATACACGGCGAGGGACTCAACCACTGTGCACTTGGTGGAAGGCTCGCAGCTAAAGCTATTTCCAAAGGAGATCCGACTTTATTTGAGCAATATTGGCGCTCACATTACAGTAGAGATATGTACAGGGCAGCTACCACGAAGCATAAAATTTACAAGCCATTTTTCATGAAAGTTGGCTTTGCTCTGGGTAAGACACCAGCCCTTTTTGGCATGTTGGCAGATCTGACAAGAGGAGAATACAAGGGTAAAGCGACTAGAAATTTTTGGTTTAAGCTTCCTTTAGCATTGATGCAAGCTCTATTTGGATTTAAGCATAAAGAAATCAAAGCTTTGAATTGATTTTTTGGATTAGCTTTATTAAACCCTTTGGCTCGGAGCGTTTCCTGAGGACTCAGGTATCATGAAAATACCACGAAAAGTTAAGATGTACAGCCCTTATGCAAAAAAGCATACACTTCATGAAATTGAAGTAGTTAAGAAGAAAAGAGCTTCTGAATTAGCAAGAGGGCAAAGAAAGTTCAGAAGTGTGACATCAGGATACGGTGGTTTTCCTAGGCCTAAACCAGAAGGGCGTGAGAAGCCTACAAAGAGGGTATATGTCAGGTATAGATGTACTGAGACCGGTAAAGCGCATCATAAGAAAAATTTTAGAGCAAAAAAGTTTGAGTTAACGGAGTAAATATGGCAAAAAGTAAGTTTCTTAAAGTAAAAAGTCCGGATAGTGATTACACGGTAGTAATTTTTGATAAGTGTGATACTGTAGTTAAAGATCCAGTTACAGGTTCAACAATAGCTCTTCCTACTGGAGGGAAAGCAAAAATTCTTGGAGAAATTTTAGAGGAGCTTGAGTGAGTCCTTTGGACGTACCTGAAGACGGCGACTACATTATTGGACGTGTTATTGAAGTAAAAGATTTCGGGGCAACTCTAGATTTACTCGAATATCCAGATCAGAAAGCTTTTGTTCATATTTCAGAAGTAGCATCAGGCTGGGTAAAATATATTCGTGATTTCATTCGCGAAGGCCAAATGGTTGTTGCTAAAGTTACAAAGGTAAAGAAAGGTAGCAAGATTATCGACGCTTCTGTTAGACAGGTTTCAGGGCACAGGAAAAAAGAGAAAATTAGAGAGTGGAAAAATGAGCAACGAGCATCTAAATTACTTGAACTTGTAGCAAAAAATACAAAATTAAACTACGACGACTTACGCAAGGAAGTTAGAGATGATTTAGTAAATAATTACGAAAGTCTATACAGAGCATTTGAAGAATCAGTCATAAACAGCGAAGAATTCAAGAAAGCTTGGAAAGGTAAGTGGGTTTCTGAATTTATTAAAGTGGGAATTGAAAATGTTACGCCACCATTTGTTACAATTGGAGGTATGCTAAGCTTAACATCAGATAAGGAAGATGGCGTTGAAGGCATTAAAGCGTCATTGATGGGTCCACAAGCAATCCATGATGATAGCAAATTAACTATCACCTCTGATGGTGCTCCAAATTATCGAATACTGGTCAAGGCTCCTAATTATAAACAGGCTGAAGAAGAGCTAAAATCTGCAGTTGATATGGTTTTGAATATCCTCAAGAAAGAGGGCGGTATAGGTTCTTTTGAGAGGACATAATGCGATCTTCAATCTATCAGTGTAAAAGCTGCAGTATATTTACATTAGAAAAATTTTGTGCAGGATGTCAAAGTCAAACCTCTAATCCTCTACCTCCTAAATTTTCACCAGAGGATAAGTATGGTAAATACCGAAGAATGTTGAAGGAGAAATTTAATTGAGTTTTACTGAAATAGTCAAAATTAAGGATATTAAATTAAAAGACGCAATACTTCTTGAAGGTTTACCAGGAGTTGGTAATGTAGGTAAATTAGCTGCAATGCACTTAATTGAAGAACTTAAAGCTAAGAAGTGCACAGAGATATATTCTTCCCATTTCCCACCTCAAGTTCTAATTGATGATGATGGTGTTGTTAAATTAGTTAACAACGAACTTTATTATCATAAAGGCAAGGGAAAAAATAGAGATTTACTGTTCTTGGTTGGAGAATATCAAGGAATGGACTCCTCAGGTCAATATGAGTTATGTAATCAGTTAATTTCATTAGTTAAAGAAATGGGCGTATCTAGTATTTACACTCTTGGCGGTTATGGCCTAGGAAAGTTGGTCCCAGAGCCTCGAGTATTAGGTGCAGCGACATCCGAAGAAATGGTTACTTTGTTTAAATCTGCAGGTGTNGAATTTATAGAAGGGGAGCCGGGAGCAGGAATAGTGGGAGCTTCAGGGTTATTGCTAGGCTTAGGTAAGCTTCAGGGTATTCAAGGTGGATGCTTAATGGGAGAAACAAGCGGTTACATGGTTGATCCTAAATCTGCAAGTGTAGTTTTGAAATCACTTCAGAAATTACTAAATATTGAAATAGATTTAGAAGAGCTCGAAAAAAGAGCCAAACAAGTTGATAATATCACAAGTCAATTGAAAGAGAACGAATCTGAAGTTGAAGAAAGAGTTGATGTCAATTATATTGGTTAAAGCGCGCTTCGAGACTGCAAATTAAACATCACAAGCCCGTTTTTTGCATCGATTCCAGCCACCTCTTGATAGTCATAACCCAGGGAATCACTTCCACCGTTTCGGTCTAGAAAATAAGCATAACTTCCAGCTGTATCTACATCAATGTTATTTGAATAATCATTAAAATTTAAATTACCGGAGTTTAAATCTGAGATTGCACCGATAAGATCCAAATTTCCAAAATCTAATATTGAAGTAGGTGATGACAAACTTTGTTCAGATATTAAATTTTGACCTAAAATTAAAGTTGTTGTCTCATAATTAACATTGTTAGTATTTTTATCAACAGCCCAATTAGCAATTTCATCGAAGCCTGTCATTATACTTTCAGCTGAACAAACAGTTAATGGAGTTCTTATTTCTTCCATTTTTAGAATTGGATTATCTAATTCTTCTTCAGTACCATTGATAAAAACAGAGCCATTGTCTTTGTTTTTGCGATAATCTAAATTCCATCCGTCAACTTTTTCAGATTGCTCATTACTATGTGCCATTGTAAAATTCCACCTGTATCCATTACTAGCACTGTAATTGGCTTCAATCACAAAAGCGTTCTCTTTTTTTGCTTCTTGATCTCTAATATAATTATCAAATGAAGAAAAATTACTCCTAGCTGCGCTGATTCCTGTTTGAAGGTTAAAGTTATCATTTAATTGTGAATTAACATCACAGGATGTGCCAAATGCAGGCGCACCTTCGTCCCAATCCAAGAACTCACCTTGACTGTTTGATGAAATAGATTCGTAATTTTTTGTAGGTACAAATTCGTTTCCTTCAAATATGTCCTGAGCAGTAGCAGTATATTNCAAATCAATTGAATATAGTTGNGCTCCGGGAGACTTAGCTTCTGATGTTAGTCTCATTTCAAATTTCAGGGGCAAACTACTTTTGTCGGACATGTAAAAAGAAAATGTATAGCTGTATTGATACTCATAACCAAGTAAAGAGTCAGAGATATAAGACGTCATCACTTGTATTTTTACAGTTTCATAATCTTTTATCTTTTTGCCTTCGGTTACTTTTGTAGTAAATTGAATGCCACTNTCATATAATGTTCCACTATCGCCTTCTGTTAAGGTTTTTCCAATGTAAGCATTTCCGTGCGGTAGTATCCCGCTACTGTGTTGACGAGGTATCCAATCAGTCGCACTTTGCCATGCCCATCTCTGACCTATTCCAGATATCTTTGCGGTNGAGGCATTTGATTCGATATCTGATCTTATTATATTCANCGAGCTGCTGTCTACGTATTGGTCCTGTTTACTAATAATCTTAGAATTTTTTAGTTCAGCTGGTTCAGATCCTTCTTCTGTGATAGTTCCATCTACGTCNTCTAGGTTTTGCTCAATATATTTGCGAAAAACAGAACTTTTAGTCTCNCCGTGGCCAGTTTTGATAATATGTTTTGGCCCGTCAATACCTAGCGTCAAGTCGCCTTGAAAAGTAACATCTAAGTTATTAATAACAATATCTTCGTCGAAAAATCCGAATGGAATAGGCACATCCAAGTTACTATCAAAATTCAGAAATCCGTTTACATTATAGTTTATTTGTTCATCATATTTTTCATTAGGTACATCAATTTCAGTACTAGTTTCATTTAACAATACAAAAATAGTTCCAGTTAGTAGAAGAATAACAACTGTCCCCACTACTCCAATTGCTTTCAGATTTAAGCCTTCGACATCTTCAGCTATAGGAATTGCCCAATCTTCGTCTTTTNCCTCAATTTCTTTAGGCAGTTCAAGATTTATCTCTTCATCATTTTTTTCTGGTGAAATTTCAGATAAATCTAGGGTTGAATTATCGTCGCTAGCTGAACTTGCCGCATCGTCGTCTTTACCCGTGTCCCAAAGATTGTCTTCCGACTTCACAGAGCTTAGGCATCGCTATTCTATTTTAGAGTAATGTTGATAAATTACGATTTAATTATTGCAATTAAGAAAATAACAATTCCTACGATTCCGCCNATCATTCCACCTANGAATGCAAGGATAGAATTCATGAATACAACAGTATCATATGCCATAGTAGTTACGTAATATATTAGAGCGGCGCCGACTATTAGAAATATTAATCCAACATTTCTGGTCTTGCTNCTTCCATAGTACGATATTAAGAGCCCCATTAGTAGCATTGACAGTGATGCACCCACCATCAACATGGAAATTGCAATATCGGATGTTTCAGCCATTTATTCTTCCTCCTCCGCAGAATCATTTGATTCAGCATTTAACTCTTTTTCTAATTTCTTAAGTTCTTCATCTAAATCTAAGTCTTCTAGNTCTTCTAAATCTAAATCNTCTAAATCATCNACTGTATCTACTTTCATAAGAACAAATAGAATGATAAACATGCCAAGAATCATTCCAGCAAGAGCGGCAATTCCTGAAACTAAGGCTTCAATTAAGNTCTCTTCTTCAAGCGGATATCCTACTACAAAGTAAGCTATTATTGCTATTCCTAAAAATAATAGACCAAAGCCTATTTTCTGAGATTTTCCAGCACCAAANTACGATGTGAATAAACCAGTAGCAATTAGAGCTACTCCAATGCCTACGAGAAGCATTGATACAAAGTAGTCCATTAACATTTCGTTGCTAAATTCTGTGGACATGTCCATAGTTGTTATTTTAGCGCCTTCATTATAAACATATCTATCTACATTTTATCGACGATGTTTACAGGATAAGTATATATACACTGCACTTTCTCGACAATTGGTGTTAAACTATGGCTGAAAAAGTTAACAAGACAGGAGTAACAAAAGAAGCAGGCTACCTATACTACTTAGGAAAAGACGGACACGTATGGCGAACAAAAATGGCACGCGGCGGTAAGAAAACCGGTGGCGGACCAGAAAAAGTCGCAGANGCAGGTGTCACAAGAGAAGATAAATTCCTATACTACATTGACAAGGATGGAGATGTAGCTAGGTCCGAGATGGCTCGCGGTCGAAAGTAAACTCGATTTACTTAAAGAGTCAAAAATGGTCAGCCCAAATATAATTGGGTTGATCTCTTTTTTTATGAAGCCGAGGTCGCTTAGCCCGGTATAGCGCCGGCCTTGAAAGCCGGTGGGAAATTTCCCTCGGGGGTTCAAATCCCTCCCTCGGCGCCATTAGGCTTAAAATGCTTATTCTTTTGAATTTATCTCTGAAGTTATATTTTTTATAAATGTTTTTAGAGATATGCCATTTTTTTGTTCTCTATCTGGACCTAAATATGAGACAGTCCTTTTATCACATTCTTCATCTCCAAGAATCATAAGATATGCAGGTCTCATACTCCTGTGACTACGAAGTTTTTTCCCAATAGTGTCATCTCCAGTATCAATTTCTATACGAATGTTTAATTTTTCTAATGATTTAGCTATTTCTAGAGCATAAGCCTCGTGCTTTTCAGAAATTGTTAGAATGTGTACTTGTGTAGGCGAAAGCCAAGTTGGAAACATTCCATTAAAGTGCTCAATAAGAACTCCGCAAAACCTTTCCATAGATCCAAAGGGTGCTCGATGAATCATTACGGGTTGGTGCTTTTCTCCATCGGAACCTGTGTAGGCAAGTTTGAATCTTTCTGGTAGGTTATAGTCAACTTGAACAGTTCCTAACTGCCATTCTCTACCTAGAACATCCTTTACTACAAAGTCAATTTTAGGGCCATAAAATGCGGCTTCTCCTTCCTCCTCTTCAAAATCAACGCCCAGTGAGGTAGCTGCGTTTCGGCATGCAGCCTCTGCTCTATCCCATTTTTCAGAGTTGCCAACATATTTGTCAGAATTTGGGTCACGGAGTCCGATTCTAACTCTATAATCCTTCATCCCAAGTGTTCCAAAAATTACTTTAACTAATTCTATACACCCTAATAGTTCATCTTCAATTTGCTCTTCGGTTACAAATAAGTGAGCATCGTCTTGAGTAAACCCTCTTACACGAGTCATTCCTGAAATTTCACCAGATTGTTCCCAACGGTAAACAGTTCCGAATTCAGCTAATCTTAGTGGAAGGTCACGATACGATCTTGGCTGACTAGCGAATATCCTAATGTGGTGCGGACAGTTCATAGGTTTTAGCATATATCCATCAATATCTCCCTCAGACAATAGATTTGATAATTCTCCACAAGAGCAGCCTTCTTCAGATAATTTATGTAGTGTATCACGCTTTATGATAGGTGGATATTGACTTTCTTGATAGTATGGGAAATGCCCTGAGGTTTTGTAAAGATCAAGTTTTCCAATATGGGGCGTATGTATTTGCTGNTATCCTTGGCGAGTTAAATGTTCAGAAATGAATTTTTGCAATTCATTTCTTATAATTGTTCCACGAGGAGTCCAAAGAATAAGCCCTTGTCCAACCATTTCATCGATATGAAATAATTGCAATTCTTTTCCTAATTTTCGATGGTTTCTTTTTGCAGCTTCACGAAGTAAAGCTTCCCTTTGTTGTAGTTCTTCATTGGATGCGTAGCACATTCCATAAATTCGTACAAGAGTTTCCTTTGAGGAATCGGCTCTCCAAAATGCCTGACTTGTATTTGTCAGCTTAAACCACTTCAATTTTCCAGTACTNTCTACGTGTGGACCTCTGCATAAATCAACAAATTTACCTTGCCGATACGCGGATGAACCAACCTCTTCTCCGATTTTTTCATCCATTATTTCAATTTTGAATGGATTATCTGAAAACATTTCTCTCAAAGTTTCATTATTGTGTTCCTCCCTTTGAATTGGTATGTTTTGTTTGATTATTTTTTTCATCAACTTTTCTATTTTTCTCAAGTCATTTTCGTCGATGGGATCCATGTAAAAATCATAATAGAATCCCTCGTCGATTGGAGGGCCTATTGTGGGTTTTGCATTAGGAAACAGTTCAGTGACAGCTTGAGCCAGGAGGTGGGCACAAGAATGTTTCATTATGTATGCCCCTTCTTTTGAGCTAGCGTCTATTAATTCAACTTTGCAATCATTCAATAACAAATGTGATAAATCTTTTTCTTCATCATTAACTAAAGCAGCAATTGCACCGGATTTTTTTCCATACACTTTTTTGATAACTTTTCCAACAGTTGTTTCTGATGAAAATTCATGTACGCCTCCATTACATTCAACTTTAATCATTTTAGTTGCGTAGGACATCAATACAAAAAGACTTTCCCACAGGTAAATCCTTATACTCTATCTACTTTGACTAGTTATCCAGATGGCACCTAATCAAAGAAATAGGAGAAAGCGCAAATCTAAAAAATCAAATAAAGGCGGTTTAAGTTTTGGTTCGATTGGAGTTCAACTTTNTTTGGTTTTGTTAATTCTTTTCATTGTTTTCTTTTTGATAGCTGGAAAAATAATCAGTAACATCACAGGGGCAGTCTTGTGTATGGTTTCTTTATCAATATTATCTTATTTTATTGCAACATCGCCTAAGAAGTCAAGGAAAAGACGCCGNCGTCCAAAGAATAAACCTGCCCAAGATGAACCTCAATTTTACACAGCTTTACCATCAACAGTAGGGCTTACAGACATTCCTGAAGAATTTTCAACGACAGATGTTAAATTGCCTCCAAGACCTGCTAAAACTGTTCGTCATAAAAGGGAGTTTGTGATTTATCCTAATTCTGTNGGAAGTGGCGATTATTCAGATTCATATATTCAGATAAATAAAAATACAGTTTTGAGACTTCGAGGGGAGATGGTTCCTCAGATGGGTACTAAATTTTTACCAGGAAGTCGATTGCCATCTTTTCCATCAGCTGATGAAATAGCAGAAGCTTTAGAAAATATAGTTCTAAATCCGTTAACGACCGAACCAGTAGCAGAACCTGTAGCAGTAGCAGCGGAGCCNGTAGTGGCAGCAGCAGAACCTGTAGCAGTAGCAGCGGAGCCAGTAGTGGCAGCAGCAGAACCTGTAGCAGTAGCAGCCGAGCCAGTGGTGGCAGCAGTTCCTTCACAGTCCTCTGATGAAGAAGATGAAGAGATGGATTTTGACATGGAATGGGATTAGTTTAAGCGAAATATCATGGGTTGTTCTTTTAATGGGATACTTTAATTGCTAATGAGTTGAAAGTCCAAGATTACATCGCTAGCCGAAGAAATGAGCGCCCCTTGCATTTTACGCTTTTAGATCCAGGAAAAACTAGTGCAGAAGATCTGATAACTTTAGCTACGCAAACAGCTGAAGCTGGGACAGATGGTTTTATGGTCGGAGGTTCTACAGATCTAAGTCTTGAAAANGTGGATTTAGCAGTAGAAACAATNAAAGAAACGACACATATGCCTGTAATTTTATTTCCAACNCACGCTTCATCAGTTTCTGGAAAGGCAGATGCAATTTTTTTCATGTCACTTCTTAATAGTGAAAGTCGGCAATTTCTAGTGGGGGAGCAAATAGCTAGTGCTCCGTGGGTAAAAAAAACAGGTCTTGAACCTCTTTCAATGGCCTATCTTGTTGTTGCCCCAGGTATGACCGCAGGAAGAGTTGGTCAGGCACAACCTTTACCAAGAGATCAGCCAGATTTAGTTGTTTCTCATGCTCTAGCAGGACAATATTTAGGTATGAAATATATTTACCTTGAGGCTGGTTCTGGAGCCTCTGAACCNGTTCCAGAAAATATTATCAAAGCAGTAAGAGAATCAATAGATGTTACGCTAATTGTTGGTGGAGGAATACGTACTCCAGAATCAGCGCGCAAAGTTGTCGAAGCAGGTGCAGATATAGTTGTTACAGGTACATTTGTTGAAACTTCTCAAAGCCTTAAAGAGGAAATGACGGTTTTAACTAACGCAATTCATTCAAAATAATGGCTCCTGAGTTAAAAGTAGATAAAATAAGTCCGCCGCCTGCAAGATTGTCGGCTTTTCTTTACCACACACCCACTAGCTTGTTTAGTTTTGTACTATTCTTCTCTACTACTTCTTTATTAGTTTTCAGNGGAATTCTTTGGTTAGGTAGAGCAGAAACCAACATAGATTATTCAGTTTTCAGTATGATTACCTTCTCTATCCCAGTACTCTTAACTTCCTATTTGGTTACTAANNTTTCTTGGCTNTGGGANGGAAGGTANCCTTTCAGATATGGTCTTCAAGCTGGAGCTACAGGTTCAGTTTTGATGATTATTACAACNTTTATAGGTTATTCTTATGATTTAGCTAATGAGGGTTTGGCTTTTGGTTTTGGATGCATGGGAGGATTATGGTATTTGACACTGAGAACACATGGAAGTGCTCCGGCTAGGGTGGCTTTACCATTGTCTTTATTTTCTCCATTTATAAGTATCTACTTTTTCTGGTATGAAGATTCATCATCATCATTTAATTTTGGACTTTTAGCAACNATTTCTCTCGTTTTTGCAAGTCATTTTTATCTTTTCTTAGTTGATTCGCCTTACAAAAAAGCGGTAGGAGTCAGCGGAACAAGACATATGGCAGCCTTCATTGATCATTTTTCTACAGGCGACGGTCGTAGATTAACGGAAGCTATACGAGAAATATGTCAAGTAGTTGAAACTAGAAATAGTTGGATATCAATTAAGAAAAATGATGAGCCAGCTGCGTTTTTTGCAGTTCCTGGTGTTCATCCAGGCCCTCTCGGTAACTTAGGCGGTTCAAATCTTCCTGTTAAAATTGAGCCAAGTTTACCAGGATTAGGTTTTGCATTTCATGGGTCCTCTACTAACGATCATAATCCTCTAAGAGATGAAGATATTACAAGAATCGGTAAGGCAATGGTTGAAGCATCAAAAGATGCCAAGTATTCGAGTAAATCTCGAGCTTTAGTTAGTAAAGGCGATACTCCTTCAGCTCATGTTTTGAATCTTGGAGAAGGTAGTATTATTTTTGCCAGACCTGGTGACAGTGACGATATTTTACCTGANCTGTCAGCACGTCTTGAAAGTTCTACTCTAGATACTAGGGGAGAACGCATAGTAATTGACTTGCATAATCAAGAGGGATGGGGTAGACCTCCATTGGCAGCAGGTTCAAAGGAAGGTTCNTTACTTGAAAAACATGCAGCTGAAGCTATCTCTGAAAGTCGTAAGTTAGATNNCAATACATTAAGGGTNGGATTTTCACACATTCCTGGTGAAAATTTAGGGAGAGGTATTGGNCCTGGCGGAGTTAGGGCTGCAGTTTTTGAAAATCAAGTGAACGGTGTAAAAGANTTGACNGGTATTTTACTTTGGGATGCCAATGGCTTAGGGCCGGGAATGAATGATGAGTTACAAAATAAATTAAAAGGAAAGGTAGATAATTTATTAATTTCAACAACAGATAATCACTTTGTGAATATTAAACCCGGAGGTTTCAATCCTTTATCAGATTCTGACGGCCTTTTATCTTCAGCAAATCAAGTTCTTGATGAAGCTATAGCAGATATTTCAGATGCAGANTCNGCAATGGGTACGGTTTATGTTGACGGTGTTGAAATAATGGGTCAAGGCAAGCAAGATAAGATTAGTGCGGCTGCTAATTCAATTATTGAAGTTGCACGCTACTCTTGGTTGCCAATATACTCATCAGCAACTATGTTTTGTATGATAGCTTCTTCTTATATCTAAGTTTGAATTTGGATAGAAATTTTAACGCCGTCNGGAATTTGAATTCTCATCAATTGCCTCATNGCTCTTTCATCCGCNTCAATGTAAATCAATCTTTTGTGGAGTCTAGCTTCCCATCTATCCCAAGTTTCNGATCCTTCACCATCTGGCGATTTCCTTACAGGTACCTTCAACTTTTTGGTTGGCAATGGTATTGGTCCNGTCATTCCAACTCCGGTTCTGTCTGAAATAGTCTTGATTTGTTCACAAACACTATCGACAATGTCATAGCTCAAAGAATGCAACGAAATACAAGCTCTGCTAGATGCCTTCTTTGGAGCCATTAATTATCTACTCAATCCCAGTGTTCTTCTATCTTTAGACACATACCGGCAGCTACGGTAGCTCCCATGTCTCTAATTGCAAATCTTGCTAAAGGTTTGAATTTAGCTTGTTCTTCAATAGCCAAAGGTTTGGTTGGCTTGATAAGAACCATAGCTGCATCTCCTTTTTTCAGGAAGTCTGGATTTTCTTCAGTGACTTGACCAGTCCTTGGATCCATTTTTGCAAGAAGTTTATCGAATGTACATGCAACTTGAGCAGTGTGACAGTGGAATACAGGAGTGTACCCTTCTGTAATAACGTTAGGGTGATCAAGAATCATAACTTGAGCTTTGAATGCACGAGCAACAGTAGGTGGATCGTTTTCAGGTCCTCCTACGTCACCTCTTCGAATGTCAGTGTGTGAAATACCTCTACAATTAAATCCTATGTTAGCTCCAGGCCCTGCGGATGGAACTTCTGCATGGTGCATTTCAACAGATTTGACTTCTCCAACTTTACCACCAGGGTGAGCTGAAGGTTTGAAAATTAATTTTGTACCTGCCTTAATAGTTCCGGTTTCTACACGCCCAACAGGGACAGCACCTATACCTGATATTTTGTAAACGTCCTGAATTGGGATTCTTACGCTTGAGTCAGCTGAACCAGATGGTGGGTTTAATTTATCCAAAGCACCTAGTAAGGTATCTCCTTTCCACCACGACAGGTTGTCTCCAGTTTCCTTGATATTATCAGCTTTCCAACCTGAGGCTGGCAAAATAGTAACTTGATCATCTGAGAATCCAACCATACCTAGCATACTTTTTACTTCTTTAACAACTTCGTTAAATCGATCTTCACTGTATGCCGGCTTTGTAATGTCCATCTTGTTAACGGATATAATCATTTGTTCAATTCCCATTACCTTAGATAACCACAAGTGTTCTTTGGTTTGGGCTGCAATACCGTCGTCTGCTGCAACAACTAATACAGCAGCGTCAGCTTGGGAAGTACCAGTAATCATATTCTTGACGAAATCTCTGTGTCCAGGTGCGTCAATAATTGTAAAATGTTTTGTATCTGTTTTAAATTCTTTGTGTGCGACGTCGATAGTAACTCCACGTTCTCTTTCTTCTTTTAGATTATCCATCACATAAGCCAATTCAAAACCAGCCTTTCCGCGTTCTTCTGCTTCTTTTCTGAATTTATCTATCAAGTGCTGTTCAATAGCACCCCCTTCCAATAGGACTCTTCCTACGGTTGTTGACTTACCATGGTCGACGTGACCAATGAATACTACGTTCAAATGTTGTTTTTCAGCCATTATAATTTCCCTCCATGGGATTGATATGTCGGCAGGATGGGGGGTAAATAAAGGATTCCCTCAATAAATGTTGAAATATATGCACAAAATTAAAGTGAAACATTTCGGTTAATTCTTTTTTCCTCCTTGATTGGTAAATGAATAATTGCAGATACGACCCCAATGGCAATTCCTACCCACCAAACAAAAGTGTATGTTCCATAATCATCATACAAGACACCTCCCAGCCATACTCCGACGAAGCTGCCTAATTGATGTGAAAAAAATACAATTCCGTATAATGTAGCCATATATTTCAGTCCATATATGTGAGCTACCAGGCCACTTGTCAAAGGTACGGTAGCAAGCCACAGAAATCCTAAAGCAAAAGAAAAAATTAGAACAGTGTTTGCTGTAATAGGTGTCAAAATAAACCATGCGGCAATTATGGACCTACCTGCGTAAATTCCAGATAGTAGGAATTTTTTCTTATATTTCTTTCCAGCCCATCCAGCCACCAGAGTTCCAATAATATTAGCAAATCCTATGATTGATATAGACAGCCCTCCCAGAGCTGCAGTATTAGTAATTCCTAAATCACCGCACCATCCATAAGAATCCACTGGTGCACTCATCTCAGTAACTAATGCAGGAAAATGTGCAGTGATGAATGCTAATTGATATCCGCATGCAAAAAAGCCTATGAAAATCATCGCAAAAGAAGGATCTTTAGATGCTACTTTTAGAATGTCTCCCAAACTTTCGTCTAGTTCTTCCTTACTTGCTAGCTCATCAGTTCCCATGAAAGGAAGTAAAATAAGTACAGACATAATTGATACTGCAAAAACGATGAAAACCATTTGCCATTCCATTATAGACAACAGGGCAATTGCAGTAGGCGGTCCAATAATTTGTCCTGCGGATCCAGAAGCTGTAGCTATAGATAAACTCATTTGTCTATTTTCATCTGAACTTGCCCTTCCGATTACAGCTAGGATTACTCCAAATCCAGTTCCCGCAATGCCGAATCCAACTAATATCTCATAAATTTGGTGTTCTAAAGGTGTTGTTGCCCCAGCAGATAGTAGCAACCCTAAGGCATACAAGAATGCTCCAGCGACAATCGCTTTCTTATCGCCAATTCGTTCGGCGATTGCTCCAAAAAGAGGACTTCCAAACCCCCAAGCGAGATTTTGAATGGCTATTGCTAGACTAAATTCAGCTCTGGGCCAACCAAATTCGTTTGCAATAGGTATCTGGAAGACGCCATATGATGCACGTATGGAAAAGCCTACCAAAATTATTAAACATCCAGATATCAAAACTGAATTTATCAACGGTTTTCCTTGTGCCATATATCTGAATTAATACGATGATAATAAGAATTATCGTCTAGATAAGGGAAGTATGTGAAATATAGTTAAATAGGAGTTATTGATTATAATTACTATGAGATTTGACGTAAAGGGTAATCCTTCCTATGGCGAGGTTGACGTTGACTTGGGCCCAGGGGAAGTTGTGTTGATAGAGCCAGGCGCTATGTCAAGGATGTCTTCAAATATGAAATCTAGTTTCAAAAGGCAGGGAAGTTTTTTTTCAGCAATTTTTAGGAAGATGTTTGGAGGAGAAAATTTTTTCTTAGGAAAGTATGAACACCCTAATGGGGGAAGCCTAACTTTTGCACCATCTATTCCTGGCCACGTTGAACATAGACAATTAAGCAATAATAGTTTGAATGTAATGGCAGGGTGTTTTTTGGCATGCACTCCCGGTGTAAATATTAAAGCAAAATTTGGTGGTCTGAAAGCATTCTTTTCTGGAGAGGGAGCTTTTCTGCTCGAAGCCTCTGGGAGTGGAGATCTTTTTTTCAATTCTTTTGGAGGGATTGTTAAGAAGGAAATTAATGGTGAATTTATTGTTGACACAGGGCATGTAGTAGCCTTTGATTCCTCATTAAACTATAGCATTTCAGGAATGGGTAATTTCAAATCAACAATGTTATCTGGAGAGGGTTTAGTAATGAAGTTTAAGGGAGCTGGTACCTTGTATCTTCAAACTCGTAATGTTTCGAGCGTAGCTTCTTGGTTGACTCCGAGGTTGTTATAATGGATGTAAGAATTGATTCAGAGGGTGCTTTTGGCTCAGCCATTGTGACATTGGAGGCGGGTGAGAAATTTGTTTCAGAAGCTGGAGCAATGTATAGGGCGTCGCCAAACATGGACATTAACGTAGAGTCAAGAAGGAAAAAAGATGAAGGTCTATGGGGCGCATTTAAGTCAGGAGTGAAAGCAATGTTTGCAGGTGAATCTTTTTTCTTATCTACATATACTTCAAATGATAATCAACCTGCAGAAGTTGGATTAGCACCGACACATCAAGGTGAAGTTCGCTCTGTAAAAGTTGGTCCAGATGTGTGGGTTTGTTCAGGCGGCAGCTATCTTGGTTCCTCTGGTAAAGTTGTTCTTGATACACAATATCAAGGTTTAACCAAAGGAATGTTTAGTAAAGAGGGGCTAGTTTTCGTTCAAGCTTCGGGAGAAGGAGATTTACTTGTTAATGGTTTCGGTAGGATAAGTAGTGTAAACGTTAGTGGAGGTGTTACTATAGATAATGGCCATCTTATTGCATTTACTGAAGGTTTGCAATATACAATAACTAAAGCAGGAGGAGGTTGGATTTCTTCAATGATTTCAGGAGAAGGCTTGGTAATGAATTTTACGGGCGAAGGTAAAATATTAGTTCAATCACATGATCCAAGTCGTTTAGGAGGTTTACTTGGACCTATGTTGCCTCCGAGGGAGGGCTAATGAAATTCAACATAATTTCAGAGCCATCATACTCCCTTGCAGAAATAAAGCTTAACGATGGAGAGTCCATTGTAGTAGAGCCAGGGGCAATGGCGTGGATGGACACTACAATCAAGCCAAAGACAGAAATGAAAGGTGGTTTTTTTGCAGGTATCAAAAGAAAATTTGCCGGCGAAAGTTTCTTCCTGAATACTTACTCAGCNGAAGGCGGTTCTGGAACTATAGGAATAGCGCCAGGATATTCAGGAGATATAATTGTTAAAGAGCTAAATAATGAAACACTTTACATGGAAAGAGGCGCTTACCTCTGCCATGTTGGCAACATTGAAACAAGCCCTAGCTGGGAGGGCTTTGCAGGAACATTTGCAGAGGGAATGCTCGGCCTTAGGGTGAAAGGTACCGGTTTACTATTTTTTGGTTCATATGGAGACATTCAAGAAGTGGATGTAAACGGTTCATACACAGTAGACAATGGTTATGCAGTTGCATGGGAAGAAAGCTTAGATTANAGCATCGGCAGAACCGGTCGAAGTATTCGTTCTTTCTTATTTGGAGACCAACTAGTCTGCCGCTATCATGGGAATGGTAAATTATGGATTCAAACTAGAAGTCCAAGAAACTTGGCAGCTTGGGTTCATCCATTTAGACGAGTTAAGAGCAACAACGATTGAACTGGAAATTATTCTAAGAGTAATTTTCAGGCCTTGGCATTTCAGCTTTCAAGCCTTTACGTTGCCTTATATCTTCAGTTATTCCGTCAATTAATTCTCTGGGCAACGGTTCATACCCTGCAAATTCAGTACTCCATAGAGCCCTTCCACCAGTGGCAGATCTAATTTCACTTGCGAATCCAAACATTTCTTTGACTGGAGCTTTGGCCGTAATTACAGCCATATCGCCCTCGGTTTCCATTCCGGCAATTTCAGCACGTCTCTGTGACATTTCACCAGTTACGGAACCCATTAGCTCCTGCGGAACATTAATGTAAACATTTTGTTTAGGTTCTAACAAGGCAACACCAGCTGAAACAAGTGCGCCGTTTATTCCATTTCGTACTGCAGGAATTGTCTGGGCAGGCCCTCTGTGAATAGCATCTTCGTGTAGTTTAGCATCATTTAGTATGATTTTAACCCCCATCATCTTTTCATGCGCGCGAGGTCCTCTTTTGACAACTTCGTTAAAAGCTTCAATCAATAATTCNCTAGTTTCGAATAAGTTTTGAATNCCTTTTGTTGCGTCAACAAATACACATCCATTCTCAATGCATAGAACACCACGGCCATGAACTTTTGTCCATCCCATGTCTATTAGTTGCCTAGCAACTTCTTTCGATTTCTTAATATTACCAGAAGGAATGGTTCCATCCACTATAGCTTCTCGAACATCATCTTCTAGTGGTTCTACAGTAATGTAGAAACGGTTGTGTTTATTTGGTGATTTACCTTCAAAGTCTCCAGGAGATCGCATTGCCACAGTTTCACGATAAACTACAATGGGTGGAGAGGTTGTTATCTCAACACCATGTTCGTTTTTGATTCTGTACTCAGTAATCTCTAAATGTAACTCACCCATTCCAGACATCAAGTGTTCGCCAGTTTCCAAATTACTATCAATCTGAATTGACGGATCAGATTTTGCTACAGCTCTAAGAACCTCAACAAGTTTTGGTAAATCTTTGGTATGCTTTGCTTCAATAGCAGTAGTAACGACAGGATCTGAATTGTGAACAATTCTTTCGAATGGAGTCATTTCTTTATTTGATGAAATGGTAGAACCGGACTGAGCGTCTCTTAAACCTGAGACTGCAATAATATTTCCTGCAGTTACCGTTTCAGTTGAAATACGATCACCGCCTACAAACATACCAACAGATTGTACTCTGTTTGCGTTTGGCATCCCTGCAACATACATTTGATCCCCTTTCTTAATTGTTCCAGAAAATAATCTTCCTACAGCGATTTCTCCAGCATGAGGATCTAAGACAACCTTAGTAACCATAAAAGCAGAATCGCCGTTAGCATTGGCATTTACCATTGCTTGACCAATGTCTTCCTCAGATTCACCTCTCCAAATATGTGGGATACGGTATTTTTGAGCAGCGTCGGCAGAAGGTAATTTCTCTACAATCATGTCAAGCAATACTTCATGCAATGGAGCAGCTTGTGCTAATTCTCTTCTTTGTTCTTTTTCCATGAACTCGTAGATTTGTTTAAAGTTAACATTCTTCTTTGCCATAAATGGCAACGAGGTTGCCCAGTTGTGATAGGCAGACCCAAATGCTACAGTTCCAGCTTGAGCATCTACCATCCATTCTTTTTTAAATTCTTCAGGCACCATTCTTACAATTAGCTTGTTAACTTCAGTAATTATTTTACCAAATCTTTGCATCATGTCTTCAGGAGTTACTTGTAATTCAGCAATCAATCTATCAACCTTATTAATGAAAAGAACAGGTTTTACTTTTTCTTTTAGAGCTTGTCTAATAACCGTTTCAGTTTGAGGCATTATTCCTTCAACAGCACACACAACAATTATTACACCATCTAGAGCTCTCATAGCTCTGGTAACGTCTCCTCCGAAATCAACGTGACCGGGAGTATCAATTAAATTAATTAAATAATCTTCACCCTTGTGTTCGTGAACCATTGATGCGTTTGCGGCATTAATTGTAATACCTCTGGCAGATTCTTGCTCATCGAAATCTAGCATTAACTGCTTACCAGCTAAATCTTCAGACATCATTCCAGCCCCGAAGATTAGGTTGTCTGATAATGTAGTTTTTCCATGATCAATATGTGCGGCAGTACCAATGTTTCTTATTTGTTCTAGCTTTGTAAATAGTGCGGTTGCACGCTTTATGTTGTCTTCTTTACGGCCCATTTTTTTTCACTCTAGTTGTGTGCAGCTTCAGCTTGGCGTTCTATTTCTTCCTTTTTTCCAATGGCATATGAATCAGGGTTAGCCTCTGATGCTAACATGATTTCTTTAGCTAAAGACTTTTCGATTGAACGCTGTTTTTTCGATGAATTCAAAGCACCAATACATAAATTTCTGATGGCGGTATCTACTCTTCTAGTTGGAGAGACATCTACACCACTGTAAACTCGAATTCCACCATATCTAAGAGATACGACTTCAGCTCTTGGGGCTGAGTTTTCTAGTGCTTTAATCATGTGTTGTGCAGGATTATCTTTTTTCTTTTCGTGTATTAAGTTGAATGAGTTTTTTAATACTGAATATGCTTGAGCTTTTTTTCCAGTATATTTCTCAGACCTCATTAGGTTATTGATCATTCTCTCAATAACTGTTAAGTTTCTTTTACCAAATCTTTTCTTAGAATGTCTGCCACCAGTATGTGGAACTTGAAAGGCATTCAGGTTAATGTGTTGTTCGAGGGTTTTATCCTCAATATTTACTTCAGTCAAATCCCATTTTCCAAATAAAGGAACTACTGGTAATTCTACTTCATCAGCTGTATCCTCATTGACAACTTCTTCATCATTATTAATTTCTTTATCTTCGGCCATAAAATTTACCTGATTGGTTTCTCTTTTCTTCCACGAACCATTTCTTTCAAAGAAACGTTGTTAACTTTTGCTACTCGGTAGCGTACTCCAGATAAATCTCCGTAAGATCTACCCATTCTTCCACCTACTCCTTCAATAACAACTTCATCGTGTTCATCAATGAAACTAATTGCAAGGTTACCTGGAGCTAATGCAGTAACTTGTCTGCCGTTTTTAATCAATTGAACTCTAACACATTTTCTGATACCTGAGTTAGGCTGTTTTGCCTCTACACCAACTTTTTCTACAACTATACCTTTTGCTTGAGGTGCGCCTTGTAGAGGGTCGGCTTTTTCCTTGAGCTTCATAGCTCTTTTACGATAGTATCTATCATTCCAACGATGTTTTTGTCTTTTGTTTCGTTGTGCTGATGCTGTGTAAAGACCTTTTGCCACTTACTTATCTCCTTCTCAATGAATCGAGGATTCAGCCGACAAGAGGCCCGTATATATACTGTTCGGCATTTTTTTCCTAAAAAATCAAAAGTTGGGGTAAAGCCTTTTTTTAGAGGAGCCCAAAAGGGTCTTGAGCCACCGTAGCTTAGCCCGGTTGAGCGGCTGACTTGTAATCAGCAGGCCGAGGGTTCAAATCCCTCCGGTGGCTCCAAGCATTTGTATTTATTTAGCAGCATTTAGTATACACAATAAGTAAAAATTGATAAGTTATGTTAAGAAGTACCTCAGTAAAGCAAGAGACTTGGAAGCCAGTCAAGTTGTTAGCCAAGCAACCGGTTAAAGATAAGATAATTTCTTTGGAATGCGATGTAGAGGGAAAGATTGCAGTGGCTCTGACAGAGAGTTCGATGAATATCTTCAATGAAAGGGAATTGCTCAAGATAGTAGAGCTTAATCATAGTCGTCAACTAATAATATCTAGCAGCTTAGAAAATATTTTTATTTTAACTTCAGAAAGCTTACAATGTTTTGATTATTGGGGTAATCAAAAATGGGAGTATGTTACAGAAGGTCTTGTTGATAATTTTGTTATTGATCCTAATGGTAAATGTATTGTTTTGAGAGGAGAAAAGTTTGTTACCTTCTTAAACAGATTCGGCGATTTAGATTGGGACCATAATTTCACAGACTCGATTATAAGTATAAATTATTCCAATTTAGGAGAGTTATTTGTCGCTACTTCGAAAGAGATTTTCCTGCTAACACCTGAAAACAATTTTGACAAAATTTTAGACAAGTCTGGACAAAAGGGTACCTTTTTTTCAGACAGCGGAGGAATTACGATTGATGATGAAAAATTAACGTCATTTTCATTAACAGGACATGTTCTTTGGCAGAAGGATTTAGCTAATGTAAGTAATGTTTCATATTCTAATAAATCTTTGAAAAATTATTTCATTCATGACGGTAATAAATTATGCTGTCATGATAGAAATGGAGATGAAATGTGGACTTATCCATCAGAAGATATTTTAGAAGACTTTGAAGTTATTTCATCAGGAATGATGACCGGTTTATATTCCAATAATTATTTTCATATTTTAGATGAAAATGGTGAGCAAGCTTGGTCATACTACGCTAGGGAGAAAGTAGTTGACTTTTCATTTTCTAGTTTTGGAGGAGATGTCGTCGTAGCATCTGAGACAAAAATACACTGGTTCCAGAATGAAGGTTTTCTAAGAAATCAAGTTAATACTAATCTTGATATTATTAGGTCATTAATGTCTAAGGTCTCAGTTTACGAATCAAATACAGGAGATATGCAAGATAATTTTACATTGATTGAGGAACAATCAGGAGGCAATTTCATTTCCCTTAAAACCTCCTTTAAGATGATTGCTGACTTAAGAGAAAAACTCGAAATATTACATAAGAGACACGTGAACTATCTTGACACACTGCCTGAATTTATGGATTCTCTAGGTCTACAAGGTGCACAAACAGATGAAATGGTTCCTTTGATTTATCCATATTTTTCACTATGCGGAGATATTGAAGATAATTCAGAATATGTAAGATTAATGGAATACGCAACACATTTACTTTCAAAGCTTGATAGATATGATTTGACCAAAATAAAAAATGATAGTATTTTTGACCAAAAAAATTTTATTATAGATGCTAAGAAAGGAATTAATAAAGAAATAGCTGAAATTGAAAAGCTAACTCAACAATCAGAAGATGACTTAAAAAAATTGAGAATTTCAGTCAATGGTTTGATAATAAGTTGGTTAGAGTCTGGCCAAATAGTCAATAAAATCCAAGACTTTTATCACAATTTCTCAGACAATATTGCAACCCGCACTCTCAAAAGTGAAGTTATCTTAGAAAAAATGGAAAGCCANATGGCTTTTGTTGATTATAATACTTCTANTGAATCAGTTAAACTACACAAATCTCGGTTTAGGTCCAGAAAAGAAGTAGAATTAAAGTTAGATCTAATCAATAATTCTGAAAATAAATTGGAAAATATGAATGTCAGGGTTAAAATCGAGGGAGGAGGCTTATCTTTACTTTCTCCACCATCTGGAGTTGTTCGTATAGATCATCTGAAACCAGGTGAGGTCTCTCCAATTACATTTACATTTTCTCCAGACAATCGGGCAAATACCAGAGTAATTTTGGTAATTCAATATTTAGATGTTGTGGGTAGAAAGTGTACCGATTGGTTGGGTGATGTTGAAACAAACTTCTTGGGTTGTTTTGTCCGTCCGGCGAAAATTTCTGAATCTGAGCATGAGTCCGAGAGATTGAAATATAANGATAACACTTCNCATACTTCGTTGAATATAGAGGGTTTACAAGTTAGTAAAATTACTAAAATTGCNAANANCATGCCTGGNCTCTATCTNTGTGATTTGAAAGAAGAGGATACTAGATCTATAATTTATCATTCAGGAGAATCTAGTTTAGATGGCTCTAAGTATTACTCAATGATATTTTTACGTAAACTAGGAGAAGCTGAATCTTTGAGGGTGGCCTTGGAATTGATATGCCATTCTAATGATATTGATAATTCATCCGAATTGAAAGAAGAAATTTTGTTGTATTTAAAAAATAAACTTTTAGAATTAAATGCTAAATTTGTTTAATATTCGCGCCATTTATGTTTACATTTTGGATTGGTACATTGATAAATTCTGGTAGAAGGTTCATCTGCAGCCCTTGTTTGTCTGATGACCCAGCTGGCTTCATTATGGCCACATTTTTCGCAAAGGATTTTAGCAGTTGGTAAAGTACCTTCTAGTCCCTCGGTTACTACTATTTCTTTTTTTTCCATTTCCCTACTAGTTATCTTAGTCTCACCTTTGCTTTCTGAATGTCCGCAGTTAGGCCTCTTGCATTCTCTTTGACCTGTATTCCGATTTAAGACAAGCATAGATTTACATTTTGGGCAGAACATTTTAGATTCCTACATTTTCGATTAGGTCAGTAGCCTGTTCGATGTTTTTTTGGTCTATGCCAATGGCTATACTAATAATTGCGTTGCAGTCTAGTTCTCCCATTAATCCTTTACAAGAGCTCCAAGAAAAAACTTTTACTAAAAGTTCACCAGTATAATCAGCATTGAAAAATAAGGAATTTTCAGTAGTCTTTGCATTCCATTGATATATTGAAGTGTCAGCAGGAAGCATAGAATTTACTTCAGTTAGAATGTTTCCATTTGATAGTAATTCTAAGCCTTCGTGATCCATTTGCTGTTTTACCTTGTTAACTGTGATGTCTTGGAAGTTCAAACTTTCCAAATTTACCAAAGAGCTTAATGATAAAATTATGAGTTTTCCAGAGCTTCCGTCTAAACTTTCATAGCTCTCCTTTGAAATTTTTAAATGCCCATTAAATTCTTTAATATTTTCATTTTCAAAAGGTCCGTTCCACACTCCAGCATTAAGATAAAGAGATCCGCTACCAACGCTTACTTCCTGATAATTAACTAGAACTGGCCCTCCGACTAATAACCCTACTAACAATACTAGTAAGAAACTAAATACTCTTCTAATTTTGCCTCGTTTTTTTTCTTGAACCCATCCTCCAATTCTCAATTCGGGTTCTTCCATTATCTATGATGTTAATCTGTAGTAATAATATTTGTTACGTATGCCCAAATTAATTAATTGGGCCCTTTTGGCTACATTAACATGGGTGAAGTTGCTTTAAAGTACAGACTAATGCCAGAATCTCCAGATTCAGATATAGAAGCTATTGTTTCTGAAATACCAGGAGTTCTTCCTGACGATGCAAATTTTGGAGCTCATGAAGTCAAGCCCTTTGCATTCGGTTTAAAGGCACTTATGATAGCTATTGTTGGAATAGATAGAGATGGTTTTGCTTCAGAAGTCGAAGAAGGACTTAACTCCATTCAAGAAATACAAACAGTTATTCTTGAAGAACAGTCTTTAATTTAAGAAAAACACACTACTATATTATCTGGCTTGCATGGGTCATTAATGTCAAAACGTCCACCACTATCGTATACTACAACGAGATTGACATTAGGAACCTTTTTGAGGATAATGTTCCGCCCTAGATACTTAGACAGAGATAAGATACCAGTGGACGGTCCTTTGATTATCGCAGCTAATCATCTTTCACATATTGATCCAGCATTCATTATGACTGCGGTTAGGAGACCAGTTTCTTACATGTCTAAGAAAGAACACTTTGATGGCCGCATTCGTCGTCTAGTGTTTAAGCAAGTAGGAGTTATTCCTGTCGATCGTGAGGCTGGCGGTATGGAAGGACTTGAAAATGCAATAAATGTATTGGAAGAGGAGGGAGCCATAGGTATTTTTCCTGAAGGTACACGTTCTAAAGACGGTAAAATGGCAAAAGGAAAAACAGGAGTTGCGAGATTAGCAGCACACACTGGCGCAGCAGTTGTTCCGGTAGCAATTCGACAAACAGACGGTGTGTGGCCAGTCTCCAAAAGAGTACCTAGGCCGTGGAGAAAATTTTATTACAAATTCGGAGAACCTATGTATTTTCCATATTCTGAAATGACTAAAGAAAACCTTCGTGAGTTTACAGATAATGTAATGAAAGAAATAGAAGTTTTATCCAATGAATGTGAGGAATATTGGGAATCTAGAAAAATTTTACCAAGAATGAAAAAATACATTAAAAATAANTTAAGTTAGCTTTTTGAGNTCNTTGTAGATGTGTTTAACCCGTCTCTCNTTTACNANTAAATCGTGTAGGCCTAACCTTGATTGACTTTGTAACCAAATATTAGTTTTATTGTTTTCAGAAAAAATTTTGATAAATATGTCATCATGAAANCGGAATAATGGAGTTATTTGCACAAAGTGTATGAAGCCAGNATTGTCGGTAANTATTTTTGTTCTTTGCATTTTATTAATTATNTTTCTTGTGNCANCTTNTACNTTTTCCATTGACATGTCAGTAATTATTGGCGACATTCCTTCACCTCTGTTTGGATTGTCAGCTACTCTGGTACAGTTATTTCTTCCAAATCGCTTTAGTGGGAAATTGTTTTTTGGGACTGTAGGAGCTAAGAAATAAATTACATTAATCATTATTAGATAGCCAACAATTNAGACAGATAATAACAGTAAGATAATGGTGTTAATGTTCATTTCTTTCTATTACCTTCAATGACACCTTTCCATTANTAAGTTTAATATTAATTTTATCTNCAGAGTTAATTTCAATGCATGGATTCNTTTCAAAAGAATGTGCATAAGGAACAGCTAGCAAACTGCATGCAGGAATCGTNTGTTGATCNAGATCAGTGTTGATTATAGCTTTTGGNCCATTACCNTTGTAAAACAATCCCAAGAGTACATACGGTGCTACAGTTGAACCACTTCCTTTCGGAAAAATAAGTATNTTATTNGCGATTGATATTCCGTCTAGAGGATGTCCNTCTTCTTCAATANTTCCNGTTTCTCTATTAACAAATCCCAGAAAAGTTATTGGTACATCTGTAACNAGGGCTTCACCACTTACCTCCCATTCTCTCTGCGATTNAAGTCCTCTTCCCTNNATTTCAAGTTCTCCTGTCTTNAAAATTTTATTTGAAATTAAACTTTTATTTTTGGTTTTTATTTCCNTTATTGNTTTNTCNGTTATTTTTNCTTTATTTTCAGCNTACTCTATGCATTCAGATAGTCTTGAAACGGACGTATTAATTGAATTTAGACCAGATTTTAGGTAGTGCTCTGCTTTCATTGAATTAGTCAGTATGTGATTCACCTTTTGGTGGTTGTAGTGTACAACTTCGGGGCATGTTTCTCTCAAAACCATCCCTCCAGCGTCCTCTATAGTTTTAACAAATCCTTTTTGATTTGCTTTATCAAAATTTAAGGATGAAGTAAATACCCATAAACGCTTATCAGGTATTTTTCTTCCTTTGACAAGCTCAGCAGTTCTTTCGATTTCCTCCAGTGAAGCCTGAGGACATCCAATTGTAACTAAATCAACTTTAGTTTTTGGAGCTAATTCTTCATATCTTTTTTCCAAATCACTTATTTTGAAATCTATTTCAGCTTGATATTTAGTCAGATTTGGTTCTGTAGTGAATGAATCAACAAATAACANAGGACTGCCATAGTTGGCTGAAGCTGCAGTAAGAGCTTTTTTTGACTCAAAATTTAATTCTTTTATTCCGAAAATATGAGGTATTGGTCCAAAGTCCAATTTCCATTCAGGACTAACTTGTTTTCCAATCCAGTCACCAAGTATGGAGTAGTCTACCGGTTCGTTTAGTTCACACAGGACGTTAANCTTGATATTTGGGCATCTATTTTCATCAAGTAAAAGTCCGTATTCAGGAGTAAATCCGGATAATGAAGTTGCAAGAGCTGACAAACCAGACTCTCGGTTAGTTCTTAGCTCGCTGTAAGAATTAGCAAAGCATACNGCATTAGATTCAGCCCAGGAAGCATTTCCTTCACTTAGAATGTTGTCATATGGCGTACAAGAAAGAGATAANTTAATTCCTAATTTTTCATATGCATCCAAAATTTTTTGTTGTTTTTCAACATAGTCTTTAACCGGAATATCCATTTCTTCAAATCTATTTCTATCACAACCAGCTGAATTTAGAGTNGTATCAATCACAGCAGTTCCATCACTATCACTTACTAAATCTTCTAAGAACTTGATTAGACCTTCACCTCCGGTTAAGGGTGAAACTCCCGAAACATGAGCTGAACTNACAGGCACTAGTCTTTCGGCTTTNGCAGCCTTCCCTAAGTCAATTAGCAAACGTATAGCTTTCTGCCTTGTTTTACCTTGCTTTCCCTCTANAATTTCTTNTTGCTCAGGTGTTAATATCATTAATCTAAGTAATCTTCTAATTTTACTTTCATAGCNGGTTTTGGTTTGATGAAATCCTCTTTGTCTCTNTTCAGAGGTATTGTACAATCAAATCCGACTTTCACAGTTTCACGCGTTTGGGGATTAGAACTGGGGTCTAAAGACGAGCCTTTAACTCCGGTCTTTACAACGATTCCCTTATCGCCTTGAAATCTTGTTGCCATTGCCCATTCAACTGCTTGCGGATTTGTAATATCAATGTCAGAGTCTACAATCCAAACATGTTTCATTGATTCATGTCCTGCAAATGCTGCGTCAATAGCTTTCAATCCATCATCGTCGTTTTTCTTGTTAATGGCAACAACACCATGCAGCCATGAGCCTCCACCGTGTGTCATAAAAACGTCGTGACAATCAACTACTTCATTTACTTTGTTATAGATAGTTGGTTCTCTAGGCATCCCCATGAGGACTTTGTGTTCAGGGCCACTTGGCAATAAAGCATGAAATATTGAATCGTCCCTGACAAAGATTTTCTTGATTTCAATTACAGGTCCTTTTCTAACAATGTCAGGCGTTTCTGTTAGATCAAGGAAAGAACCTTCATCATGTAGCTCACCAGTAAATTCACATATCATTACCACTTCTGATTGAGGAACCATATGGCCNCCCACCTCAATAACAGGAGAATCAGCAAGTGCGTTTGCTACAGCCATTTCGTCGTTCTCAATTTCAAAAGAGGTAGCTGATCCAAGTAAAACAGGTACTGANACACCATTGCAGTAGGCGAATTCTTTCAATCCTCTATCCATATATTCCTTGAGATGCCTGTCTAAAATTCTCATTACCATGTGCTTACTATCAATTTTCATAGCTCTGTGGAAAGAAATATTTCTTCCATGTTCGTCATCATGAGCAACAGCCATTGCTGAAGCAATGTAAGGACCTCCGTCTGTTGTTTGGTGAGTCAGTATCGGTAAATTGTCTAGTGAGGCCTCGATTTCCTTGTAACTGTCAGTGTTGACAGTCTTAGGCTCACTTAGGTTGTTAATAGCATTAGAAATTTTTGAGATAATCTCATTTGGGCCGCATTCAAGGGCTAGTGCAACTAGCTCCCGGCTAGAACATATGTTGGTGATACAAGGTAGAACACTTCCCTTCACGTTTTCTAAGTACAACGGAGTGTCTCCAGCATCTTCCATTAAAGCTGCGACTTCATAAACTGGATCAACTTCTTTCGTAACTCTTTTGAGTTTCCCGTTTTTCTCTAGCAAATCAACAAATTCTTTTAGATTCATTAATCCTCACCAAACGTAGTCTGGTACGCCCTATATCCGGCTTCTGTTATCTTTTCGCATATTTCTTTTTGCTCTTTTGCACTATCTGCTAGGGCAACCATGTTACCGCCACCGCCGCCGCCGGTTAATTTTGCACCCAACGCTCCCGCATCTAGACTTACATCAACTAGTTTTTCAAGTTCTCTGTGGCCTACTCCTATTTTATTCAACAGTTCATGGTTTTTATTCATTAATTCACCTACAGCCTCTTTGTCTCCGTCCTCGATTGCTTTCTTACCACCCATAGTAACATTTTCAATTTCATCAAAATAACCGTTCATTAAGTTTGGATCTTTATCCAATAAATCTCTTACATTTCCTACGGTCTCTTTAGTTGATGATTCAATTCCAGTATCTCCAATTACAAGATAAAAAGTACGTCCTGAATCAAAAGTCACAGGCTCTTGTCCTTTAACAAAGTAGACCGGAGATTCATATGCAACTACTGTATTGTCAATGCCACTAGGTGTTCCATGGACAATTTTTTCAGCATCAAAAACAAGTTCGGATATTTGATTTTTCTCTAGGTCTACTCCTAGGTAATTTGACAAAGCTTTGCAAACAGCTGTAGACGTTGCAGCACTACTTCCCATGCCAGAGCCTTGTGGTAATTTTGAAGTTAAGTTTATTGTTAAATTTGGTTCACTCTGCTTTGTTTTAGATAGCAAAGTTTGAGCGAGTACACTAAATTGGCTTGTTTTATTTTCAAGGCTTATTTTTTGGTTAAGGTCTAGTGCATTAATTGTCAACTTTCCTTCACCTGGTTCGCTCCAGGCACTTGCTCTCATGCCACTTACGGGAATCGCTATCGCTGGCTTGCCGTATACTACGGCATGCTCACCGAATAGAATAATTTTTCCAGGTGCAGAGAATGAGTTTTTCATACTATTATGGAAATATGTGTACTTATACGCTTATCTGTCGTCAATTATTTACGTTAGGCAGTTAACCAAAGCTTATAAGAATCCCTAAGCTGGGGAATAGTATGGATAGAATAGTAGTGGGAATAACTGGAGCTTCTGGAATTCCTTACGGCATTCGCCTTTTAGAAATCTTAAAAGAATTTGATGTTGAGATTCATTTAACTTGTAGTGATTCTGCTTCTTTAGTCAATAAGCACGAAGGTGATGGACGAAGCTGGAATGATGTACTATCGCTAGCAGATGTAGTTCACGATAGCAAAAATTTGGCAGCAAGTATATCNTCAGGCTCTTTCAAAGCTAAAGCAATGGCAGTGATTCCTTGTTCAGGNACTACACTAGGTAAGCTTGCAGCAGGAATCTCTGATAATTTAGTTACAAGATCGGCTTTGGTAATGCTAAAAGAAAATAGACCTCTAATTTTAGTTCCNAGAGAAACACCTCTAAACACAATTTATATTGAAAATATGTTAAAATTATCAAAAGCAGGAGCGCTTATGGTACCAGCATCGCCTGCGTTTTACAATAAGCCTAAAACCCTTGACGACAATATAAATTTTATAGTTGGAAGAGTTCTAGATNTACTTGGTTATGATTCAGATATATTTTCTCGCTGGGAAGGAACTGAGTGATTGCAGGTAACTGCAAAAAATGTGGAAATTTAGCGACAAATAGNTGTAAAGGCTGTTCAGATNTNNTGTGTAAAGGTTGTTTTCAAAATCATTCTTGNAAGCCTTTGAGTTTTTAGTACCCTCTTTATTGTGANATTAATGAATCCTCAAACCATTACTTTGGGAAATAGTGAAATTAGAATTTTGTCCACCGTAAAGGGTTTAGTTTCAGAATCAGATATTGTTGAGAGTGAAATAGAGTCTTTTGATCCTGANTTAGTAGCGCTCGGTATAGGTCCGGAAGAAGTTAATGGNACTAGAGAATGGGACGGTGAGCCTTACGATATGTCTGGATGGGATGAAATTTATGGCTTAAGTTTACGTAAAATTGTNGGAGATAAAGGTGTAAAGTTACCACCTCCTTCATTTAGTACNGCAATCAAAGTCTCAGATTCTAAAAAAATAGATNTAATTGGTATTGATATGGATGAAGAATCATTTACAGAGGCTTACACAAAAAATATTTCTACATGGCAGTTATTCAAAAGAGGGAGATTAGAAAAATCAATGTCAAAAGCAGGCATTGAAGGTAAGACACCTGAGGAAATTGCTTTGAATATGGAATCTTCAATTAGAGAACTATCGGGTTTTGCTAATCTTGAAAGAGANCGTGTCAAGACTATGGCTGAAAACTTACGNGTTCAAAGCGAAACAAGAAANAAAATTTTGTCAATCATTGAGATATCTAATGTTTTAGAGTTGGTNGGAGAACTAAAGCAGGAAAGCTAATAACCTGTAGACAACAGTATCTCAGAACTGGGCTCGTGATGTAGCTTGGAAACATGCTGGGCTTCGAACCCAGATCCGGGGGTTCAAATCCCCCCGAGCCCGCCATCTAGTTNGGACGAATGATATCCCANGCTTCNTTCAATGAAGCATACTTTCTTCCGCCTAATCTGGCAAGAGGGTCTATTTTTGCAACATCAGGTTTACCATTCTCATCTAAGATAGAATCATCAATGTGGATTCTAACAATTTCCACTAAAATCATATCGCCAGGTGTGTTTCCAACTTCTACATGGCGATATAATTTCCCTTCCATAGAAATGTGAGCTTCTTTTATTCTTGAGGGTTTTACATCTGTGGATTTTAATTTTCTTATTCCAGCCATCTCAAACTCATCCTCTTCAGGAGGTAAGTCAGCTGAAGTCATTACCATTTTTTCAGATAGTTCTACATTGGTCAAATGAATAACACATTCTTTTGTGTCAAGTAAGTTCTGAGCAGTATCTTTGTGTTTTCCTTTCCTCTTTCCTATTCCTAACGAAACTATGGGCGGGTTTGCAGTTACGCCGCCATAGAACGAAAACGGAGCTAAATTATCTATCCCTCTTTTAGAGATAGTTGATACCCAAGCAATAGGTCTGGGAATTAATATTCGATAAAATATACTAGTTATTTCTTTCAGTTCAGTATCTGCGATTTTTATTTCCATATGATTCGAATTTAGGT
>PBPR01000015.1 GCA_002724775.1 Methanobacteriota archaeon
CCATTGTCGAGTTTGACTTGATAGGAATTAAAAGAGCATCATCTCCTAGCGAAGTCTGGGTTAAAGCGTATGCAATCAAACTTGCCCATTGCCTATCTCCACAGGCTGCAGGATTCATACAGAAACCATTAACTGGGTCAAATACTGGTAAATTAGCCTCTGTTGTATCATAAAGAACACCATTTTCAGTAGATCTGTAATGATAAGCTGTTGTGTTACCTATTACATTGGCTGAAGGAATTATGAATCCGGGGATTGCAGTTGTTTCAACACACTCGTAAGTATTAACATGAGTAGTTAAGAACAAGTTTGGATAGTTATACGTTGTATTGTCGCAAACTGAACCAATGCTGAAGAATGTCGAACCTACACTAACATAAGTTCCGTTAGGACCTGGAACTTGGGCCTGTTGTGTGTGTGTATCAATTAAAAATGTTGAATTAACACGCGGTTCTGTCTCACCAGAGACTAATAGTGTACCGGTTGCATTCATGTAAGTTCTTTGAGCACCTGTTGCGCTGTCTGTTCCTGTAAATATTGAGCCTGATGAATAAGTCCTTCTGTCTGCGGTGATGTTAGCACCGTCTAGAGTACCTTCGTATACAATAACTGAGTCGAGTGCTTCAGTTGCTTGGAATAATGCTGCTAATCTTGGATCTGGGATAAAGTTGACAACTATGTCTAACTCTCTGTCTGCAACTTGACCTGTTTCAGTAGATACCCAAATGACTTCCTTGTATTGCATTTCTCCATATGAAGTTCCTACTACACCCTCGGGAAGGAATCCATCAAAATTAGCTTTCAATGCTAATATGCTATCACTAGAATATTCAAATGTTTCATCTGCAGTGTATTTGTAACAGTCTATTCCTCCTACTTTTTCTTCACTTACATAGATGTAGTTATTTGTGTGACTTGAAACGAAAGGATTAGGATATTGAGTATTCTTTTTCTCAGGAAGTTCATTAGGATTCCAAAGAGAGTATCCAAACTCGTCATCCGGATCATCTGCATCTTTAGTTTCCCAAGTTGTTCTGTCAACGTAATTGTTGTAGTCTGTGAANGTCAAAATTCGATTTTCTTCAGTTAATTCTTTNGANCTAAAGGCTGAAGCATTAAAATTATAATAAGTTTTTTCGTCATCACTTTTTGTTGGATCTGCTTTGGCCACAATCTCAGCGTTAGTTCCATCGGCTGCTGCGTAAGAGTTCAAAGCATTTTCAGGATTGAAGTCTCCTTGAAGGGTAGCAGACTTGGTTGCGTCGAANAGAGTCATATCTCCATCAAAAGANGTTCGNCTTTCNAAATCNTCNTCNANTTCTTTTTGATTAGGAATGTAAACTCCCATAACATATGCAGATATTAACAAAAATACTGCTCCTACAGCAACTAGTACTTGGGCCGTCATTTCGGGTTTATTCATGTCACTCATGATTGAAATTCCTCGTGCTCAAGGCACGAATATATGTATTTATTCAACACACACTAAAGNAANTCGTAGATTAAATTCTATATAATACTTTGCGCTGTTTCNAAAAATGAATCACTTCTNATTTAACTCTTCAAGCATNGTTATGAAAAGTTTGACTTCTTCAACACTCCAATCTGGATAAAACTCACCTAACTGTGACCAAGTTTCGGCATCTTCTTCAGCCATTTTATATAAATCTATGAGAGTTGCTTGAATTTTACCTTCGTCAACACTTTTTGTATAATCCAACATTCTTTTTTCAACCTTATCTCTGTCGACATTGAAACTAGTGTTAATGTCTAAATCACTATATTCTAGATAATCTCCAAGTAAACTTTGAGGAATATAAAGTATGTATAGAGCCGAGAAGAACATTAAAAACTGAAACAAAAGATACCCTTCAGCAGAGTAACCAAAAGTAAACCAGCCATCTTCTTGCAAGTAAAGCTTGCTGTAATAATAATAACTAACAAAAGTTGATAAGAAAAAAGCAGGAACTGAAAGTAACCAGTCNGATAGACTCAAGTTACTTGCCTCGGGAACTTCTCTGATAATATTGTGTCTTAATGCATAGATCTCTAGAACCATCCAATACATTATGAANAGTGCTAACAGTAAAAGTATCAAACTNGNTACAAACCAAACNTAACCTTGATCAAACATCACAAANAACANAGTTGTTCCAAAAGCAGTTAACCAATAAATNCCAATCAACCAGACTCCATGAGTCCAAATTTTATGNAATAATTGTTGCAAGCATAGTAAGCANAATATTCCTGAAATAATCCANAGAGGNGTNGATATCAAGTGAAATTCAATGCCAAATAATGGAAGAGAAACAAGCTGACCAATGCCATTTTCTTGATATCCTGCAAACAATGACGTTGTAAAAGTCAAAGTAGAAAGTGCTAGAAGCAAAGAATCTTCAGAATCTCGTTCTAAATTTAATTGACGTCCTAGCAATCCCATGTTATCTTAACTCTAAATGTTAGTAAAAAAGATTATGNGTCTGTTTTACTTATTCTCTTCCAATGCTTGATTAATTAAATCGCCCATNGTAAAATTTTTCTTNGCNCCTGAACCGTAAGATGTTGCAGAATCATCAACATCCTCTAATAGTTTGATATTAAGGAAATTCTCTAGCTTTTTAATTAGCTTTTCATTTGGCTTCATGTTTCCTGACTCTACGGAAGTGATTATTGATTTCTTCTCAGATATCTTAGATGCCAATGAAGCATGGTCCAACCTTTTTTTCTCTCTTGCCTTTCGAACTACGCTGCCATAATCACTAATCAATACTTTTTCATCAGATGAAATGTCTTTGTATCTAGTTTTCTGCTCTCTCTTCTCAAGCGTTTGAGCAACAAATGCTCTGTGACCAACTGATTCTCTGTACGTAGTTTGNTTGCCCATGCCTGCACATGANGTACAAACTCTCAATACGGAACCAGATATCTTTCGTGGTTCCAAACCTGCTGATTCTGCTCCACACATTTCACATAACATATTAAGTCACAACTGATATATATCTGACCCAATTAAATGTTTAGTGATAAAAAGTGCCTAGTGATGAAAACGACGGTGAAGTTTCTTCTCCTGATAAGGGAGAAGATTGGGACAAATGGTTAATTGAGGANACTGAACGCTTNGAATCTGAAAAGAGACAGCTAGAAGCTGATGTTTCAAGAATGAAGAGAGAAAATGCACACTTAAAGGGTGAACTCGCAAGACTAAGAGCCCCACCTCAAGTTATCGGAACTGTGAGAGATTTNTTAGAAGATGGACGTGTAGGAATCAAATCTAGCAGTGGACCTGATTTTGTAGTTCATATCTCTGAAGGAATTGACAAGAAAAAATTAGAAGTTGGTGATCGTGTTGCTCTGCACAGACAAACACTCGCTGTTTTAGAAACATTACCCTCTACCAAAGATCCTCTTGTAATGGGGGCCGAGGTCGATGAAAAACCATCTGAAAAGTACTCAGACATCGGTGGATTAGTTGAAGAATTAGATGAACTTAGAAGCACGGTTGAACTACCTATGCTGAAACCCGAAAGCTTCACTAAAGTAGGTGTGGAACCACCTAAAGGGGTGCTGCTTGTAGGACCACCTGGGACCGGAAAAACCTTGATGGCAAAAGCTGTTGCTAACGCTACAAATGCATCTTTCATTAGGTTGATTGGAAGTGAATTAGTTCAGAAATACATAGGTGAAGGTGCAAGATTGGTACGTGAACTTTTCCAACTGGCTCAAGAAAGGGCTCCAAGCATAATATTTATTGATGAATTAGATGCNGTAGGCGCNAAAAGAATGGATGTAGGAACCACAGGCGATAGAGAAGTTCAAAGAACTTTAATGCAATTATTGGGTGAGCTTGATGGATTTACACCAAGAGGTCAAGTCTCAATAATGGGGGCTTCGAACAGGCCTGACATACTTGATGAGGCTTTACTAAGACCAGGAAGATTTGACAGAATAATTAAAATTCCATTGCCTGAAGAGGAAGCAAGAAATAAAATAATAAAAATTCATAGTAAAAGTATGAATATTGCAAAAGGCGTAAGTTACAAAAAATTAGCTGCCGAAACTGAAGGATTTTCAGGTGCAGACCTAAGAGCACTTTGTGTCGAAGCTGGAATGAAAGCAATTAAAGACAACAAAACTCAAACTACTTACAAACATTTTACGGAAGCATTAGATAAGATAAGAAACCGGTTGGATGATTCAGGAATATCTGAACCTGAGAGCGGACTCTACTATTGAACCAAGATATTGCTAAGTTTAATGCCGCTAAAGAAGCTGTTAAACTTATCAAAGATGGAATGGTAGTAGGACTGGGTACTGGTTCAACTGCAAAAATTGCTGTAGACCTTATTGGAAATAGATTATCTGAGACATTCCAAATTGTCGGAATGCCAACCTCAATAAAAACCAAAATTCAAGCCGAAAATCTAGGAATCAATCTTATTGGGATTGATGAAGCTGAAGAGATTGATATTGCAATAGATGGGGCTGATGAAGTGGCTCCTGATCTTTCACTGATTAAAGGATTGGGCGGCGCGCTTCTAAGAGAAAAAAAAGTTGAGAAGAAAGCGAAAGAATTAATTATTATAGTTGACGAGTCCAAAATAGTAGAAAAATTGGGTGTTGGATTTCTTCCCGTTGAAGTATCAATTGAAGATCACGAAAACACTCGGAATGAAATTACTAGACTGGGCTGTAGCGCAGATCTAAGAATTGAATCAAATTCACAACCTTTCATAACTGACAATAATAATTACATTTATCACTGTAAATTTAAAAATGGAATAGAAGACCCAAAATCGTTAGACCATAATTTAATGAAAATTAAAGGTGTGGTAGACACTGGACTTTTCATAGATATGACGTCAAAAGTAATTATTGGTACACCAAAAGGAACAAAAATAGTTGAGTAATCTACTTACCGCGTTGCTCTTTAGCTTTGGCTCTGAGACCTTTGTAGCCACATTTTCTGCACTTTGTAGCTTTCCAGCCTGCTGTGGCATTGCATTTCATACACACTTTCTTTTGAAACAAGCGTGCTTCAGCTTCAGGGAAACGAGCCATANAGCAGCCCTAGAAGGCGTCATTATAATGATTTGCGCAAAATTGAACACTTTTTACAACAAAAGTACTAATAAACATACTTCTTTAGCCAATTATGTGTGTAAGGCCCAAAAGGGCAATTCATATCAGGGGTTTCTAGCAATTGAATAAATACCTGATGTGCTATCTGAATTCGCATTACGAACTACTTGGAGGTAGTAATTAACTTGTATTATTTTTTATCTATTGTTTCTAACGTAGGTGATGATTTAGGAAATCCTGAACTAGAATGGGGAAGAATAACAATCTTCTTAATTTTAGCGTTAGGTGTATCATTTTTNTGCTCGCTTTTAGAAGCTATAATTTTATCAGTTACTTGGTCACACATTGAAATACTAAGTAANGATGATAAAAGAAGTGGTAAAAGACTTAAAGAATTGAAAGAGGACATTGATGTACCTCTNGCTGCAATTTTAACACTAAATACTATTTCACACACNATCGGTGCTGCAGGNGTCGGTTCAGAATTTAATAANCTGGGNAANGAATGGTTTACTGTTGCATCNATTATACTAACTATACTNATTCTTGTATTTTCTGAAATNATACCTAANACATTNGGTGCAATNTATTGGAAAAGACTAGCGNCAAGCTCTGCTTACTTGTTAGACATNCTAATTTGGATTACTTGGCCAATTGTAATTGTTCTAAACAGTTTTTCAAGGAAAATATCAGAGGGCAATGAAGATCAAAAAGAGATGACAAGAGAAGAAATGATAGCTGTTGCCGAAATGGGAGAAAATCAAGGTGCACTAGAGAAGCAAGAAACTCAAGTAATCAAGAATCTATTGACTATGGATAAAATTCTTGCTGAAGACGTAATGACTCCTAGCACAGTTATGTTAACTTTTCACAGAAAGGATAAAATCGGAGAAATTGTTGAAGAGCATTCACCAATTCCATTCTCAAGAATACCTGTCCGCGAAGAAAATCTCGATGATATTATAGGCGTTGTATTTAGGAGTAAAATTATGGAATTATATGGCGAAGGTAACACCGACATTGCTATGGAAGACTTAATTTCTGAACTATCAACAGTTAGTCCAGAGGACTCTATTGCAACCCTACTTGATGAGTTTTTGAAGAAAAGAGAACACATTTTTTTGGTAGTGGACGAATATGGAACAACCCAGGGAATTATTACGCTAGAAGATGCTGTAGAAACATTGCTTGGTGCTGAAATTGTTGATGAATCTGATTCGGTTGAAGATATGAGACAATTAGCACGTGAACTTTGGGAAAAGAGACGTAAAAGAAAAACTAATCTAAAGTTTGACTAGACATCCATTCTTTAATTCTATTTGAAATCCAAATCANACTAGGTAGAACAAAAATAGCAATGAACATTGCNTANATTATTGTAGCTGCTGTAATTATTCCAAAATTACGAACNAATGGCATNGGAGAAAGGAATAATACTGCAAAACCTGATACTGTAGTCAGACCTGAAATAAGAAGAGCTGAACCGGTTCTTACAATCGTTGTCTCAATTGCCTGACTCTCAGTCTTATGTTCTCTCTCCTCACGATATCTCTCTACAATATGTATAGCATAATCTATTCCTAAACCAATAGTTAAAGCCGTGACCATTACCGTAAGAACATTGAGAGTTATTCCCAACAAAGTCATCGTAGCTAAAATCCAAACGGAAGCAAGAATAGTTGGAAATACTGCAATAATTCCAAGGTCTACGCTTCTGTAAATGAAAACTAAGGTTAAAGCTGCAAAAAGAATTGCAATCAAGGTTGAAGTAATTTGGGTTTTTTGAATTTCATTAACAGTCACACTTGTTAAGACATGACCNCCGGTAGTACTAACTGTGAAATTTTTAACAAAAATATCTGGAACATCATCATCCAATTCTGCTCTCATAAATTCTAACCCGTCATTATCTAATTCATGGGACGTTGTTGGACCAATGTAAATTCTAACAACTGATGACACGTAATTTCCATCTGAATCCTTATACAAAACATGTCTGATTGCATCAGCATAGGATTCATCAGTGAATGGATCTGCAATATCTAATTCTCTTTGATATAGATAATCATATAAATTATGAATATCTAAATCATTTGTTAGGCTAAAGGTTTTTCCTTGGTAAGTTAAATTAAAAGTATCTGTTAAAGATTGAACAAAAACATATTTTTCTCTGTCATGAACTTCTATTGACTGAATCAAAGAATCTTCTGAGACATCTTGAATGTAAGAAAATTTCAAACGTGCTTTATGAGAATTATCTAAGATTTCAATTGATGCACTAGAAGAACCTGAAATCTCAGAAGAGGGAATGNTTTCTGTTAGTTTATCATTGCCTATCAATTGATTTGAGGAATCATACCATAACACAATAACCTCTAAGGAAGGTGATACAACACTTTGATCCATTATCCAATTAATGTCTAGATTTTCACCTGAATTTACTAAGAAAGAATTAGTTATAGTCCATTCATGTGTTAAATTGTTGCCATTACTTACGCTGAAATCTTCTGAATCAATAGCCTTCTGAACTATTTGATGCACTGATTCAACACGAGCTGTCGCTCCTACCTTAATAACGTAACGATCNTCATTAAGTCCTTTATTTTCTGAACTCGTTTGGCCGTACTGCAATTCATAATTACCATCTAAAAAATCGGTAGTATCTATCTCTCCTTGAATTAAAATCTGAGATTGAGAATAACTTGCACCTCTGAAATCTGACTGTATATTTTCGGCAGTAACCATTATTTCTAAGTCATCTGAAAGAAAATCATCCAAAGAAAATGACGTTTCGATTTGAGAGGCCCCACCGAGTGCAAGAATCGTTAGTACTATGACTGTTGAAATAATTGCCTGGGGATGCTTATCCACAATTTGNGANGCTCTNGATATTGAAGTATCAATTAATTCNGAATTCTGCGGTTTAATTGCCATATCNTCTGANGANGAATCNAATAAATATCTCATTGAAGTATAGAAAAATAAAGTCAAAATGAATGAAGAAAAAATTCCAAAAGCNCATAGTAAGCTAAAATCTCTAACNGGACCTACTCCACCAGTTATTCCTGACAAGAAAGCAATNACTGTGGTAAACATAGCAAGTGATAATGCTTGACCNGTATGAACTTGAGATTCAATNAAGGATTCCTCAATNCTGCTTCCTGCAGCTATACCTTCTTGATATCTTCTGCTAACATGTACTGAGAAATCAATACCAAGACCAACTACTAAGGGAATAACAGCAACACCTAAGGCTGTCATTTTAATTCCTACAATTCCTGCAAATGAAAAAGTCCAAAATATTGACAAAATAAGTGTCGTTATTGGCAAAACTACGTAACTCCAATGCCTAAAAGTGAGCCACAACAAAACAACTGTAACCAGAAGCATTCCAACAATCATCAAAATATTTGTATACTGNGTAGACTCATCTACGTCAGAGGCNAGNAGATCTACAGAAAAAGCTTCAGCACTAATGTCACTGCCTGATTCCTGATTATGGCTNTCTGTAAGAGTACGTAACTTTTGACCAGCTTCCTTTTTCTGCTCAGTTGACAGGTCNGGGTCTAGGTTTACCATAATTATGGTTGAATTAGCTATAGGNGCTTTACGAATTGAATTCTCAGATTCAACAATAATCAGAGGATCTAAATTCAAATCTTTGTTAATTAAAACATCTCCGACAAAATCAACTTCATTCCATGAATAATTACCGCTGCCAGTNGTTGATATTGAGTCATAAACTAGCTCCCAAGGCTCCTCTGCTGTACTAACTGAGTTGAGTGACAAGCCTGAATCTATAAGTGCTGAATCAAAAAAATCTGCAACTGATAATACTCCCTGAACACCATCAATTTGCAAACAGTCATTATGGAGTTTGAGAATGTCAACAAGATTATCCATTGTCAAAACATTGTTCCCGCTGACAGAAGTCAAATACAGATTAACTACGCTTGAATCTTTACCAAAGTCTTCGGTTATAATATCGTAAGTTTCAACTTCTTCAGATTGAGGAAGAAATGCCTGAACATCTGTTGAAAACTCAACTTTCAGAACAAATGGAGATATGATTAAAGTTACTAATGCTACGACTAAAATAATCTGTCTTGGACTATCGATTGGAAGTCGTGCATAACGCTCGAGCATATTTGCTGCATAAGAAGGGTGCTTAAAACCTGTCGTTACTTACCAAGCCTACGATTTCTTTGCTGGAATGACCTTATAGCTCTCAAAAAATCGATTTTACGCATATCTGGCCAGAACACATCAGCAAAGTACAACTCTGAATAAGCTAACTGCCACAAAAGAAAATTGCTTATTCGCTCTTCACCTGAGGTTCTCAATATTAAATCAGGATCTGGTAAATCACTAGTGTAAAGGTTAGAAGAAATCAAATCTGCATCAATATCTTCTGCCTTCAATTGATTTTTCTCGATTAACTTACCAAGTATCTTCATCGAACGGACAATTTCTTGCCTTCCTCCGTAAGCAACTGCTAAGTTATAGTTAAAATTAGTATAATTTTTAGTTTTTGACTCTGCATAGTCAATTGCTTCTTTTACTCTATCAGGTAAAAGCTCTCTGTGACCTAAAGCTCTAACTCTAACTTTATTTTTATGAACTCTAGGATCATCTCCCGCATTTCTAAAAGATTCTGCAAACAAATCCATAAGTTTCTCTAATTCATCTTCGCTTCTGTTAAAATTTTCTAAAGAAAAGGCATAAACTGTTAAAATTTTTATCCCTACTGACCGACACCAGTCTGATAGATTTTCTAGCGTGTTTTTACCTTTCAAATGTCCTTCGTGTGGTAGAAGCCCAACACTCTCGGCATATCTACGATTTCCATCCATGATTACTGCCAAATGATTTGGAACTTCACCATTCTTTATCTTACTTTCAAGTCTCCTTTGGTAAATTGCGTAAATTGGTGAAACTGCTTTACGTGCTAGCTTGAACACAATGTACGCTAGATACAACATTATAAAACAACTTTTATAGGTATTAATGAGAGAAAGATATTTGCTAGAATTGGGTGGTGAAAACACTGAATTAGGTAAATACGAAGCTCTTGAATTATTCAAATTTAAACATTACAATCCTAAAATTGAAACTGATTATGGCAAAATAATTATTTTATCAACATCTAAAATGATTGAAAATGAAGTGATTTCAAGATTGGCTATGACACGGCGGATTTCGCATATTATTTTTACTTCAGAAAAAAAAAAACTTGAAGACATATTAGGGGATTTAAACGAAATAGATATTGGGGCCAAAAGATTTGCTATTAGGCAAATAAATAGCAAAAATGTAGATATGGAATCTACAGTAATGATTGGTGAAAAAATTTCTCCAAAAAATAAGATAGACCTTGACAAACCTGAGGTCAAAGTACTTTTTTACAGAAATGACTTATTTTACATTTCAATTAGTCAGAATAGTTGGGAGACGGGATACAAGAGATGTCTTGAACATCATATAAGCAACCGCCCATATTTTTCTCCGATAAGCATACACCCGAGAATAGCAAGGTCAATGATTAATTTGTCAAATTGCGATAAAAATGAAACAGTTGTAGATCCATTTTGCGGAACTGGAGGAATATTAATTGAAGGTGCTGATATGGGACTCCAAATTGTAGGAATAGATCTTAAAGAAAAGATGATCGAATATACAAAAGGAAATCTAAAACACTATGGATTCAAGGGTCAACTAATGAACTCGGATTTTGACAAGATAAGTAGTTTCCCTTTTAACTCAATTGTTTGTGATCCACCTTATGGCATAGCTTCTACGAGCGGAGGTGAAAATATTAATGACTTAATGAATAGATGCCTAGATGAATTCCAAAAATCAATGTTAAACAAACAAAGGCTAGTGATTGCAGTTTCTAATCCTGAATTTATTAAAAATCAAAATCTTACATTATTACATAAATTTGATTGGTATATTCATAAATCCTTGACTAGATACGTTNTGGTTTTAGAGAAGAATTAGTAAGTTACATCAATTATTATATCATAATCCATGCTGCCTGATTCACTTTCGATTGTAAAGACATAAGTTCCTGTGGAGCTAAAATCATCAGTAGAGTATGACCAAGTACCATCACTTTCAGAAACTTCGTTTTCTTCCTCAATAACAACGCCATCTGCNTCTGTTAGCCTGAGAGTTACCTGAGATTCTTCTAAAGGATTAACATTTGCAGATTCTAAAGAATAATCTAGTTNGAAAGTCAAAAATCCTTTTTCAACGGGTATGTCAATACTTGCCGAATTATCATTTCCATTAACATTCCCACTTTGCTCATCGTGATAATTTTCAACGACTAAAACAGTAGTCTCTGTATCATCAGATAATCCAGTAGAATCTGTAACAGTCAAAANTACATTATATTCGCCCTTGTCTGGGAAGTTGCGATCAATATTTTCCCCCTCATATTCTTTAGAATCACCTTCGAAGCTCCAGAAATAGGTTAAATCATCACCATCCTCATCGGATGAACCTGAAGCTGAAAAAGAGATTGTTTCATTTATCTGGATTTTTGGATTAGAAGGTGTTATTTTGGCAACTGGTGCATTACCGCTCGAAGNTACGGGTTCATTACTATCGTCGTCGTCATCCTCATTGAGCACAAANGTATAGTAACCATANCCTCCTGAGGCTGCTGCTGCAAAAAGCAAAATAATCAAAAGTAATGATATCTTCTTCATTATTCCATACTTATTTTTAGCCTTATTAATANTTAACCTTGGAAATATTCGAGGGCTATGAGGAAAAGAATATAAATAGACCGCCCGGCTGGCGCAGCCTTGAGAATTTATTCCAAGAGGTAATACGTGTCCGAAGACCCAGATTTCAAGTATATAATTCGCATAGCAAACTCAGACGTTTCAGGAGAGCAAAGGCTAGGTTATGCTCTAACCTCAATCAGAGGCATTGGTTCAAGAATTAGTAACGCTATAATTCAAAAACTAAAATTAGACAGTGAAAAACTTGCTGGGGAACTAACAGACAAGGATATAGAAAATATCGAAAATGCTATTGAAAATGTAAANGATTTTGTTCCNAACTGGCTATTAAATCGTCAGAAAGATTACGATACTGGTAAAGACATACATCCTGTGAGTATTGATTTAAAAATGCTCCACGAAGANGATATAAATCGAATGAAAAAGATAAAATCATACAAAGGCGTAAGACATGCTTCTGGCCATAAAGTAAGGGGACAGCGAACCTACTCCAACGGTCGACGTGGTCTGGCTTTAGGTGTAAGTAAGAGGAAGGGTGCATAATAATGGGCGATCCTAAATTTCCAAGTAAGCACTACAACACCCCTTCACACCCTTGGCAGAAAACTCGTATAGAGCAAGAAAGGACCCTCACTCATCAATACGGACTTAAGTCCAAGAAAGAAATATGGAAAGCAGACACAAAAGTACGTGAAATGAGGCGTCAAGCAAGAAAATTAACTGCGAAGGCAAATGATCAACAAGCTCAAAAAGAAAAAGAACTCCTCCTAGGTAAACTAAATAGACTAGGAATGTTGGAACAAGGTGCTGCTCTTGAGGATATTTTAAGAATGTCTCCTGAAAACATTTTGGACCGAAGATTACAAACTCAAGTTTACCTTCAAGGTCTAGCATCAACTGTGAAACAATCAAGACAATTAATTATTCATGGGCATATCTCAGTGGAAGGTGCGGTTAACAGAGTACCTGGAATGCTAGTNACAAAAACTCAAGAAAAAAATATAACTTATTCACCATCGTCCGCATTAAACAGTGATTTACATCCAGTAAGACCTGGCGCTAAGACCACATATGATGATGAAGAAATTATTGAAACAGAAAACGAAGAAGTTCCTGATGATGAACCTAAGGCTGAAGCAGTAGAAGAAAAAGATGCCTCAGAAGTTGAAGAGAAGGAGGNTAACTGATGGATAAGTGGGCNGTTGCACATATTTTTGCATCACATAATAACATAATTATCACGGCTACTGATTCAACCGGTGCTGAAACAATAGCAAAATGCTCTGGTGGAATGGTAGTTAGATCTCAAAGAGAAGAATCGAGACCTCATGCAGCAATGCTAGCNGCTGGTCAAGTTGCTGAAGCTCTGCAGGAAAGAGGAATTAAAGAANTACACGTAAAGTTGAGAGGCGCAGGTGGTAAGAGAGGAGGTACTCCAGGACCTGGAGCTCAAGCTGCAATCAGAACCTTAGCCAGAGCTGGAATGACGATTTCTCGTATTGATGATGTCACGCCAATTCCCCATGATGGTGGAANAGCTAAAGGTGGCCGAAGAGGTAGGAGAGTTTAATGAAAGTTAAGCTAAGAAAGAACGAACAATTTTTTGCACAAGTTGAATTTGAAGATGTAAATTACTCTTTTGTAAATTCAATAAGAAGATCCTTAGTCTCAATGGTTCCTTGTCTTGCAATTCATGAAGTAGATTTTCACATGGGTTCACTAGGTGCATATGTCGATGAAGAAAGCGGTGAAGAAAAGGAATACGAATCAATTAGTGCAATGTTCAACGAAATTGTAGCACANCGCATTGGAATGTTNCCTATACCTACNGATGAAAAAACTGTAGAGGCATTTGGTGAAAGCATTGGTGATGATTCAAAGCAACCNGATATCATGTATTCACTACACAAACAAGGACCTTGTACTGTTTATTCTGGAGATTTAGAACCCGTAAATGGAGATACTGCTTTGGTTATCCCNGAAACAAGTGTTCCTATTGTTAAATTAGCTGAAGGTCAGGCTATTCTTNTTTATGCAAAAGCNAAAATGGGAACTGCNAAACAACATGCAAAGTGGCAAACTGTNGTAGCNCCTAGATTTTATCAAGCTCCAACANTAACTGTANNCTCAGGAAAAGGTAGTAAAACAGTNATAGACACNGTTGGTAAAGAGCANTTCAAAAAGAAAGGNAAGAATCACNTAATTGATGATCCTGTTAAAGCTCANGAAGCNATTAAAAANTTAGAATCTCTGTGGAATGACGAAGATGCAAAAAATGCAATGACAGTTACACGTAATAAAACACATTTTATTTTAGAATTTGAAACGACTGGTGCAATGGAAGCTAAATTAGCTCTTGAGCAAGCTCTAAAATCTTTAGATTCACACTGTAAAGATTTTATGACCAGTATTGACGCTGCCGCATAAGCGCGGGGGTCGCATAGCCAGGCCAATTGCGCTAGGTTGAGGGCCTAGTCCTTAGTGGTGCGTGGGTTCAAATCCCACCCCCCGCACCATATTCTACAACTTTAATTCAATACCTTTTAATCTAACTAAGTCAAATCCGCCGTTAGGGAGTAATTTTTCAATGTCAGTAGATTCAGCGCTAAACGCCTCTGAAAGTTTACGAATGACTACTTTTCTTTCTGAAAAGCCTGGTCTAAATATTACGTATTTGTCACAATGTTTTTCTACTGCACTTATTGGTCCACCCATAAATTTTGGATTACCCTCATAAGTAATAAGGCCGACAGCAACATTTAGTTCAAGATTACGATTCCAATTTCTCTTACCACGAATTACAAAAGCCCCTTTAGCAAGAAACTCCCCTGTATTTGGTGTCTTAGAAACTTTGTCATTATCTACCCAAAATGAGTGCCCTCCTGAGACTCGTGCTCCCCAAGCTTTACTATATGACAAACTAAAATTACAAGCTTCAAGCATAGAGTTTTCAGAAGGTGGAGTTCCATTTACATTTTTGACTACTACGCTAGGTGCTCCATGAATGTCTGCGTGAGCATATCTATCGTTCGCTTTCAGATACTTCTTAACCACTTGCTCATTCGTCCTTGCGTCCTTACCTGCAACAGCAATCTCTCCATCAGAGGTAATAAACCATCTGAAGCGCTCAAACCATTCAATACTCTTATTCCTAATTATCTTCTCTTTGGGCCTTGAAACTGGTTTTGAAGCAATAACTTCCCTTGTTCTTTCTGCCTTTCTATCCATCTCTTTGGACTTATCAAAATAAGAAGATGCATTAGCTTCCAATGATTTACTTTTGTCAATCAATATTTCCATGTCATCCAACTGAATTATTACTTCATCTTCATCATTTTCAAAGTCAATCATTTCCCTTATCTCACTGAGCTTAGAAAAAATTATATCTCCTTTAGCTCTATAAATTTTAGATTTAGAATTATACTTTTCAATAGCTTTGGTTTGATGATCTATGCGTACCTGATCGGAACTCTTGACCTCTTTTTTAACAACTACAATACTGGTGACATAGCTTTCTACAGCCTCATCAAGAGATGAAAATGTCTTACTTGAATCCAAACCCAAATCAAAACTTGACACTGTAAAGTTTTTCCCTTCACTATCTAGAAAAATAGTGGGCTCAATTAGTTCATTAAGTGTTCTTTTCAATTCAGAATATATCTGTTGAGAATTAACATCAGAAGTACTCATTTCTCTGTCCAATTCTAGTTTATTACATATCAGTGTGGAAATATCACCTCCGATATTACAATCTATCGTCAGCGCAGCACCTAGACCTCTCTGTGATTTTTTCAATTTATCATCAAATAAATCAAAGTCCACAGTCGAAGGATCTATACTAGGAGGTGACTGATATGACAAACCTGCCTCAAGAGATCTATGCCTAAATTTCTGTTTCCTCATAACTGCTAATATTTTATCATTGGAACATAGAATTATGTTACCTTTGTGAAACATTTCAAAAATTAGAGATATCTTTTCTTCTTTCCTGATAAATGAAATAGATAAAATTCTATCTCCGTTCACTTGTTCTATTGATTCTATTCTTGATTTCTTTA
>PBPR01000016.1 GCA_002724775.1 Methanobacteriota archaeon
CACCCATAAGAGGATTAGAATTTGTAACTAGAAAAATAACATATAATGCAGCTTTAATTAAACACGGATACAAAGATAAAATCTATCTCGGTAACGTAGAGGCAAAAAGGGATTGGGGTTTCGCTAGAGATTATGTAGAAGCAATGTGGTTAATGCTTCAACAAGATAATCCAGATGATTATGTTATTGCTACAGGAAATACATATTCCGTACGTGATTTTGCAGAAAAAGCATTTTCCTATTTTAATTTGAATTTTGATGATTATCTAGAGATAGATCCTAGGTTTTTTAGACCTACTGAGGTAGAGACTTTGATTGGAGACTCGTCTAAGGCAGAAGAACAATTGGGTTGGAATCCAACTAGTACAAGTTTTGAGGAATTGGTTGAAATGATGTGTAAGTCAGATGACACCTTAGTTTCTAATGGTCTCGATAGTGATTCAAGACCCATTTTTAACATTAAAGAAATACCACATTTTAAAGAATAAACTTCTTATTTTATGCAGACAAAAAATGTCTTAACTGTAATGAAGAATCCTAATAAGCAAGGAGGCTCTTACAAAAGATTTAATCGTATAATAAAGGTTCTTACATCTGATAAATACTCTCTCGGATAGTTCGGTTGTTACGGCAGTTAAAAGGCGTTTACTCCGCACAGACTTGTCACTGAGGTGTCTCTCTTGTGATAATGCGCGTAAGAGGAAAGTAAAAGCGATAACAAAACATGAGTTGGTTTGCCCTAGTTGTAATAGTCGAATGGTAGCGTTACTTCATCCGATGGAGCTTAATCGTGAAGTCAGTAATAAGAAATTAGCTAAGTCAGCTTCTTTAGCTAGGTCCCACGGAGAGAGAGCAGCTTTGGTTATTGCAGGTAGAGGAATTGGGCCTGATACAGCGGGCAGAATACTAAGAAAACAATTGAGAGATGAATCTGATCTTGTTAAGGCCATAATAGAAGCTGAAATTACATATGCCCGAACAAGGCGATTTTGGGATTAGTGCCTTCATATTTATTAACGGTAGTCTTGAGTTACTATCAATGCTGTTGCTTACGCATGTTTGAGTAAGTTCGAGGAAACTATTATGGAAACTAAGAGTAAATCTGAAAAATCACTTCCTTATCTTGCAACTTTCGGTTTAGTACTTTATCTAATTTCGTATGTTTCGGTTATTGTCTGGGGTTATTTTGTAGTAAATGGGATAGCTATGACCATTTCGTTCTTAATCATTTATTACTATTTAGATATGATTATTGATAAAATTTCATTTTTGAAAAGTGCCAGTTACAAGCAACAAATTTATTTTTTATTTGCGCTTTCATTAATTCTTCGTCTAGGATGGCTAGGACAAGATCAGGTTATTACCAAAGACATTCAATATTACGTTGATAGGTCACAGGCTTTAGTAGATGGCCAAAAGCCCTATATCGAAAGAGAAGATATCAACAAGCCACCATTGTTTGCTCTCTACATATGGATAATAGGATATTCTACAGATGTAATTAACCAAGTATTGTCTACAGATATTACTTACTATACTTCATTTAGATTTGTTTCCAGTGTCGGAGATGCATTAGTAGTTGTTGCAATATTTTGGATTGCATATGAATATTTTGAAAAGGAGCACGCACAGTATGCAGCAATAAGTTACGCTATATTTCCTATAGCTATAGAAACTTCAGGTCTCTCAGGCCATTATGATCCGTTTGTTATCCTTTGTACCTTGGCTCTTCTAAAATATCTTTGGCCGGAGGAGAAATTTCCGAGAGCTGATTTTGTGTACGTTTCCTCAGGATTCTTAATTGGTTTGGGTATTGCATTGAAATTTTATCCAGTAGTTATGATTCCTTTTTTCCTATTCATAATATACTCTTGGAGAGGCAGGCTTTTGTTCTCAGCTGGATTACCTGTAGCTTCACTTTTGTCTTATGGCATTTTAGAGCGGAGATATCCTGGTGCAGTCAAAGTTTACAGAGAATATCAGGGAGGAGACTGGATGGGAGATTGGATGAAATCTTTTGCAGAAGCATTCTATGAATTTANAGGTTCTAGAGATTTTTTAGGAGTAAATTTCAATGATTTCTTTATCNCTTTTTTCGGCATNATGGGTTTTGTTATGGTAGCAGGGTGGATTTTTGCTAGGCATTTATCNGGAATTGAATTTTCTCGNTATGAAGGAGAGGATAATTTTNTNGTCAAAATTTTAATGTGGNTCNTCANAAAGTGGGATAAATTAATTTNCAANGATGGTTTAAAAACAGAATCNGGNTGGACTATATTTTCNATTAANGTAATTGCANTCTCTTTTGTAGTATACTATGGAACACAAATNGCAGCAGGATTTTACATTTATGAAGAAGGAACTGGTTTATCNCCTCCATGGCTTTANGCTCTNGAGTTTTTNGCATTNTATGCAGTNATTGTTTNCTTCTTGTTNAAAGCTAANTNAANCTATTTCGATAACATNAGTCTTTCATCAGCNGAATCATTTGTTNTAATGCTAGGATTAGGAGTGATGATNCTTATGTTTGGCAGNCCNGATTATCCTACNTGGTACATATGNTGGTATGNTCCNTTTGTTATGATTGCNCCGACTTACCAAACTAGGATGGTTTTAATGTTCCTTNTAGTNTGGAATTTTCCAGGNGAGAGCTTATCAATTTTACCAGATTATCAAATTGAGGCNGATTAGTGANNTTTAACGATTCAAAATTGGAAAAGGGTTGGTTGACATCNGATTCTAAAATTAGTATAGTAGTACCATGCTATAANGAGGAAGAATGTCTAACGGCATTGGCAAGGGAGCTAAAACTAGCTCTTGATCAAGTTGAATACGATTGGGAAGTACTTTTGATTAACGATTGCTCAACAGATTCTACCTGGAAAATGATGAAAGTTATCAATCATTGGGATTCAAGATTTAAGGCAATCCATTTAGCTTACAATAGTGGTCAAACCGCAGGAACTCTAGCCGGAATTCGTAATTCCACTGGAGACGCAGTAATAACAATGGATGCAGATTTACAGCACCATCCAAGGGATATACCTAAAGTATTACAGCTTTTGAACGAGGGGCATGCAGTTGTTTCAAGCTGGAGATACGATAGAGCTGATGAGCCAGCTGGAAAAAGAATCCCATCTCGAATTTCTAATAGTTTAGCTAGACTTATGACAGGAGTTCCAGCACATGATTTCGGGTCAGGATTCAAAGGGTATTATGCACCTAGGTTGAGGGATTTGATTCTTTATGGTTCCTTTCATAGGTATATTCCCGCATTAATTTTACAGCCACAAGACACGTTAGGTGAAGTTCGTATCGATTACAGAGATAGAATTGGCGGAAAAACCAAGTACGGGGCTACTCGTATTCTTAAAGGCGTTAGAGATTTGATTTACATAACAATGATTACCCGTCTAAAAGGTAATTTTCTAGCTAATTTATATGCAAATTTCATGGTTTATTTACATTATGACCAAGGCAGAGATACGTATCGTATTGCTTCAAAAATTGGGTTGGAATAGTTGAGCGAATCCAAAAGTTTTAAGCTATTAATGACTATTGATTTTGAAGAACAACGTCGTCTTGAAAAAGCAGGATTTCCTAAAGAAGCAATTGATAAATCATTAGAAGGAACTTATGCAATCATTGAATTATTTGAAAAACTTGGCATTAAGGCAACGTGGTTTACAACTGCAGCTATCGGACTATCAGATACTAAAATTTTCAAAAGGTTAGTTTCTTCAGGACAGGAAATTGCATTACATGCCTTACACGATCGCGATGATTACAATAAAATGACTGAAGATAAAGCACGTAAACGCCTTCAGAAAGCTAAGGATATAGTAGAATCAATATCAGGTCAAAAAACAATAGGTTTTCGCGCTCCTAGGTTTCAGCATCCTTCTCTGGAAATTATCAAGGATTTGGGATTTGAATATGATAGTTCACTTCACCCAAGTCCGATGCCTGGTAGATATTCTGGCAAGGGTAAACTAGTTCCTCATGTTGATAGAGAAAGTGGTCTGAAAGTAGTGCCTGTTTCGGTAGTTCCAGGTCTTAGATTACCATTATCATGGATTTGGTTTAGAATGCTACCTAAAGGATACATAAGATGGGGAGCGTCTCTTGTTGAGGCTAATTTTGATTATTTATGCCTATATTTTCATCCTTGGGATTTTGTTGATCTATCCAGATACAAAGCTAGCCTTCCTGCAGGTTTTACAGTTGGAGGAAAGAGTGCAATTAATGATATGGAAGATTTTCTAAAATGGGGTTTAGATAAGGGCTGGAATTCAATGACAATNAAAGATTACCTNNGTTAATCTAATTTCTCTTCTTCAGGCATTCCTGTAATTCCCATTGAAAGTATTCCCATTGGGACAGATAATGTCAAAGAAGTAGCGACTTCCACAATACCGATTGTAATAGCTTGAGCTTCATCTATGTCTGCAGCNGATAGAACTAATGTTGCTATTGCTATATTACCGACTCCAAATGGTAGGAAAGTACCAATCGAGTAAACTAGNCCTGAAGCTAGAATGATTAATCCTGCAGCTTCTACATTTCCAGTTACAGCATACACAATTAGTCCAAATCTTANTGATGCATTTATCCAAATTANAAGAGTAACAAAGAATGCTTTTATTGCAATTTCACGTTTTTCACGCAATTGTTCCAATCCAGTTTGGAATTGAAGAATCCAACCATGAATCTTTTGCATTAGTTTTGGTTTTGAATCTGCAGGTTCGAAAAAAGATAGTACAATTTTTAGAGGCTTAGGGTGTAAAGCAAAAGTTAGTAACGTAGTTAAGATAATACATAAGGCACCAACAGAAAGAAGTAAATTTTGTCCATCACCGTGATTCAAAATTGGCAACAGAAACCATAGTCCTGTTACGCTAAGGCACATCAGAACGGTCAAATCAATTAATCTCTCACTAAAAATAGTAGATAATCCTTCTCCAGTTGGTGTTCCTTTTTTGTATCTAAGAAGCATAACTCTCAGAGGTTCTCCACTCACCCCTCCGGGAGTTGTATTGTTGACAGCTAAACCACAAAGGAAAAGTCTAACAGCTTCAACATATCCTAATTTAGTTCCAGTAGATGAAACAATTAATCTCCATCTCATAGCTTTGATTACTGTATTGATTAAGTAGAGAATTACAGCTAAAATGAGCAATGAAAATTCTATCTCAGACATTGCATCAATAATTTTATCCGGCTCGATAGCATAGATAAGTCCAATTAGAGTGACGAACGCAAGTCCGAACATTCCAATCTTTAGCCAGTTCATCTTTGGCTAGAGATGTCCTCTATAAGGCTTGATGTTGCCTTTTGTGAATATTTTATTATCACAGGACTATGGAGCATTGTGTTAAACGATAAGGCTAAACAGATATTTTCCCGACAAATTACACTTCCTGAGGTAGGTGAAAAAGGCCAAGAAGAATTAGAAGATACAGGTATTTTGATTGTCGGAATGGGGGGTCTTGGTTGTCCTGTAGCTCAGTATTTGATTAGCTCAGGTATAGGATACTTGACAATAATGGATCCCGATAAAGTAGAGTTGTCAAACATATCTAGGCAGCCTCTTTACACTGAAGAAAATGTCGGAATTTTGAAAGTTGATGCAGCAAAGGAGGTTTTGAGTCTTATCAATCCAAATGCCGTAATTAACGTAGTTTCTGATGAATTGAATAAAGATAATGCTTTGACATACGTAAGTTCTCACGATTTTGTCATTGACTGCACAGATAATGTAGATTCTCGATACATTCTTTCAGATATTTGTCAATCTATAGACAAACCTTTGATTCATGGAGGTGTTCGAGCTTTTGAAGGTAATACTGGAGTATTTTTACCAGGAAGTGGATATTATCGGGCATTGTATCCTAAACCACCAGCTCCAGAGTCAATTCAGGATTGTTCTACAACAGGAGTTCTCTCTAGTTTTGTCGGCTGGGTTGGAATGCATCAGGCCATGCTGGCAATTCAACTAGCCTTGGAGATGATTACTGAATCAGCGTTTTATTTCTTAGATGGTAAAAAAGGGACTATTAGACAAGTCGAAATTCCAGATACGGTTGTTGATGAGGTAAAAGAATTGTCTAAGGCTTTACCAGATCACATGTCCGCAGCAGAGCTAAAGCAACGTCTAGAATCTGATAATCCTCCTTTGCTAATCGATGTCAGAGGTNTCGCAGAGAGAGAGGAAGTTCGCATTGAGGCCAACGATCTACATATTCCAATGGATGTGTTTGCCCAGAGTCTAGACAAAATTCCAAAACATGGAAATGTTGTTCTTTATTGCCATTTAGGAATACGCTCTAACGCAGCCNGAGCCTGGGTAGAATCTCAAGNTATTCCAATTAGTCATTTAAACGGTGGAATAGAAGCTTGGTTATTTGATCAAGGGTTTTAGATTATTCAATACCTAATTCTCTTCTATCAACTATAGTATATCCTCTTGATTTTAAATTATCTAAATATCCATACCAATATACTAAAATTCCTTGACCATATAACTCTACGTAATCAGAAACCTGACCTCTGTGATTTTTACGATGAATATACTCATCACCAAAGCTGGCTTTTGATTCAATCCAATTGTATTCATCACCGTGCCATTCAATTGGTTTCATGAGTAGAAAGTCAGGAGTCTTACCTTCAACGGTACCTGCTCTAAGGTCATTTTCGGTAAAATACTCAACATCTTTTCCGTCAAGCCATTTTGCAATTGAGTCTTCCTTTCTGTTACCTTCAGCAGATTGCTTGTCGTGTGATCTTGGAGTGTAGAGTTCATCTCTTCCAATTACTTCATCTAGTTCTTCTTTCAATCTTTTATTATTTTTAACTAGATTTGTATTNTTCATTATTTCTTTAGTTTTCTTCTTAGAAAAGCGCATTTTTAGCATAAGAAAATTGGCTAACAACATAGGCGGAAAATCAATTTCTAACGCGAGTTCGCTTATTGTCTTACCTTCTTTCCACTGTTTATGGTACAATCCAGCCTTTTCCTTAACTTTGTAATGATTCCTTATTGATTTTCTTTGAAGATATTGTGATCTTATTGCTCTTGTAGCGTCATACGGTTGATCAAATTTTTCTGAAACTTTATCGACGCCATTATGAACACCATANCCAGGATAATTTCCAAATTCTTTGATTAATTTGTTAAATGTATCTAAATCCACAATTCGCTAATGGGGTCTTATAATAAAGAGACCGTTCATTAAGCCCTGTGAATAAAATACAGCAATTACGAGAGGGCATGAAAAAGGAGGGATTTGATTGTCTAGCAATAGTACCAGGACCAAATTTATTTTACATTACTTCCGTTAATTTTCATTTAAGTGAAAGGCCAGTAGTTTTATTCATTGAAGAAGATAATCTAACATTTATTCTACCTGAGTTAGAGATTCAAAAATTATCAGGACTTGATGTAAATTCTTTAACTTATTCCGATGTTTCAGGCCCTCAATCTGCATTTGACATATTCCTTAAAGACAAGAATTTTGAAAAAGTCGGAGTTGAATCGAGACTTATTCGCCATCTAGAGTTGAATCTAATTGACAGAAATCATTCGGAAATAGTAGATTCAATGTTCTTGTTTGCTAATTTAAGAACAGTAAAGTCAGATTATGAAATACAAATGGTTGAAAAAGCTGTCGAAATTGCAGAGAAGTCTTTTAACTTGATAGCTCATAAATTAAATTCAGGAATTTCAGAGAAAGAATTTGCCTCTCAGTTAGTAATTGAGTTACTCAGCAATGGTTCAGAATCAGAATTACCATTTTCACCAATNGTAGCTTCAGGCGCTAATGCAGCAAATCCTCATCATTTTCCATCAGATAAAGTGATCGANGAAAATGAATTGGTTATAGTTGATTGGGGTGCCAACAACAAAGGATATTTTTCAGATATAACTAGAACTTTTGCTACTGGAAAAAATATTGATTCAAGGCTGTTAGATGCTTACGAATCCGTCAGGTTAGCAAATATAGCTGCTAGGGAAAAATCAGAGGATGGAGTTACAGCTGGTGAGGTTGATTTAGCAGCTCGAAGTATTATAGATCAAAAAGGGTTTGGTGAATATTTTATTCATCGAACCGGACACGGTTTAGGTCTTGAAATTCACGAGGAACCTAACATTAAGCAAAATGATGATTTTGTTCTTAAAAATGGCAATTTGTTTACAGTAGAACCCGGAATTTACATTCCAAAATTGGGTGGTATTAGAATAGAAGACGATGTATTAATAGAATCAGGAAAAAGTAGAAGTTTAACTACANTTTCGAGNGANTTAGTCTATCTTTAGTACGATGAACCCTTTATAGAGGACCAATTCAGTACATAATTATGTCAGAGGCTGAAGCTGGCGGTGGAAGGCGCTACGTTGTTCTTGCTGTTGTTATTATGTTATTAGCAGCTTTGCCTTTTTCGCCCTTAGTTTCATTTCGGTCATCTCAACATATAGACACTGAATCTGCATCTCTAGATTCTAATTTACCAACAAAAGACAGCGATAACGATGGGCTTCCAGATTGGTGGGAAATGGAATTTGATTTAGATCCTTTTGATGCCGCTGATGCACTTCTAGATACAGATCAAGATGGTCACGATCGAAACAGAAATGGCATACTTGAAGAGGGTGAATTTTTTACAAATTTAATGGAATTTGAAATAAGAAATCTACTAGGTAATAGTACTGATCCAACTAATGGTGACACTGACGCAGACGGAATGCCAGATGGTTGGGAAGTTTACTACAATCTTAACCCTATTGGTGATTATGACGCAGATTCGGATGAAGATAATGATGGTTATGATGCCAATAGAAATAGTGAAATTAGTCCAAACGAAAGNCATACAAATTTAGAAGAATATTTAGCAGGAACTAGTCCTTGGCAGTTTGACTCTGACGGAGATAGAATGCCAGATGGTTGGGAATTATTTTACTCACTTAATCCAACATCATCTAGTGATGCATGGTTTGATACTGATTCCGATGGTTGGGATTCAGATTACGATGGTGAATTAATTTACGAAGAAAGATATTTCAATTACATGGAATATTTCAATGATACTAATCCACTTGNATTTGATTCAGATGGAGATACAATGCCAGATGGCTGGGAGGTTGTGTTTGAATTGGATCCATTAAGACCTTCAGATAATTTTGAAGATAAAGAGAATGATGGTTTAGTTAATGTTTATGAATACAATAATTCCTTAGTAAGTACAGGTTGGCTAGATCGCGATGGAATATTAACGACAAGGCCAGACTTGAATGATACAGATAGTGATGGGCTTTCAGACATAGATGAATTGTTTGTTCATTTNACAGATCCCACGCACAATGATACAGACGGAGATGGAATGCCAGATGGCTGGGAGGTTAGTTATAATTTAAATCCGATATCTGATTTAGATGCAAATGAGGATGCTGACAATGATGGTTGGGATTTCGACAGAAATTTCAATATAACAAGTTGGGAAAAATTTACCAATCTAGAAGAATATTTGAATGGCACTAATCCAACTAACGGAGATACAGATGGAGATGGAATGCCAGATGGTTGGGAAGCTTATTATGATTTGAATCCGACCGATTCGAAAGATGCAGACGAGGACTACGATTTAGACGGATATGACATTAACAGAGATACATTTATCTCAAATAGTGAAAGATTTACAAATTATGAAGAATTTTTGAATAACACAATTCCCAACAATAACGATACTGATGATGATGGGATGTGGGATGGTTGGGAAGTATACTACAATCTGAATCCCTTAGATNANTTCGATTCCACAGTGGATAATGATATGGATGGTTTTGACTCAAATTATAATGGAACACTCGAAGAAGATGAAGAGCATAATAATTTACTTGAATTCCAGGCAGATACACATCCTTTCCTTGAAGATACAGATGCAGACGGAATGCTGGACGGCTGGGAATGGAAATATGGTTTAAATCCATTGAATCCTGCTGATGCGGGTGCCGATCCCGATCAAGACGGTGTCATTAACAGATTAGAATACAATAACACAGCAGCTGGAGCTTACATTGAGGTTGACAACATTACTCACACGAATCCTAAAGATAATGACACAGATGATGACGGATTACTTGATGGTGAGGAATTATTCAATTATCTAACGGACCCAACTCATAACGATACAGATGGAGATGGCATGCCAGATGGTTGGGAGGTTAAGTATGGTCTTAATCCTCTTGATCCGTCTGATGCATTGCAGGATTTAGATTCAGATGGATTTGATTTTAATTGGGACGGAAATATTTCTGGGGAAGAATTCACTAATTTGTTTGAATATCTCAACGGTACAGATCCTACCAACGGAGATACAGACGGTGATGGAATGTCTGATGGATGGGAAGTTTATTGGGGATTTCAACCTAAAAATTCCAGCGATGCTCTATCCGATCCAGATGATGATGGCTTAATCAATTTATACGAGTTTAACAATTCGAATTTGGATGATTTTGATAGCGAAGTAATAAGTCCAGATTCAATTTTTGGATCAAATCCTCTCTTGAAAGATACAGATGGTGATTTAATCGAGGATGGTGAAGAATGTTTTTCAGGAAATGATACCTATGTTACAGACCCCTCAAATCCAGACTCAGACGACGATGGAATGCCAGATGGGTGGGAATTTTTGAATGATTTAGATCCATTTGATTCATCAGACGCAGATGATGACTTAGATAATGACGGCTGGGATTTTGATAGAAATGGAACTATAGAATTCTCAGAATTGTACACTAACTACGAAGAATACTTAAACGGTACAGATCCAAGAAACAACGATACTGATGGAGATGGCATGCCAGACGGTTGGGAAGCTTTTTACGGCCTTAATCCAAATTCTAACGCAGATGCTTTTCTAGATTTTGATTCTGATGGATATGATTCAGATGGCGATGGAGAAATCTCTCCTGATGAGAAATTTACTAATTACGAAGAATTTCTGATGGATTCGAATCCTTCTCAGGCAGATACTGATGGTGATAATTGTACAGACGGTTGGGAAATTTACTGGAACGATAATAAACCTGCTAATGAAACTCGTACTCTCAATTTACTAGACGGAACTGATGGTTTCCTAGACTACGATGATGATGGTTGGGAAGATTGGGATGGGATTTCCTACACTTTTCCAAATTGGAGAGAAGAAGTTGCAAATACTAATCCCTGGAACCCAGATACTGATGGGGATTCAATGACTGACGGTTATGAGGCAGATAATGGGTAGCCAAATATCAAACTTTTTTGGCATACCTTTATTTAACAATAGAAATTTTGTGAGCACAGGTGTAGACAATATGATGAAGAAATTATCTGTATTTTTCGCTATTTTCATTCTATTATTTTCACCATTAGCTTCTTTCCCAGTCTCAGCAAATATTGATCCAGGCGATGATAACGATTCTGACGGGTATGACGCTAATAAAGACGGTATAATTTCTGCGGAGGAGGAGTATACCAATTTAGAGGAATACAATAACAATACGAATCCTAATGATCCTGACACTGACGATGGAGGGGCATGGGATGGTTGGGAAGTTTACTATGGTTTCGACCCAAAAAGTTCTTCAGACGAATCAGATGATAATGATGGAGATTCACTTGTTAACTCAATTGAATTCTATTGGGATTCAGATCCATTTAGTGACGACACTGATCAAGATGGTATGCCAGATGGCTGGGAAGATACTTACTCAGATAGATTGGTGGATGGAGGTGGATGTGGTCTTGATCCTACAGATGGAAGCGATAAATTTGCAGATCCAGACAATGATGGTTCAGATAATTTGAGAGAATATCAAGAAGATACAAACCCTTGTGATTCAGACAGTGATGATGATGGAGATCCAGACGGCGAGGATCCTCCACCAGTAGACCCTGGAGATGATGATGAAAGTAATCCAGATACAGGGGCCACTGATGGAAATGTTACTATTTATGAGATTTTTGATCCTGTACTAGGGACTGTAAAGAGATGGACTTCTTTAGATGGTCTTCTCTATGATGACCAGGCTTCAAACCCCACAGACATGTACACTATGTACAATTATGATTCTGATAAATACGAGATTTTACCAACTAATTCTGAGGATTATTCCAACATTTTTGAGGGCTGGATATGGATGGGAATAACCATAAGCACATCTGAATACACTCGAATACCATCGGTCTCACCAGATGCAGATATAATTGATTACGATCCAAATGCAACAGGCGTTAATATCAGATTTTTCAAAGATGGAGCTGATAACTATTATGTTCAGGGCAACGAAAACACAGTTATTGATTTAAAATATCGAATGGGAACTAATGGTTCATATTTCAATAGACCAATTCCTGAAGATTTAACTATAAGCGACATCCCTGATGATATAATAAGACCTATTAATGGAGCTAACCAAGTAAAGGAAAATGTCAGAGAATTTCTTCAGTATAGGCTTGATAATGGTACAATTGCGAATGAGCCATTGTACTGGTTGTGGCCTGAAAATGGCACCCCTGAAACAAATTTAGCATTAATAATTAATAACTTAACTTGGTATTTTTCATCATTTATTGAAGGTGATGGAGATGTTCCGGATGCAGAGGAGCCATGGGATGCTTACCAGACGATTTGTATCAATGGAATAGGAGCCTGCAGGCATCGTTCATTTGGTTTCTTCGTTACAGCTTTAGCTTTAGGAGCTCCTACCAGATATGTTTCTAATGAAGCTCATGCATTTGTTGAAGTTTATGTTCCAGTTGACAATGAAACAATCTCAGCTAGTCACTGGAAAAGAATTGACTTAGGTGGAACTGGTAGTAGTACAACTCTTGACCGACCTGATGAAGANGACGAGGAGGGTGATACCTTTGACTTCGATGAAATGGATCCAGATGATATTGAAAATATGACTGGAGTTCAAGTTACAGTAGTCATTGAATCTTCAGCTCCTGATGAAGTTGAAAAAGGTGAAATAATACGAATCACAGGCTATGTTGAAAATGAAAATGGAACCAAACTTCCTAATTTTCCAGTAGGCTTTGGCATGTGGGATAAAGAGCGTATAAATCCAGCGTTTGAAATAGGCTCTTCTGTAACTAATTCTTCAGGTTATTTTGATTACAATACTACAGATTTTCTCGGAGCACTTACTGGATTTAACGAAATTTATGCAGCTTCTTACAAGCAAGGATTCTTAGGAGTAGNTGGCCCTGANGAAGTTGAAATTTCATCAGACACAGTTTTGACTATTTCATCGCCCTCGTCCGTGGGAAAAGGTAAAAATTTAATTGTATCTGGAACTTTACTAGATATAGGTGGNGTAGCAGCNNCAGATGAAGAAATTGAGTTTGAAATATGGNAACCTACTTTATTCGGAGGTAAACCNAATTCAGTTAANTGTAATCCCTCTCAATGGTGGCAAGTATATCGCTGTGACTTAGGAACTGCAACAACAGATTCCTTTGGAAACTTCGTATTCAACTGGACAGTTCCTGATGGAGATGAACCAGAATCTGATGACNATTACAGGTTGGAATCTTTTTTCAGAGGTTCAACATATTTAAATCAGCAAATTGTTACAAATGAATTAACAATTATGGACGAAACTGTTAACCTTATTGCAAATTTGTCAAGCGAGAGTGGAAATATTGGCGAAAGCCTGTATGTTAATGGAAGTGTAGCCGACAAAGCAGTAGACAATGGTAACATTCAGATTGAAGTCTCTGGTTCCGAGTTAAGTTCATTTGATGTGGAAGATTCGTCATGGTCATCTGAGATAGATATTCCGTCAACCCTTTCTGCAGGTAACTACACTGTCATTGTCTCGTTTNTTAGTTCTAGTGATACACTACCAGACGAAAAAGTNGAGCTTNCTTTATCGATAATAGGAACAAGTACTATTTCTTTAGAATCGGATTCAATAAAGGTAACTCGTGGCGATACTATCACTCTGGAAGGAGAGCTCTCTGATCATCTAGGTAATCCCATTTCAGATGAAGAAATTCAGATTATTTGGGATGGTGTAGTTTTAGGAACTGCAGTTACAGAACCAGATGGTGATTTTTCATACGAANATTTAGTTACAATAGATACAATACTCGGGAACTTAAACTGGTCAGCTAATTTTAGCGGAAATTACTTTCATGAAGGTTCAAGTTCTTCACAANTAACTGAAGTTTACCAGCAAACGGTNATTAATTTTGATTTAGATAAGACTCATTTTTATGCAGGAGAGCAATTTTTAATCTCGGGTAATCTCTCTATGGATAATGGCACTCTTTTTTCAGGTACTTTAGTATTTTATTTTGATAATGTATTCATAGAATCGTTNNTNGCTAATGGTAGTTTTAATTTTGGATACATTCCAGAGTCATCATATCTGGATGTAGGTTCGCACGAGTTAAAATTGAGTTATTCAGAGCTAGGCTATAATTTAGAAGCATTATCTCAAAAAGAAATTTTCTTCCATAAAAAAGTAATTCTTGAAATAAATGAGGAACAAGTTCTACGAGATCAGGAAATAACTATTACAGGATTTGCTCGTGACGAAAACTCTCTTGCAATATCCGGAATTGATTTGTCATTTATTTGGGGCGATAATGATATCGCTGGAGTTTCAACTACAGAGTTTGGAGGATCATATTCCAAAGTTTATCAAGTCCCTAATGCGCAACTACTTGGCAAAGTCACGGTTCAAGTTAAATTTGATAATTCAACACAACCCTTCTATGATAACGCATCTGAGAGTATTGAATTCACAGTAGTTTCCGAGACCTTAATATCTATTCCAGATACAGAGCTCGTTCGCGGTTCAACGGTCTGGTTTAATGGAACTATTCTAGATGACAGAGGCCAACCGGTTGAAGACATAGAAGTGAATATTTTCTGGGACGGAGATTACCTAAGGTATGTAACAGGTGATTCCAACGGAAGTTTTAGTTTTGTTTGCGAAGGTGATTGGAGTTGTTCCGATTTAGACCATCCAGTTGGTGTGATACCAGTTGAACTTGATTTTGGCGGGTTTGGTTACTACCTCCCTTCAAATTATATCGCAAATTACACGATTTGGGGCAGTACAAATATTTCTATTACTGAATTTAGTAATTTAGTAATTGCAGGAAATAATGTTTCATTCAAAGGATTTATTGAAAATGATTTAGCAGTTCCTTTGGATAGGGAAATTAAGATACTGTGGAATGGTATAACAAGAACAACCGTTGAATCTGTGAATGGTGATTTTGAAGGTAGTTTCAAGATACCATACGATACGATGGTTGGTAATCATTCTTTGACTGCTAAAGTTGAAGATCAAAATTTCCTTCGTGAATCTTCTGATGAAGTAGATGTTTTTGTAAAGAGAGAAACTGAGGTTGTAATACAATGGCTTGGNGGATATAGAAACCAGACTTCAACAGTTTCTGGNTATCTTAGAGATTCAGCTGGAGCAGGTCTTTCAAATCTAGAGTTAGAATTTTATTTTGATGGAATGTATGTGGGCAATTTTACTACACAAGATTTAGGTCTCTATAGTTTTGATTTTTTAGTTCCTAAAGATACTTTGCTAGGTTCTCACAGTATTTCAGTCATCTTTAGTGGATCTTATTTTTACGTGGAATCTGATAATTCACAAGATTCGGACATATTAGCTAGAACAGANTTCACTTTCAGTGATATTGAAGTTTTCCGTAATCANGAATTTTTATTGGCATCTAATCTAATTGATGANTTAGGAAATCCCATGTTTAATCAACATGTCAACGTGACATTTAATGGCAAAAAATATCATTTAATCTCTGATGCTGAAGGTTTAATTGAACAAAATATAACATTACCTCCTAATTTTAAGCTAGGTGATTATGTTGCAAACTGGGATTATTCAGGTTTTGAATATTACCTACCTTCCAANAGTCAGCAGAATATTCGCGTACTAGCATCTACNAATATTGTTCTATTTTCAGATTCTGAAGTCATAGTTGGAGAAACCTTTAGCTTTAATGGAACGTTAAATGATGATATGGGTAATCCTCTCAAAGCAACATTAAGTTTTTCCTTCGGCGGNTCGTTNATTGAAACTGTAGAATCAAACTCAAATGGATACTTCGAGNATACATACTTAGTACCCAACGAAAGCATTGCAGGTCCTAANACTATTGTTNTTACTTATATCCCTGATGAATTTTATCTTTCTTCAAGTTCAAGTTGGGTTTTACAAGTCTCTCACAANATTAGAATAGAGTTACCAGATTATTCNTCAGTTACAAACACGACAGAAACTATTTCAGGTTTTNTTTATGACAAGGCAAATCGTCCTGTTTCTAGTCTTGAAGTTAGACTAACCATGGATTCAGGTTTTCCACTAATTGGGAAGACAGACGGGTCNGGTGAATTTAAGATAGATTTGGAAATNCCGTTTGGTACNTCNNTAGGNTANCATAATCTTNCAGTNGAGTCTTTAGGGAATAATTACTACATTGGAAATAGNACTNCATCNAAATTGTTNGTNAAAGGGCAGACTTTCTTNACNNTAGANGTTCCNGNTTCATTNGANNTTNANCAAGAATTNACNGGANCAATNACTNTGCAAATGTANGANGGAACNTTTGTNTCNGGNGCTCCNNTGTTNATTTCANTTGAACCNTTGGGNATGACTACNATGGTTGTTACAGATTTNAANGGNACAGCNACNTTTTCTTCATATTTNTCAGGAAATATNACAGTTCCAATGNATNTNNCTGTNAACTNCACAGGNAANGANGAGTANGTNGCNAGTAGTNTTGAATCTTCAATAATTTACAGAGCACCNTCNCAACAATCNAATTATGCATTTTGGGTNATNGTTGGAGCCACTATAGTTGCTTCATCAGGCATACTGCTTGGTTGGAAGTGGTACCGTGAGCGTCATCTTAGAGAAATTCAGAGAATTTTAGAATCTACAGCTTTAGCACTCGAGGCAAATATGGATTACCGAGACTCCATTGTGTATTCATACAAAGAAATGTGTAAAGTATTACAAGGTCATGGTTATCTAAGGAAACACTTTGAAACAGTTAGAGAGTTTCAGGACGCATTGCGTACTGCTCTATCATTAGATCAAGATTCAGTGGCTCGATTAACAATTTTGTATGAGGAAGCTGATTACACTAAAAAGAAATTAGATGATGACCATCGAATTAATGCAGTATCTGCTCTTAGGACAGTTATCGAAAGTTTAGACTTAAATGATAGTGCTATAGAAGAGTGATATGAAAATTTCTAGTCGTTCTGGAATTATAATTCTCTTTGCTACGGTTACTGTCTGTACACTGGTTTTGTTTCCATTACTCCAGTATGTTGCTGAGAGAGATCCTCAATTATCAGCATATGATGATGATTGGAACGATATTTCCAATTTTAGAAAAAGCTTAGAAGAAGATTTAGATTCAAACTACAATGTAAGTGCAGTTTTATCAAGTCCTGGAGTTCTCGACGAGATTTCTAATCCTTCATCTACACTATTCGTAATTGTAGGCACAGAATCTCCATATTCTTCTCTTGAACTTGAAATATTAGCAAGGTATATGGAAAATGGCGGTAGTATTCTAGTATTTGGTGATTTTGATTATTCTGATACTATTGCTCAATTATTTGCAATCGAGTTTGTGAAACATAGACTTTGGGATCAAAACTACAGAGATAATTTATCATTAATTCCCACAACTGCTATAGTAGATGGTGAATCGTATAATATTCTTCTGAACGAGCCAGTAGCAATTAGAGATTTAGGATCACAATACGTCAATTTTTGGAGTCAGGGCTTCGAATGGAATAAAAAAGTATTCATTTCAACATCTAAAAATTCGTGGATTGATACAGATGACGATGGATTAATTACTCCGGAAGATGAAGTATCAGGTCCTCAAGGTTTTACAGTAGGAATGAGGTGTGAAATGAAATCTGCTGAAGGGGTTCAACTTGGTACAGCAGTCTTTGTTTCAGATTCTAGTTTGCCTATTAACATGATGTGGAATGAAGATCGAAATGCAGATTTTTTGTTGAGTTTGGTTGAATCAATTATAGGGCCGGAAGGAGATATATTATTCGATGAGTCCAGACACACTCAAGAATCCTTTGGAGCTAGTCTATTCCAAAGNGCTTTGGGTTTCTATTTCNTTTTGGCAGGNGATACATTANTTATTCAGGTANTTAGGCTNAANGNTTTAGTNTCAGTTATTATTTTGACAATGGGTTTGTCTATGAGACAAGCTGAGCCCAAACGATGGTATCATATTTTTGACATTAGAAAGCCTCGCCCTCTAAGGTCCTACGGCCATAGTCTAGATAAGGGAATTCTTGCACTCCAAGATGTTTTCTTAGAGAGATTAAGGCTAAAATATCAAATTTATGAATTTGATGACAAATCAAGAAATGACAGAATGGCGATGCTACCAAATGTACTTAATCGTTATAATGTGGCCTTAGATGAAGATATTAAGATGCTTTTGGGTAACCCACAAGAAATAAGGCCAGATGTTCTCAGAGGCATAGCTAAAAAATTGAGTGCGTGGTAAATTGAGTAGTGAAAAAGAAACAGATGAAAGTTCTAGTCAAGCTCTTGACTTAGTAAAGAAAACAAATAAGTCTGTAAAACAAATATCTGATGAAGTTTCAAATGTGGTTTTGGGTAAGGAAGAGACTATCGAGATGGTCATGGCAGGCATTCTAGCTAATGGTAATATTCTATTCGAAGATTTCCCAGGTTTAGCAAAAACATTAATGTCTAATACATTAGCTGATGCACTTGGATGTGAGTTCAAGAGGATTCAATTTACTCCAGATTTGTTGCCTGCTGACATTACAGGTTCTTACTTTTACGACCCTGAAAAGAATAAATTCAAATTTCGTAAAGGTCCAATTTTTTGTAATATACTTTTAGCCGATGAAATTAATCGTGCTCCACCAAAAACACAGGCTGCATTATTGGAGGCAATGCAAGAGAAACAGATCACAATAGAAGGAACAACACACAAATTAGCATCCCCCTTCATTGTTCTGGCAACTCAAAACCCTATAGAATATGAAGGAACATATCCACTTCCTGAAGCTCAAATGGATCGTTTCTTAATCAAGTTGAGTGTTGGATATCCAGATGAAGACGTTGAAACGGGTATTCTTGAAGGTCGTTCTCAAAGAAAGAAAGATTCTTTTACAGTAAAGTCGCGTGCAACTCCAGAAAAAGTAGTCGAAATGCATGACTCAATAGAGGAGGTCTTTGTTAAGAAAGAAGTAATGAGATATATTGTTGATTTAGTGCAATCTACCAGAAGGGACCCACGTGTTGCAGTAGGTTCAAGTCCTCGTGGTAGTCTTGGCTTGTTTAAACTATCTAGAGCCCTAGCAGTTCTTTCCGGAAGAGATTATGTTGTTCCAGATGATGTTAAAAGGGCTGCAATTCCAGTGCTTGGTCACAGAATTATACTCAAACCTGAAGCTCGTATTCGTGGTGTAAATGTAGAAGAAGTCATAGGGGAGCTACTTATGACTGTCCAAGTTCCCGCAGTGACTGTGGAATAGTTTATGTGGACACGTAAGGCAATTATTTATGTTGGCTTAGGTGTTATTTTAGTTCTCTTTGCTCCATTTATAAATAATCTGCAGCTTTTTTTATTAGGAACTACAATGTTAGCATTTGTTGCAGTTCACAGTTTAGTTAATACACGGCCGATTGATGTTAAAATCACTAGAAGTTTTAATGATGATCAAGTTTTCGAAAATAGTAGTGTTAGTATTGATCTTGTAGTTCAGAATAAAGGGCGTTCGGTAGGTTTTTTAGAAATTTACGATAATTTACCTTCTGAAGTTGAAGTTAGGTCAGGGTTAAATCATAGTGTTATTCGTTTGAGGCAAAATGAAACAGTNGTCAATCAATACTTATTAGACTGTAGGCTTAGAGGTCAATTCAGGTTGGGAAATCCGAGGTTAAGAATTTACAATCCTTCTTTTTTATTTTATTATGAATCTGAAATTGAATCTAAATCAAGCTTAGTTGTTTTACCACAGATTGAAGAGATTGAAGGTGTAGATTTTTCNACAGATTTTCCAAAAATGTATCAGGGAGCTATGCCAATTAGGAGGATTGGAACTAGTGGTGAATTTTATGGAATTCGTGAATACTTTCCAGGAGATGATTTCAAGAATATTAATTGGAGAGTATTTGGTAGAACTAGAAAGCTAATGGTTAATCAGTTTGAAAGAGAAGATATTTCAGATATCATGCTCGTTCTAGATGCACGTGAAATCACAGGTACTGGGACTATATTGAGAAACCCTTTGAACTATTCTTGTAAAGCGGCAGCTTCACTAGTAAATTTCTTTTTAAGAACTAGAAATAGAGTAGGCTTGATAACTTATGGAGATTCAGTTAATGTTATTTCTCCAGATACAGGAGAGAGACATCTTTACAAGATTTTAACAGCTCTCGCTGAGATTAAAGCAGGTGGGTCACTTGGTTTGCATACAGTCTTGGGAGATCTTAGAAATTTTACTCCTCGCTCTCCAGTCATGGTAATATCTACGTTAGAAAATGATAAAACTAGTGCAACCGCACTCCGTGAGATTACTGCTCGCGGGTTCAAGTTAACAGTTATAGCTCCAGATACTCTAGACTATGATAGAGATTCTAGAATAATATCACCTACTGTATATTTTACAGCTTCAGCATCGCTTGATAATAAAATTACAGAAGCACGTTCTTTGGGAGCAAGAGCTATGCGGTGGAATCCGGATTCTGTCCTATCTACATCATTAGCGGAGGTAATTAGGTAATGCAAACAAGTAACACTTTGGCTTTGATGCAATCGGTAGCTACTTTAGCTCTAATGTTAAGTTTGAGCTTTGCCTATTTGATTAATCCATTAGAGGATTCTATATTTTTTAGTGTTCTAAATAGTTTTAGTAAGAGTTTATACGATAGTAATGTAATCAATGAGCTGAATACTTCAGTTATTGCAGGAATAATAATAGGCCTTTTTTTAGGTACTACTAATATTTTACTNTCTTCCAGTAAAAAAGTTTACAATTATGTTCTAATTAGTCTTGTTTCANTGNTTACATTTATTTTCATAGGGTATGTTTTTAGTGTAGAGGGAATACCTTACGAACCTTTGCAACAACTATTTTTTTGGGTATTAGTCGGTTTACCTGTTTCAACAGGAATGGTTGGAATTTGGCAAAATAAAATAGGTAATCAAGTAGTATCAGCCTTTTTAATTTTGTCTATGCCGCTCGGACTTTCAGGGAATACAAATGAACAAATTTATCCTATATTGGGGTTTGTTTTTAGTTTTATGTTATTTTTAGAACTCAGTTACGGTCATGCAAGATATAGCAGGTTAGCAAGGATAATGTCTTACTCTAAAGAATATGAAGATGTATTAGTTTGGTTTTTAACAACTTTAATAGTTACTTTAGCTTTCACAATGATCTTAACTTCTTTAGCGTTCTTGTTCCACGATTTGTTAAGAACTTTATTACCATATTCATTTTCAAATTCAATAGAATACAATACAATATATGGCCAGGCTTTATCGGTGTTAGTTTTCTTTATGCTATGGGCAGTTGTTCAGATATTATTTTCAAGAGGTTATCTTGCAAGACAGGTTGAAGATTAATATTGAGCAGAAACTTAATAAGAATACTTTAATCCCAAATATATGAAACGCCCTTCGGAATTAGAAAAAGACTTCAAGTTTTGGGAGATTACTAAAGACTTAATCGACCAATGCATTGATATTACTCTAAACCTGAGCCAAAGTGGGCATCCCGGTGGTTCTCGTTCAAAAGTCCATGGTATGTTAATTACTTTGTTATCTGGAGCCATGAGATGGGATATTAGAGATCCTACCAAGCGTTTCGCTGATAGATTTGTTTTGGTTGCGGGACACGATAATCCAATGGTTTATGCTACTCTTGCCGTATTAAATGAATCATTACGTATTAAATTTGAACAGACTCAGGATTCTAAATATTTGGTTAAGAATGGGGAAGAATTTCAATTAATCTGGGAAGATTTATTGACATTGAGGCAAAATAAAGGACTTCCTGGCCACGCTGAAATGGAAGGGAAGACATTATTCTTCAAATTTAATACTGGCCCAAGTGGCCACGGTTCTCCAGCTGCAGCAGGTGCTGCTTTAGCGCATAAGTTGGCAGGAACAGAAGACGTGAAAGTGTTTGCTTTTGAGGGCGAAGGAGGTTTGAGTACAGGTGTCACGCTTGAGACTTTAAATTCAGCTTGGGGTTTAGGGCTTGGTAATTTAGTTTACTACATTGATTGGAATGATTTTGGTATAGACAGCCGTCCTTTCAGTAGTATTGTTAATTCAACACCGCAAGAACTTTTTGAAACTAGCGGATGGCATGTTGAAGGTACAGATGATTGTGAAGATTGGTCTTCTTTTACAGAGGCATATTACGATTTAATTATCAATAAATCAGATGCAAAGATACCAAAAATGGTTTATGCAAAATCACGTAAAGGAAGAGGCTATCATAAATTTGACGAAAAATCGCACGGTGCACCACATAAAAGAAACTCAGAACTTTTTTGGAAAACTAAGGAAGACTTTGCANCAAAATATAAANTTGAATTTCCAAATTTCGGNGAGGAANCAGCACCTTCAAGAGAGGGNCAAGTCGAGCAAGGCTCATCATATCTGAAAACAGTTTTTTCAGTTTTACGTAATAATCAAGAATTAGTTGACTATTTGGCTAATCGTCTAGTTGAATTGGGAGATTCTGTTCCAGAGGAGTTAGCCTCTTGTAAAATTAAGCAAGATAATCCTTTAGATGACAAAGAACTATTTAATTTTTCCAATTATCCTTCAGAAATATTTGCAGAACCAGGAGATAAAGTACCTAATAGAGTAGGTTTTTCAAAAATAGCTTCATGGTTAAATTCTTATTCTAGAATGAATTATGACAGGCCCCTTTTCGTAGCAATGTCTGCAGATTTGGCAGACTCAACAAATATTTCCGGTTTTTCAAAAGGTTGGGGAGATATGGATGATATGGGTATGTTTAGCAAAGAAGATAATCCATCATCACCACTTATGCCCCAAGGTATAACTGAATTTGCTAACTCAGGTATGATGGCTGGCTTGTCAACAGTAAATTTCAATTCAGATACGCTGAAATCATTTAATGGGTTTATAGGTTCATTCAGTACTTATGGGTCATTTAGTTATCTCAAATATGGTCCTATAAGATTATTCAGTCAGGTAGCCCAAGATTCACAGATTAAGGTTGGTAAACTATTGTGGATTGCAGGCCATTCAGGGCCTGAAACGGCAGAAGATAGTCGAACTCACTTTGGTATTTTTGCACCAGGAGTAACTCAACTTTTTCCTAAAGGTCACATAATCAATCTTCACCCTTGGGAGCATAACGATGTCGCACCTGCTTTNGCTGCAGCCTTTTCAACAAACGTTCCTATTGTTGCTCTGCATTTGACTCGCCCAGCGATCGAAGTTCCTGACAGGAAGAAATTGGGAATGTCTAGTCATTTAGAAGCCTCCAAAGGCGCTTACTTGATTCGAGATTATGATGATAGACCTCGTCAAGGCGTTGTTATCGTTAGGGGAACAAGTTCCACCAATTCAGTAGTATCTATATTGGATGAGATTAGTTCTAAGTTTAACGTTAAGATAGTTTCAGCAGTATCTTGGGAGCTTTTTGACATGCAATCTTCAGAATATAAATCATCTATCATNAGTAAAAAAGAATGGGCAGACTCCATGATTATTAGCAACACNGGATTAAGTGTTATGAAAAATTGGATNTCTAATAGNGTAGTAGAAGAGTATTCTTTGACGCCTGACTGGGATAATAGATGGAGGACCGGAGGTAGCTTAGAACAAATTATAGACGAAGCTCACTTGAGTCCTAGATGGGTTATGAAATCTCTTGAAAAATTTACTAATGATAGAAAAAAGAGATTAGATATNTTGAGGCAGGAAATTCCTGAAAATTAAGATGTCATATGATAACTTCCCTATAGCTGTTGTTGATAATGGTGGGCAATGGACGCATCGTGAGTATAGAGTTCTTAATTATTTGGGATGTAGGGCTGAAATTATNTCTAATGTAACTCCAATCGAAGAATTAGATAGGTTTAGAGCATTAGTTTTGTCGGGTGGGGCACCAAGAATTGAGAGNGAATCAGAGGCATTAGGTTTAACTTCCGAGTACTTAGATCTNGAAAAATGGCCAATATTAGGCATATGTGTAGGTCATCAGTATATGGCCACACATTTTCAAGGCGAGGCAGGTCCTGCATCAATTCCTGAATTTGGTTCCTCTTTAGTATCACTTATTGAAGAAGGTTGGATTTTGAAAGGATTTCCAAAAGAATTTAATGTTTGGGAATCACATAATGATGAAGTTCATAAAATGCCTGAAGGCTTTAGGATAATGGCNTCTTCAGATGCTTGTCAAGTACAAGTAATGCAACATGAAACGCTTCCTTATGCTGGAGTTCAATACCATCCNGAAGTTGAAAATACNGAATTTGGTGCGGAAATATTCCAAAACTTTCTAGATAAAGCANTNGAATGGAATAAATAAGAAATGTTTTTATTATTGAAACACTGAGGTCATCCGTATTTAAACTGCCTGTCTATCAGCACATATGGCCGACCCAATTACAAGACTTTTTAATGTAGGTTCAAAGCTTCAAAATTTGTCTGAAGATAAGGAAAAAGCAATTAGTGGTTATGGTTACTATGATTGGGCAAAATCAGCATTTGAGTGTAGTGTCACTTTGGCAATAATTCCTGTATGGTATACNGCATTATTTTTCAAAGCTAATGGATTAACAGTTTCAGTCTTTTCTCAATCAATGACTGCTGATGCAGTATTGTCTCTTGTGGTTGCAATATCTACACTTTCGGTNGCGATAATAAGTCCTCCACTAGGAGTAATAGCCGATCGCAGACTTGTAAAGATGCGTTGGCTTAAAATTTTAACAATTGTTGGTGCAGGAGGAACATTTTTGATTGCCATTGCTCCTTTTTTAGGAAACGCAGCTTGGATTTGGATTATGGTAATGTACCTTTTTGCAAATATAGGTCTTAATGGTGCTGGTGTCTTTTACAATGCATTACTTCCTCATNTAGGTAAACCCGATGAATTAGATGATATTTCTAATCGAGCGTTTGCTTACGGTTATTTGGGGGCTGGCGTTCTCCTTGTTCTGCATCTTGTTATTTTACTAGCAACAGATTTTGCAGAATGGGCAATTCAATTTTCCTTAGCAACCTCAGGAATTTGGTGGTATGGCTTTGCTTTAATCACATTTGCATGGGTTCCCGAGCCTCCCGTTGAAAATGAAATGGAAAAACTAAAATTTAGAGATGCCGCAAGGTTTGCAGTTGGGGAAGTAAAACAAACTCTCAAGGATTACAAAGATTTTCCACAGTTATTTCTCTACATGCTTGCTTACTTTTTGTTTATTGATGGTATAAACACAGTTACTGCATTGGGAGGCGTTTACGGAACTACAGTTTTAGGAATTGGATTCACAGGATTAATTATTGCTCTTCTAGTTATTCAATTTGTTGCAGCTCCATCAGCTATATTCTTTACAAGATTAGCTGAGAGTCGAGGAACAAAGAATGCTCTGATGATTTCAATCAGTGGCTGGGTTGCGTTATGTTTTTTTGCGCTTTGTTTTGCACCTTTGGAATTAGAAAGGCATGAAGATTACGATATTCTTTATGAGTGGGAAGAGGAGGATTTAGCTTATTCAGTATACGTTTCATGGTCAGCAAATGATTTAGCTCAAAAGTTGGACTATGAAGACGATGAATTTGACGAGCAGGCTTGGGCTAAGGAATGGTCCTATATTCTTCCTATAAAGGTTAATGAGGACGATAGCAATATTTTAGAATGGTCTTGGGGAGATTCAGAAGATGAGCCTAATAAATTTAAATTAGCTGGAGTATCTGATGCTAACATTACTTCATTTTTATCATCTATAAGTGATACTCGATTTAGTGCAAGTGTATTAGGTGGAAATTTATCAGGTAATGCCAATGTGGGCGAGGATCATCCAACTAATTTAGGAGATGGCGTCTTAGATAGCATACCCATTTGGGCTAGGGATAATATTTGGAAACCACTAGGAATGGGAGTCTTTTTTCAATTCATAGTACTTGGATGCTTTATGGGAACCCTTTTGGGAGGCTCTCAAGGACTCGCACGTAGTTTATTTGGGCAAATTGTACCTGAAACTAGAAGTACTGAATTTTACAGTTTCCTCGGATTTTTTAACAAGGTAGCAGCTTTTTTGGGTCCAGCACTTTACTTTTTCATGGCAGTTATGTATGACAGTCGTGCTGGAATCTTTAGTATAGCTTTTCTTCTTCTTTTAGGTGCTATATTACTATACAGAGTCGATATTGATGCAGGGATAGAAGACGCTAAAGCTGAAGATGAAAGAATAAGGAAATTATTAGCGGCAGCATCAGAAGAAGACTATGATTCTATGCACAATTAAGGTTAGATATGAGTAATTCAAGAAAGATATTAGACGCACCTAAGAAGATTAGAGAAAAATTAAAAGATTTTAATGAAGAAAGGAAAAAACCTAGAGAGCCAATAACTACCAAGGCATCTATGTTCAGTATTTTTTCATGGGCTTTTTACGATCTAGGAAATACTATATTTTCAGTTCTAATAGTTTCCTTTTATTTTGGTCTTTGGGTTGTCAGTGATGAAGTTGGAGGAACAGACTCAGATTATGGTTATGCAAATGCAGCTTCAATGGGTTTAGTATTTCTTACGGCTCCTTTAATAGGAGCACTTTCAGATCAAGCAAGACGCAGAATGCCATTTCTTTTCGTCACCACTTTGCTTTGTGTTGCTTTCACCGCATTACTGGGTTATGAAAAAGAAGGCTGGAGTAAGAGTACAGTCTTAACAGTCTCTCTGATTTTTTTTATTATTGCAAATTATTTTTATCAAGCAGGTCTGATTTTTTACGACTCAACATTAGCTACAATATCTACACCGGGGAATAAGGGTCGAATTGGTGGAATTGGAATAGGAGTAGGATATGTTGGTGCATTAGTAGGAATTTTATCAGCATTATATATTACTGACACTTTGGGCTTTCCGTATCCTGCCGTTTTTCAGTTAACGGCAGCTTTGTTTTTGATTTTTGCAATTCCGTGTTTTATATTTGTAAAGGAGACTCCAGGAGACAATTTTTGGCCTAGCTTGATGATATTAATGGCCATTCTTCTAGGAATAAATGCTTGGTTAANTGAGGACTCTTTGGTTAGATATGCTACTTTGTTCTTCGCAATTTGGTGCATATTTTCCTCAATGAATACTAAGACAACTCCTCTTTTTAGGGATGGTTCAATANTCGATGCAACCTCAGGAACATTTTCTCAACTTAAAGGGACGCTCTCAATGCTCGGTAATTTTCCAGGATTGTCTAGGTTTTTGGTTGGTAGAGTTTTCTACACAGATGCAGCAAATACATCGATAACTTTTGCAGCAATTTATGTGAGAGAAGAATTTGGAATGGAAGATTCAGAAATTGCGGTTTACACGTTAATCGGTGTTTTCTCTTCAATAGTAAGTGGCTTTCTTTGGGGATACTTAGTTGATATTATAGGTCCTAAATCAACACTTAATGCAGTATTGTGGTTCTGGTTTGCATCATTCACTCTCCTAATATCTACAGTTTGGTTAGGTTTACCTACATGGATGATATGGTTGGCACCATTTTTAGCTGGAGTAGCTCTTGGTGGAACTTGGTGTGCCGATAGACCGTATATGCTGGTATTGACGCCTCCCAGATATATTGGTCAATTCTACGGATTGTATAGTATGGTAGGGCGTTTTGCAACCATAATTGGCCCTCTATCTTGGGCAATAATTGTGGATGAATTGAATTTTGGTAGGCCTGCAGCAATTGGTTTCCTTTTTATTGTTATGATTATAGGCTATATTATTCTTCAAGGAGTAGATGATAAGCCTAGGGAATGGCCACCAGAATTACAAGCTGAATATGAACCAGAGCCACCACGTGGAGCCATTGGAAGGTCACGATAACCACTTTAATGTATATCTAGTTGGAGTTTAATGGAACGTCGTATAGATCATTATTTGGAAAGATTGGTGTCTTCGGATTCGATGATTTTTTACAAAGCAGTTTGTGAATTCGCAGNAGAAAGAATTGAGCCTAATTATCTAAACTGGGAACGTAACCATGAGTTAATTCCGGAAAATATTATTGAGGAAATGGGCCAAATGGGTTTGTTCGGAGTNACAGTATCTGAAAAATATGGTGGTCAAGGAGGCAATCAATTAGATTTAATTTTAATGGGTTTAGCACTGGGTTATCACTCACAGTCCTTAGCCATCACCCCAGGAGCTGCTATGTCTTTGGGAGCTAAGCCTCTGCAATTATTTGGTACAGACTCTCAGAAAGAAGCTCATCTTCCTGATTTGGCAGCTGGAAAGAGAATGTTCGTCTTTGGTCTATCTGAGCCAGGTCGCGGTTCAGATGCTACTAATCCGGAAGTTACAGCCAAAAAGAAGGGTGATAAATGGGTCATTAAAGGAGAAAAATGTTGGTCTACAAACGCAAAATGGTCCAGTCATGTTGTAGTTCACGCGATGACGAGTCCTGATTCAAAGCCAGGTTACCGAACTACTTGTTTCATAGTTCCTATGGATGATCCAAATGTATCATATCAGGAAATGGCTGGTAAAGATCTATGGAGTCAATCATCTACCGGTTCAATTACTTTTGATGATGTTATTGTTTCTAATGAGGCCATTTTAGGTAAAGAAAATGAAGGCTTCAAAGTCATGGCGCAGACGTTAAACGGCGGTAGATTGTTTATCGCAGGGATGTCATTGGCCTCATTGGCCTTTGGGCTTGATAAATGTAGAAATTATGCTCAAGAAAGAGAGCAATTTGGTGTACCGATAGGTAGCTTTCAAAGGGTTCAGGATGTTATCATTGACATGGATATTACATTAGAGCAAGGATTGACTTGGTTGATTGATTTAACAAACAGATATGATGATAACACTTTAGATAGAGAGTCAGCGGCAAAAGTGAAAATTGAATGCTCAAGAAAGGCATCAGATCATTTGACAATGGCAATGGAAATTTGTGGTGGTGTTTCTTCTTTAGACGAATTCGGCTTGATAAGGCATCATAGGGACTTGTTTGTTTGCAGAGTAGGCGAAGGAAGTAATTTTGCATTGAAAGGCTTTGCTACAAGACCTCTTATGCCAGACATCACACTTCAATAAGCCCAATATAGTTATAGAGCAATTTCCTTACATAGTTGTGGAGTTCGAACAGATTGTATGTTATAGCCAATCAATTATCATTTTAATTTTACTAGTTGGATATTTAATCAATTTTCAGAAAAGTAGAAATAAAGTGATNGCCAAAGACAGCATTAAGTGTCTAAGTTGCAAACAAGATCTTGTTGGAGATGATCCTAATTACTGTTCATATTGTGGGCATATGAATTCTCATTCAAAGGGTTCTAATCTAGAAAAGTGATATTAATATTTTAAGTAAGTAGTTATCTGTAGTGTACTATGAAACGTCGAGACGTTGATTTTTCAGCTCCAACAAATAATATTTGTAATTCGGTTTCATGTAATACTCCAATAAAGCGTTCAGTTTCTCGTAAAAAAGTAGATGCAGTCTCCTCTTTGAATGTGGAAGGAACTAGCAAAAAAGTAGGATTGTGCCAGGACTGTTACAAAATTTTTAAGAAAGCTACCAAAAAAGACAGAGCTATGGAGTCATTTGGTAGATGAATGCTTCTTATGCAATATTTGAAGCCGAATTTCGAACTTCATTCAGAAGCTCTTTTCAATCTTTAAAGAAGCGTTTTGCTTCGACATTCATTATCTCGATTTTAGGAATTATTTTTTCTTTTGCTTGTATTAGATTAATGAATTTTGTGATTCAAAATCCNCAGCTTTTTCCAGAGGGTTCTAATGAAGGATATGGTACCATTCTATTAGTGTACTTTTCTCTTTTTACGCTTAGATCTGCAGGCATTACATATAGAAAGATTGTTAAATCTAAAATTATGGACATGTATTTNGTTCAACCAGTATTACCTAGATCAATNATGTTGGGTCAATTTTTTTCAGTTTTAATTCCTAATTTGATTCTTACTTCAGGAATACTTTTAATTTTTTTCACGGGAAATATTGTTACCAAAACCAANATTTATGTAGAAATTGATTTTCTGATCTTAGTATATTTGTTTTCTTTTTTGTCAGCTTTGAGTGGATTTATGTTTTCGTTAATTGGTTCTTTACATCCTTTCTCTAGGAAATTGAGTTTTCTAGTAGTATTGTTTCCTATTCTATTTGCACTTCTTTTAATATCCAATGCAGCTCATCAGGATNCTACACTTGCTATTATTATTGTCCTAATTTGCGCTATACTACTGCTCATTTTCTTCTATTTCATGGATAATATTTTTGTNGAAGCTCTAGAGTCTTACAAAATTAATTCATCGTCACATAAGAATCCAATTAGAATACTACAGTTTCAATGGCTAAATTCAATTCTTGGGCGNAGGGCTTCAGCTATTTGTTCTAAGGAAGTCACATCATCTATTAGGGAAAGGGATGTTTTGAGCTCTGCTTTTTCTACATTTTCAATATCAATATTGATGGTATTCTGGTGGTTTAAAGTTGGTATTCCTAACGAACCAGTTGGAGACCTTCCTCCAAAATTATACTATCCAGGAATGCTTGCAATCAGTTTGTACTTGGGAGCTTTACTACAGTGTACAATGCTTGGTTCTACAATATTGGGTGTTGAAGGTAAAAGATTATGGATTATGAAGTCTAATCCTGTTGAATCTCTCCTGATTATGAAGGGTAAGGCATTTGCGCTTTTATTTATGGCATTCCCAGGACTTTTATCTATTTGGCTTCCAATTTGTATCTTAGCAGAATTTCCATTTGAAGTAACTTTATTTTTTGGAGAATGTGTATTAATTCTTCTTTTCGTCAATACAGGATTGGGAATATGGGCAGGTAGTGCATTTGCAAATTTTGATGAAAGTGATCGAGGTAATCCTGACATTTTAGTTCAATTTATGCTGATGGGAACTTCAGCTTTCTTCTCTGCAATTTTATTGATTCTGCCAGCCTCAGTTATGTTATATAATCATTCAATCGGACTTCTTGCTGGAGGGATATTTGTTTTATTATCTTTTGCAGTTATGTTTGCAGGAATTAGAGCAAGTTCTTCAGCATATCGCACAATATACATTGATAGTTATGGTGCTTAATNTTTTTAGCAAATAAGGTAATAACTGCAGTTCTATGGGTTAATGTGGTATTGATAGCGTCTGATGAGATGGAGGCTTATTTTGAAAACTTGGAAAAAAAGGCTGATAAATGTTATACATTGGTTGAGAAAGTTAGAAAGGCAGGTTTTGACCCCTCAGATTCTCCTGAAATACCAAGAGCTAAAGATTTAGCTGAGAGAGTTGAGGCTCAAGTTGGTCCCGAAGGAATTGCTCCAAGAATTCGGGAAGTAGCTGAAGAANATGATAGAGAATCTACAGCACTAATTATTGCAAAGGAACTAGCAGGAAAACTGAAATCAGAGTTAGGTTTAGAAAAAGCACTAGAACAAGCTGTCAGAACATCTTTATCAATTTTAACNGAAGGAGTCTTAGTTGCTCCAACAGAAGGTGTGGTAAAAGTTAGTACTTTAGAGAACAGTAATAACACAAAATGTGCTTCTATATACTATGCAGGTCCTATTCGTGCGGCAGGTGGTACAGCTCAAGCTCTATCGGTACTAATTGCAGACGTAGTTAGAAGGGAGCTTGATCTAGATCCTTACATTCCTACACCTGCNGAAATTGAAAGATATAAGGAAGAGATACCTCTTTACAAAAGAGCAGTTAACTTACAATACGTACCAAGTCCAGATGAGATACATACAATAGTAACCTCATGTCCNATATGTATTACAGGNGAAAGAACTGANAAGCTTGAAGTTGCAGGAAACAGAGATTTACCGNGAGTTGAAACAAATTCCTTGAGAGGGGGCGCATGCCTTGTGCTNGCTGAAGGTCTCTGCCTCAAAGCNGCCAAAGTATTGAAACATGTAGATAAATTAGGTATAAGTGGCTGGGATTTTCTAAGAACATATACNGAAAAGAAACGTAAATCTGCATCNGGNGATGTNAAAGAGCACAANTATTTGAAGGATGTANTAGCAGGTAGGCCAATNTTTGCNTTCCCAGATAAACCAGGAAGTTTTAGGCTACGCTATGGTCGNTCTAGAACNGCTGGTTTAGCATCCATGTCANTGCATCCTTCAACAATGTTAATTCTTGATTCATTTGCAGCTATTGGAACNCAATTAAAGTTACAATTACCTGGTAAAGCTACAGCATCTACTCCTTGTGACACAATTGAAGGCCCTTCAGTCATATTGCAAAATGGAAAATTTGTTAGACTCGATGATTACGATTACGCCCTAGATGTCGTTGATCAAGTCAAAGAAATAGTTGATTTNGGTGAGTTANTGATTCCCGTTGGTGAATTTTTAGAAAATAATCATCCATTACAACCATCAGGTTGGTGTAATGAATGGTGGGACTTAATTGTAGAGTCTAAGGGAATTGAGAGATATAGTGGAGATTTTTCNTATGATTCACTCTANAATTTTTGNAAAGATAATGATNTTCCTATGCATCCAAAGTATACATTTAANTGGGGTGANTTAGATTGTCAAGAAATTTTAGATTTAAGAGATCAGTTGATAAGAAATAGTNCTGAAGTAATTAAAAATAGATTTTCAAAAATATATAAAGAAATNTTTGTTAAATTNGGTTTATATTTTGAAATNAAAGACAATGTTATAGTTTTAGATTTAGNTTCTCNGCCACTGATNAGCTTGTTAGGTATTGATGTTAATGAAAANTCACTAGTANCTAANAAAGTAGATAGCAAGTATGAAGACTCANTAGAGCTTATATCACAGCTATCAGGAGTTTTGATTAAATGTAAAGCACCAACAAGGATTGGTGCCAGTATGGGACGTCCTGAAAAAGCAAACGAAAGGAGACTTAAGCCACCACCTCATGTATTGTTTCCTCTAGGAGATTCTGGTGGNAATCAAAGATTAGTCAATACTGCATTAAAAGAGAGACCATCTAGAAGAGGATTTAATCAAGGAAAACTAGGATCTATTGAGATGGTGACTCAATTGAGATATTGTAAGAATTGCAATGAAGAAACTATNTCCTTGAGGTGCTGTGAATCATTGACTATGGTTAAAGAAGACGCTAAGAAAAGAATAGTTGATGTATCAGAAATAGTTACAAAGGCAATGAATAACACAAAGACAGGTATATTGCCTAAAATAAAAGGAATCAAGGAACTTAAGTCCGGTCCAAAAATACCTGAATCTTTAGAAAAAGGCATACTTCGCTCAAAATATGATTTGAGAGTTTACAAGGATGGCACTCTTAGATACGACATGATTGATTTGCCAATTACGCATTTTTATCCAAGAGAAATTGGTTTATCAGTTGAGAAAGCTTTAGAGTTAGGATATATTCTTGATGTTGATGGTCGTAAATTAGAATCTGAAAATCAGCTTTTGGAATTAAAGGTTCAGGACTTAATTGTTTCTAGAAATGCAGGCCCTTGGCTAGTTAAGGTAGCAAATTTTGTTAATGATGAATTAGTAAAACTTTACGATTCAGAGCCTTTTTACAATGTCACAGCGAATTCAGACATGCATGATTTAATTGGTAATCTATTGATATGTTTGAGTCCTCACACNTCCGCAGGAGTCCTAACTAGACTTATAGGATTTACATCAGCCAAAGCACAGTATGGTCATCCGTTTTTTCATGCATCTAAACGAAGAAACTGTGATGGTGATGAGGATTCAATAATGTTACTTTTAGACGGCCTACTCAATTTTTCAGACAGTTTTGTACCTACTACAAGAGGAGGNACTATGGATATACCAAGAGTTTTATCCACTAGAATAGATCCAATTGAAATAGACAGTGAAGCCCACAATGTCGAGTTAAACTCATCTTATCCGCTGGAATTTTATGAACACTCTGAGAAGCTGTCAAATCCTACAGAAGTTCTTGACTATCTTGATATAGTTTCCAAAAGACTAGAGACTCCTGAGCAATATGAAGGATACTCATTCACACACTCATCATCAGACATTAATCTTGGACCCAATGAGTCGAGATATGTTACCTTANATTCCATGAAAAGTAAAGCCATAGCTTCTCTTGAATTGGCTAAGAAAACAAGGGCTTCNGATGCAAGTTATGTTGCTGAGCAGACTATTGAGAAGCATTTCATTCGCGATATTATTGGGAATCTGCGTTCATTCTCTACTCAAGGTGTTAGGTGTAAGAAATGTAATATGAAGTACCGCAGACCTCCCTTGAAAGAAACTTGCTCCTGNGGAGGTTTACTGCAGTTAAATATTTCTCCTGCATCAGTAGCGAAATACAGGCAAATTGCNGGCGAAATAGCTGAGACTTACGGTTCAAGAAAATTTATCAAGCAAAGGTTAGAATTAGCTTTTAGTGCAATTGAAGAAACATTAGAGAACGAGCAGATTAAACAAATGGATTTAGGTGCCTTTCTTTGATAAATATAGTTGATAACATAAAATCAACTAATACTTGGTTAACTGAATTTGGATTAGATAATTATGATTCGATGATTTCTTTAAAGCAGTCTGAGGGCTANGGCAGATTGGGTAGATTCTGGGANTCAGATTTGGGAGGCTTATATTTCTCTGTAAATTTACCTAACAGAAATCTTTTACCAATCATTATTGGCATTTCTGTCGCAGATATACTAGTTAAACTCAAATTAAATGTTAAACTCAAGTGGCCAAATGACATATTACTCAATGACATGAAATTGGGTGGAGTAATTTGTCATTCTGAAGGTAAAATCACAGTAGCTGGTTTAGGAATAAATATCAGTAATGAACCCAGTATTCGTACATCAACTAGTTTAGTAGGATTAGGTATANAGATCAACAAGTTATCATTTGTAGATGANCTTCTTGAAAAAATTAAAAATTATCTGAATTTCAACGACAAAGATATAATTGATAAATTTTTATTTTATGATTGTTTAATCGGTAAACAGGTTTCATGGAGTGAAGGAAATGGTACTGTCGNTACAGTTTCTGAAGATGGACGTTTAGTGGTCACAACTAATCATGAAAAAAANATATATTTGACTGAGGAAATTCATTTGAATGATTGATTGGGACTCTGAATCTTTTCATCCTGTAGTTAATCTTCCGGAGGATTACAAAATTCTGGATTTAACGAAAGGGCCTTGGATNTCGGGTGATAGTGGTTTTTCAATNGGAAAATATGATGAATTTAGGCCTAATGTTTACAATACAGATTTGTTTAAGAGCNTTCGTAATATTCATGTNGGAATAGATATAGGAGGGCCGGTAGGAACTCCTTGTATGGCTTTTATGGAAGGTAAAATTTTTGATTTTGGCTATAATCCAGCAGCTGGAGATTACGGCAATGTAGTTATTACCGAACACATTATTTCAAGCGTAAAAATATGGTCACTCTATGGGCACTTAGATTCACAATCAATAATTAATAAAACAAAAGGGCAGTTTATTAAGAAAGGAGAGGTTATAGGTTTTTTTGGAGATGAAAGTGAGAACGGAGGGTGGGAGCCTCATCTTCATTTCCAGTTATCAGTTGTAGAACCTGAAACACACGATTTACCAGGAGTAGTTTCTATGGAGGACAGAGAATCAGCCCTTCGCAAATTTCCAGATCCGAGATTGGTTCTTGGACCTCTTTACTAAGTTAATAACTTTTTAATTACTAGGTTTGATAGCGTTATATGCGAAACGTAATGTTGTTTTTAATGTCAATATTTCTCGCTTCTGCAGGTTGCTTAGACAGTATTAAAGACGAATTGATTTCTTGTGAGAACAAAGTAGGAGAATGCAGATATGAAATTCTTCAAAGTGGTAAATATTCAAAGTTACATATTGAGATAAATTATGTTTCAGGTTATGAACCTAGTTCAGATGCTCTTGATTTACTTAGGCAAAGAATAAATGAGGTTACGGACAAAAATACAGTAACAATTAGTCAGAATAGTTTTGGAAGTACAGATACTAGTTACTCTCTTGAAGAAATACTCGAAATTGAAAATTCACAGCGTAATAAATTTAAAGGTGGTGATGAATTTGTGATTCATATCTTATATCTAAATGGTGAATTTGAGGATAATGATAATGCACTAGGAATTGCATACAAGGGTTCTTCTTTCGCAATGTTTCAAGAAAAAATTGAGGATGCGGCTTTCTTATTCATATCTGCACAGGATATAGAGAAAGCAGTTCTTGTTCATGAATATGGNCATCTCTTGGGATTAGTTAACATGGGATACACTTCACCTCATGATCATGAAGATCCAGATCACCCTCATCATTCAAATAATGAAGAATCAGTTATGTACTGGGCAATTGAAAGTCAAGACTTTTACAATCAATTAGATGGCGAACCTCCAAATAATTTTGACNCCTATGATCTCGATGACCTAAATCTTATGAGACAAGGTAAGTTGTAGTGTATAATATTCAATATTTACATATTACAATAATTTACGTTCTGCTGATTTCATACATTAGCCATATACCAGCTTCTTCTCTTCCTGAATCAGGTAGCAACTTTTCAGACCTTGATAAATTGTTTCATTTTCTGGAGTTTTTTTTATTAGGTTTTCTTATTCAGCAGTCTTTNGTTGAAAGACAAATAAAACCTAAGAGTAATCTCATGTTCATCACTCTAATTTTGGGCTTTTCGATAGCTTGTATTGATGAACTTCACCAGAGCATGGTAAACGGTCGAAATAGCTCTGTTCAAGATCTAGTGTTTGACTTTGCAGGAATTATTTCCAGTTTATTCNTTTTTAAAAATTACTACTGACTTTCCTAACTTTTCGTTTTATTTTAACTAATTTTCTAACTTTTGGCTTAGGTTCAAAGGATATCCATCCTGTACCTTTTTGCGTGCACTTTGGTTCGTCAGTATAATCTGCAGCCATGATATTTCGCGGCNNNCGAATTCGTTATTTAAAANTAATGTAAGATTCGCGTCAGGTGGTGGGAGTAAGCCCCTTTCTGTTAACCAAAATGGNNGGCGACATTTAGCTNTGCTTCCTACCTACCGCTCCCGAGCAGGTCTACGCGGATACTTGGAATTGCTCCGGCAGGGGTGCTCGTTTCACCAAATCCTTCACAGACGTCACGTCCTAGACGATCATTCCCATTGTGAGGCTGTGTCGTTTCTGTTGCATTGCCAATCCTCTCGGATTCCTTGCGGCTGCCTTGCTCATGGAGAGGGGACTTTCCTCAGCCTAAGACCGTCGGTCGCCCTCCACCTCCTGACAATTTTTCATCTACACTCAGGATATATAGTTCACTGTCGTAGTAAAACCTTATTTACTGGATATAATCCCAAATAATGTCAAAGGATGAGAAGTCTTCTAAAAATTTAAAACAAGATAATTCAGACTATAAGAAAGCTCATGATAAATGGGTAAAGGAAGTTCTCGAGCCTGCACTTGCTAAACATCCTGAAAGAAATAAGAAATTTATGACAACTTCAAGTCAGGAAGTTGATAGGCTATACACACCTCTTGACAATTTAAAAACAGATTTCAATAAAGATATATCCTTCCCCGGGGAGTTTCCGTATACAAGGGGAATTCACTCGACAATGTATCGCGGTCGTTTATGGACAATGCGAATGTTTGCAGGCTTCGGTTCAGCTGAGGAAACTAATGAAAGATTCAAGTATCTGCTAAGCCAAGGCAACGCAGGACTTAGCACAGCCTTTGATTTACCAACTCTCTACGGCTACGATAGTGATTCACCTATGGCCGCTGGAGAGTTCGGAGAGTGCGGCGTGGGAGTTAGCAGTATAGAAGACATGTCAATTTTATTCAAAGATATTCCATTGGACAAAGTTACAACTTCTATGACAATTAATTCACCAGCAGCAATGACTTGGGCTATGTACATTGCAAATGCTGAAAATAGAGGAATACCTAAATCAAATCTTGGAGGAACAATTCAAAATGATATTTTAAAGGAATATATTGCACAGAAAGAGTATATTTTTCCACCTAATCCTTCAATGCGCTTAGTGACGGACACAGTTGAGTACGGCACTAAAAATATGCCTAAATGGAATACAATTTCTATTTCAGGTTATCACATTCGTGAGGCTGGTTCTACAGCAGTTCAAGAACTTGCTTTCACTCTGGCAGATGGTTATGCTTACGCAGATTGGGCTATTGAGAGAGGATTAAATATTGATGCTTTTGCTCCAAGATTTAGCTTTTTCTTCAATGCACACAATGATTTCTTTGAGGAGATAGCCAAATACCGAGCTGCAAGACGAATTTGGGCCAGAGATATGAAATACAAATACGGAGCCAAAGATCCACGTAGTATGACTCTTCGGTTTCATACACAAACAGCAGGCTGTAGTTTAACTGCCCAGCAGCCAGAAATTAACATAGTTAGAGTCGCCATACAGGCAATGGCTGGTGTGTTGGGAGGGACACAATCCTTGCATACAGATTCAATGGACGAAGCCTTGGCCTTGCCTTCAGAAAAAGCAGTTCAAATTGCACTAAGAACTCAACAAATAATTGCCCATGAATCAGGTGTTGCAAATGTAGCAGATCCGTTAGGCGGAAGCTATTATTTGGAATGGTTAACAGATGACATGGAGAGACAGTCGAGAGATTACTTTGACAGGATAGAATCTCTTGGGGGAGTAGTTTCAGCAATAGAGAAAGGTTTCTTTCAAAAAGAAATTGCAGCGGCAGCATACAAATATCAACAAGAAATTGACAACAATGAGAGAACAGTAGTCGGTGTTAATGAATTTACTTCTAATGAGCCTGTAGAAATTCCTATTTTGGAGATGGATCCCGAAGGTTTCGAGAGGCAGTGTAGAAGACTTAAGAATCTTAGGTCGAGTAGGAATAAAGCACGTCACGAAGCTAGTCTTACAGCTATTGAGAAAGCAGCCGAGGGTGATGAGAATCTTATGCCGCATTTCATAGAAGCTGCAAAAGCTAAGGCTACTCTAGGTGAGATGTGTGACGTTCTAAGAGGAGTATTTGGCGAGTATAGAGAGGGCTCAGATTTCTGAGAAATTTTTTGTCAACAATCGTTTTAGGTTTAACAGGAAAAAATGCTTCAGGTAAAGGAACTGTCGCTGAAGTTTTGAAAGAGCACGGTTTTGTATATCATTCATTATCAGACTCTTTGCGTGACGAGCTTAATCTTTTAGGAAAAAAGGAGACACGTGAAAATTTAATTGAAATTGGCAATAAACTCAGAAATACTGGAGGTCCAGGTGTTTTAGCAGATAAATTAACATCGAAATTAACTTTAGATTGCAATCACATTGTAGATTCAATAAGAAATCCGTTTGAAGTAGAATCTCTAAGAGAAAGTAGTAGGGTTGGTAAATTTTTCCTTATTTCAGTAGATGCCGATGCTAAATTAAGATACGAAAGACTTAGTTTGAGGGGCCGCATTGGAGACAGCGATACTTGGGAGAAATTTCTTGAACAAGAACAAAAGGAAGACAACAATGATGATCCAAACAAACAACAGTTGTCTAAGACAATGAAATTGGCAGATTTTAATATAGATAATAGTGGAACACTTGAAAATTTAAAGAAACAAGTTAACAAAATTATTAGTGAATTATAAATTCCATTCATAGGTCATTGTCAAGAAAAACATAAAAACAATAGGCATAAGGTGGAATGCCATACCAAAAGCAACATTTACAGCCATCCATCTTCCAGCGTAATTGTTAGGCATTTCCATTACTTTGTCAACCACAGTATTCGTAGTATCAACAACTTTTCCTGCAAAAAAACCAACAAACTTTGCTACTCTTTCATGTGGAAGAGCTTCATTTCCTTTATCCCTTGAGTTCTTCAACCAATCGCCCATTTGTAACATCCTGTCAACCATTGGCCTATACTTTTGAACGTCTACACTAATTAGTTTTACAGCCAAATTTCTAGTATCCCATACCCTTCTCCAGTCCAAGTACGTATGTCCGATGAAAAATGTAATCATTAATCCAATTTGCCATGACGGCGTCTGATTCCAATCAGGTGGTGTCAAGGTTAAATCAAAAAATTCAACAACTCCATCCTCTGGTTCGAAAATCACAAATCTCATTAAAGCAATTGTAGCTGGAACTAGCAATCCAACTGTAAATTTAGCAGCTATTGAGTATCCCTTGGGTATTTCTCTTAGTCTTTCAAATATCCATTTTAGATGATGTCCATGAATTTGTACAGCTTTTAATGCAGGTTCTCCCAGGAAAATAAGCCTTTGAATTATAGGAATAAAAATAAGTGCATGAAAATACAATTCCCATGGCGTATCCCAGCTCAAATAATCATTAAACATTTTAATATTTAGTTAAAGGAGGGTGTTAAAAAAAGGACCTAATGGGTGATTTATGCCAAGAGGTAGAGGAAGGCGAACAAAATTTCAAGAAAAACTTGCTAGAGAACGAATTGAAAAGTTGTTTAGTTTTCTTCATTACAATAGACGTAGTACTATTATCAGTCCTGATAAATGTGTAAAATTAGTTAAATTGATTAGTAAAAGATACAATCAACGTCTATCTGGCAAAGATAAATCTAAATTTTGCCGCAAGTGCGATTCGGTTTTTACCGCATCAAATGTAAGATTTAGAATTTCCAATAAAGGTTGGCGTACAGTTACTTGTCTTTCATGTGGTGAAATTTATAGATTTCAGATTTAATTTGAATCTATCGTCTTTTGCTCTAATTCCTTACGATAGCTTTCTAGCATTTCATCTACTTTTTTATTTGAAATTCCAAGAATTCTTGCTGCAAGTAGAGCTGCATTTTCTCCTCTACCTATTCCAACACCAGCAACTGGAACGCCTGGTGGCATTTGAACAACCGACAGCAGAGAATCTAAGTTCGCAGGAGAGCTAGATGATGCGCATGGCACACCAATTACAGGTTTTAGTGTATGTGCTGCAACGACTCCAGGAAGTGCGGCAGATAGTCCTGCTAATGCGATAAAAACATCGGCACTAGAATTTTCAATTACTTCAACAACTCTTGCTGGAGTTCTATGTGCAGAAGCTACATATGTTTCAAAAGTTATATTCATCTTGTCTAATATTTTTTCGGCTTTTTGGGCTATAGGTTTATCGCTTGCAGATCCCATCAAGATAGTAACTTGTGTCATATATTTTCAAAAGAGGTATGGATATAAGATATATGTTGATATAAGGTCTTTAAGAACGGCTGTTTTTAGGAATCTGCGCCCGGATAGTGTAGCTTGGAATCACGGAAGCTTGCGGAGCTTCAAACCTGGGTTCGAATCCCAGCCTGGGCGCCATGCATATGGGCAAACCAATGAAGCTAAAAAAATCAGATATTGAAAAATATGAAAATGTTGAACAGGTAATTTATTCACTACTTGAAGATGAAGATGATTGGATTTCAGCGATGGCTACTGTAGTTTCTGAACTACATAACAATTTTTCCCACTTTAACTGGACCGGATTTTACAGAGTTGTTTCTCCTGGCTTATTGAAAATAGGNCCATATCAAGGAACACATGGTTGNATCACAATNCCATTTACNAATGGNGTGTGTGGAAGNGCGGCTTTGACCGGAGAAACCCAACTTGTTCCGGATGTAAGGACTAGAAAAGATCACATTGCNTGTAGCNCAACAACATTAAGTGAAATTGTTGTACCAGTTATAAGTCCGAATGGTGANNTATTTGCTGTTTTAGACGTTGACTCTGANAAGCTAGATGCTTTTACTNAGTATGATATTAACTTACTTAAGACATTATGTGATTACCTNGGAANAAAATATTCTTAAATTAATAGATAATATTTTTTTAATACATCCCGTATGAACTANTGTGGCCAGATTACTAGCTTTTACGGTATCAGCNTTTTTTATTTTGATGATTTTTAGTCCTTACGCTCAAACTTCAGAAGTTATCGAACCTCTTCCGTCCACGCATNTGCATCTAGTTGACGATAGGTTAGAAATAGTATACCAAGATGTGTCTTTGTCNGAAGAATTAGGTCTAGTTGAGTCTCCAANAGGTAAAATCGATTTATTTGCCAGAGTTACGGATTTAGATGAACATCATCANAATTATATCAAAGATTTNGGAGGAGTAATCACAGATAGTTTCAGTAGGTTCAACACGTTTGGATTTGTAATTGATTTACAACAGGTTCCAGATGTTGTATATTTGCCTGGNTTGGAATGGTTAGAGCCAAATGTTCTCTTTTACCCAACATTGGATAACAGTGTAGATTCAATAGGTACTAGTGAAATTTGGGAAGATTTTGGCTTTAGAGGNGAGGANACCACAATTGCCATTCTTGACACGGGGGTAGATTTTGAGCATGAATCTCTAGATGATTTAGATGATATTTCATCAACATATGACCCAAAAATAGCTGTTGATTCAAANGGTATGCTAGGATTCTACAACGCAAACACAGATCAAGAATACCCAAACGAACAGCCTCATGATTCNGGTAGTCACGGTACTCACTGCGCGGGTATTGCAGCNGGGACCGGCGGTTCGAGTGGAGAATACGCTGGCGTAGCTCCTCAAGCTAAACTCGTAGGAGTAATTGCCTTAGACGGGGGTTCAGGAGATGAAGGAGATTTACTNCGCGCGGTCGATTGGACAATACAGAATAAAGATAGATTTTCAATTGATGTAATGTCATTATCTTTNGGTGGTCCAGTAGTAATTCCAGGGGCTACAAATAATGGAGCGTCTTCAATTTCTCAAGCTTTAGACGTTGCAGTTGAAGCCGGAATTGTTACAGTTGTTGCGATAGGTAATGGAAATTTGGGTTTAGCAGCACATCCAGGATCAGTTTCTTACCCTGGAGACAGTGNCAAGGCCATAACAGTAGGCTCTGTAAATGATGATCATTCCAGAGAGATTTATTCCAGTAGAGGACCTACAGGAGATGGACGCTTGAAACCAGATGTCATGGCGCCAGGTGGTGCAATAATGTCGGCCCGGGCCAATTCAGGAGATGGTTATGTTTCCTATTCTGGCACTTCAATGGCAACACCTCATGTTGCAGGAGTAGCCGCACTCATGATTCAAGCTAACCCAAACGTTAGTCCTACTTCAAATACAGACTATATCAAGCAGATTCTNAGGGAGACTAGTGATCACAAAGTTCCTTTAGACGTAGATTGCGGAGAATTATTTTCACCGAATAATTGNTATGGCTGGGGTACAGTTGATTTAGTTGGTGCAGTTTCGCGTTCAATGAATCTGAAAAGTGCGGATTTATCAGGTAACACAGGAATACAATCTGAAACCAGTGAAACATTTGAGGCCNCTATGACATACACTAAAACAGAATACACTAATAGAGGTAAGGANGGAGGAACAATTAATAATTTTATACAAGGCAGTGATTTGCCTGATAACGTTAAGATTACGGCTACTTATTCTAGTAATTGGCCNAAACCCGATACTTTCTTGCTTAATTCTGGTGANGGTAGCGGAATCAATTCAGAAAACAGTATGANTTCTGTTTACGAAGAGAATGGTAAATGGATTTTAGAAGCTAATTTTAATTTTACAGGTTCAGTTTCACCAGGTAGCTCAGTAGATAGTTTTCCGAGCTTCAAATTTGATATTAAAGCTCCAGCTTTTGATGAAGCAATTCCTTTGACAGTNTTTTATTCTATCAATGATATGTTTGGAGATACTAAAAATTTCACTGTAGCCTCCTTTACAGACCTTCCAGATCTTTTCATCGAAGAAGTAACTATATCTGATAATCTTCTTGAAGGTCAAGAAATACCCATTACTGCGCGTGTAGTTAATCAAGGTCCCGGGCCGGCTAGAGAATATCAACTTAANTTCTTTAATGATGGAGAGTTNTTTGAGTCAAAAAAAATAGAAGATAGACTAAATTCTAACGAGGCATTTAATGTTCAGACGANTTGGCTTGCAGTCAAAGGTGATCATGANTTAACTATTGAGATTGTCTCAGTAGTGCCTCAAGATGAGATGGAATCAAATAATATTTTCTCATTCGATGTGTCAGTTTTAGAATTTATAGATATGCAGCCTCCGCTTGTGTTCATAACGGAGCCCGGTCAAAATGAAATAGTATCTGGAGTAGTGGCAGTTAAAGGAAGTGCTAGCGATAATGTTAATTTGGAGTACGTTGAGGTAAGGCTTTTACCTAATGACTGGGAGAGAGCAAATGGTTTTGAAAATTGGTTTTGGTCTTGGAATTCAAGTGTTGATTTGAACGGCAGATATACTGTTCAAGCTCGTTCTTTTGATGGTTATAATTATTCATCTATATTTTCGATAGAAGTAGAAGTTACAAATGAAGATTCAAATCGCAGACCTACAGCTTCAATAACTTCTAATTATAATGAAGTTTTTGTTGGAGATAATATAATTTTTTCAGGAAATAGTTCTACNGATGATTCTAGCGTTGTTAGGTATCAATTTAACTTTGGAGATGGTAGGCAAACAGACTGGAAAGATGTTTCATGGGTAGAATATTATTTTGAGGAAGCNGGTGAATTTGAAGTTGTCTTAAATGTTGAAGATGACGAAGGTGCTCGTTCATCTTCTGGTGATTCGTTGNTCATAAACGTCAAAGAAAAGCCANTAAATAATCCACCTATTTCAAAAATATTTTCACCAAAGTCAGGGGATGAATTTAGAAGTGATGANATAATTCAATTTTCAGCACAAGGTTCTACCGACCCGGATGGAGATTCAGTAATATTTATTTGGTACAGTAATTTAGATGGCGAACTACTGCGAACATCCAATATTATGGAGGTCTCTAGTCTTTCTCAAGGTAGCCATGTCATTACCTTGAGAGTGGAAGACTCGATGGGAGAATATGACGAGCAATCTATTCAAATTACAGTTTCTCTTACAGAAGATTCTTTTGAAACTGACGAAAGTACTTTGATTTCACCTAGTTTTTTATTTTCATCTATAATTTTTGTGGTAATTTCCTTAGTTTCAAGAAAGCGTTAGTTCCCTTTGAATTCAACTCTTGAGACTTCATTTTCCCATAGTACTAATTTGACTAAGTTACACAACTTGTTTTTATTTTCNTCTAAATTCCACGGTTCATCAAAATGTTCATGCAGGTTGTTCCATATCCACTCNACAAGTACTTCACTTGTAGGGTTCTCAAGTCCTTCGATGTCATTCAGGTAGTTGTGATCGATTAAATCATAAGTTGGTTTAATCGCAGATTCTATATGTCCAAAGTCTATAACAAATCCAGTTTCAGGATCAACCTCACCTTCAACGTGTACTTCTAGTTTGAAGGCTAGCCCGTATACATTACCACAGGGATGNCCTTCAGGTACTTTAGGTAATTTTCTTGCAGATTCAAATCTTACAATTTGTACTAATTTGTGCATTATAGTTCGATAACTTCACCNGCATCAGGCATNATCCATCTTCTTTGCCTGTACTTTTTGAGAATGTCTTTTTTCTCTTCTCTTAATTTTCGATTTAAGTGTATGAGCGCCATTTTCTTTGGACGAGCCATATCGTCTAATCTTTCAAGCTGCTGCAAAGAGCAATGAGTTTTAGTTCCTATTGTAACGGTCTCACCTCTTGGATTTTTCACAGTTCCGTCGCTTGTATATGCTTCATGTACTAATAAATCCGCATTTGTGTAAAGTTTAGATGCTGTTGGCGTAAACATTCCGTCACCAGAATAACAGAAAACTTTTGTTGGACTTCCAGCTTCTAATCTTAATCCTAAATTTTGAACAGTGTGTCTTGTGTTAACTACTCTTAAGTTCCAATCATCCCACCTATGAGATCTTTGNAATTCTCTGAATCTCAATGTAAATGGCAAATTAGCAACCATTCCATGATAGGCGACTTCCATTAATCTTTCNACATTTCTTTGAGTTCCTACNGGTCCGAAAAGATAAAACGGCCTTGTTCTACCGTCCTCCCACATTCTCATCATGAGNGCAGGTAATCCAAACACATGGTCNGCGTGGAAATGTGAAATAAATATACCATCAAGGTAATCNGGTCTTTTGGATTGNTGCCAGACTGAAGGTGGAGCAGTAGCGCCACAATCTACNAACATTCTTCTTCCTGCAGCTTCTACTANGATACATGTGTGAGTATTATTNTCATCGAANGCTTCTCCAACTCCTAAAAATGTAACTTTCATAGTTTCACTCCATTAAAGTTGTTAATCTTTCTATAGCTTGCATATTGATTTTNTTCCATATGTAGTTCATTTTCCATTATTTCACATCGCAATTACAGATAATCTGTAAAAATTTGTATTTCGCGCACAAAGGGCAAATATATAAAATTAATTAGTAACCTTTATCAAATACCTTGAGATTTCAGTGTATTCTTCTTCTAAAACCTTCTAAATATTTATAGACAGAACCGTGTTCTGAACCAGATAATACCATAGAAATAGCTACTTTAGCAGCTTCTAGACCTTCCAAATCTGAAATGATGCAAACAGTATGTCCTTGAATGGCAAGGTTACATCCCGTCATATCTTCAATTATGTGCCGAGTTTTTCCGCCCCTACCAATTATACGACCTCTTACAGTTCCTAATCGTTTTTTTGATCTGCCTACATAATCCCTTATGTCTATAATTTCGAAGTAATAGTCCATCTCAATTAATTGAAATGCTATTTCAGGACTAAATCCCCTTCCGATGGCTTTTGCTGTGTTAATTAGTTGCAAATTTTTCAAAGCATCAACTTCATTTCCCTTTACGATTTCTACCAATCCTTCTTCTGAATCTATTGAAATCTTGCATCCACTTAATTCTTCAAGTTTCCTTTTTGTTTTCCCTCCAGGACCGATAACTGCGCCAACCCTTGAAGAAGGGATTCTTACATATTTCATATTTTTAAATCCTCTTTTCTCAGACTTGGAATATATTTTTTCCAAAAACGATGTAAATTTTTCATATCTCTCCTATGTAATTGGTTGTAGAGAGGATGGCTGTCAGGCACAGCTTGTCCTACATCTATGATGAAAGGTTCTCCTCTCCTATTTATAATATTATATTCACTCAAATCTCCATGGGAAAGATTATGATTGCGATATGCTTTAACAGACAGTTTTAATTTCTCAAAAAAATCTTCAGGTTTATCAGGAGGTAGTTCTCTAACTGTGGGATACGGTCTAAATCTCCATCCGAGATATTGCATTACGACTATGTTTTTGTGAACGTGATAAGGTTGGGGCACATTAGCACCTGCAGCTCTCATAGAGTGTAAATTTTTATACTCTTTTTGAGCCCAGGTAAATATTCTATCTCTTGGACTATTGCCGCTGTTTTTGAATCGACTGTCTCCCTCTATGTACTTTTCTAATTTCCTAAATGTAGCAGTATTAATTCGGTATATTTTTACAGCCCTGTTTTCGCCCTTTATTGTTTTTGCCCTAAAAACATTGCCTTCTTTCCCAGTAGCTATGACATTTTCTATAGTATTAATTATTCCTTGACTGATTAGCTGCTGTAGGTTCTTAAGAGTCACCTCATCAAAAACGTCATCGGTAGTTTTTTTCCAATCTTGACCAAAGTTTGCATTTATGCTTCCAAGAATTCTATCAAGCTTCTCAGTTCTTCCTCGCATCTATCAATATATATCTAAAATTTCAGGTATTTTACCATTTCTTTTTAGATTAGATGTTTGTGTAGGTGTATATCTAAACTTTACATCTGCTTTGCTGTCTTGGAACGACCAAGGAACAACAATTAATAAATCATTTTCACGAACCCACATTCTTCTCCTTAATTTACCAGGTATTCTACCCATTCGTCTCTTCCCATCTTCACANATTAATTGTAGCCTCGATCCACCTTGAAAGGTTTCAGCAACNGCAAACATCTCACCNTTNGGCTTATATGGTAGAGTTACTCTAATATTTTCAGTTGGTTCGGTATTACTTTTTTTATTTTTTGGACTTTCATTTACCTCTGGAGTTTCTTCACTACTAGTATTAGATTCATCAGAGCTTTTAACTTCCTCGTTATCTTTAGTCACAGTTATCTCGACTGGAGTTCCTTAATAAGATTGCCGCCCCAGTCCTTATTCATCCCACTCTATTGATTACTAATGTCTTTATCTCAAACATGTCTTCATGATGAGCACGTGAAATTGGGTGCAAAAATGGTTGATTTTGCGGGTTGGCATATGCCCATCCAGTATACAGGTATTGTCTCCGAACATAAATCAGTCCGTGAAAGGGTTGGCATTTTTGATGTGTCTCACATGGGTCAAATATTTATTTCAGGAGATGAAGCCTCTTCGTTCCTATCTTATGTTACTACATGGGATATCAGTAAATTAGCAGATGGAGATTGCAGATATTGCCACATTTTAAATGATGATGGAAATATAATTGATGATACAATAGTTTACACTTTTGATAAAAAAAGTTTCATGTTAGTACCTAATGCATCAATGATCTCAAAGGTTTTCAATTGGCTTCTTTCGAAGTCTAAAAACTTTAGTGTTAAAGTTGATGATAAATCAGAAGATTATTTCTGTATTGCAGTACAAGGCCCTGAGTCACTTAGGCTTTTACGCCAATATCTTAACGTATCAATATCTCCTTTTAAGTTAACCAAACTAGATGATTTGATAATAAGTGGAACAGGTTACACAGGTGAAAAGGGGTACGAAATTATAGGTCCATTATCCGAATGTCTTACAGTTTGGCAATCGTTTTTAGATATGGGAGCAATACCAATTGGTCTTGGTGCGAGAGATACTTTGAGATTGGAGAAGGGCTATTTGTTATCAGGAACTGATTTCAATGGATCTCAGACAACACTTGAATCAGGATATTCGTGGGTTATAGACTGGAAGCATGATTTTATAGGTAAAGAGAAACTTGTTTCACAAAAGGAATCTGGTTACGCTTCTTTGAGCGGTATTTTACTTGAAGAAAGGGGAGTTCTTCGTCCGGGTTTACCAGTTTTTTTTAATGGCAATCAAATATCTAAATTGACAAGTGGATCTTTATCACCTATGTTGAAACGAGGAATTGGGCTTTCTTATTTAGACTTACCAATTGGCACAAACGTTAACATTCAGGTGCGTGATAAACAATTAAAAGGGCGTGTAATTCATACTCCATTCTTATGAGCGAAATACCTGAGAATTTGAGTTACACTGAAGACCACGAGTGGGTTGGCCCTAACGAAGGCGATGGAGTTAAAGTGGGAATAACTGACTATGCTCAAGATGCACTATCTGATGTTGTCTTTGTCGAGTTACCTAACGTAGGAGATACTTACCAAAGAGGAGAAGTTATGGCAGTAGCTGAATCTGTTAAAGCCGCCAGTGATATTTATGCACCTATTGCAGGTAAAATCATTGCTGTAAACGATAAGCTAGAAGAATCTCCAGAATTAGTAAATGAGTCGCCTTACGGTTCTGGTTGGATGGTAGTAATCGATCCTTCTGAAGATATGTCTGCATTAATTGATGCAGAATCTTACAAGAATTCACTTGATTAACTACTTGAAAGTCTCTAACGATAGGGCTGAAGAAGCTAAGTTATATCTAAAAAATGAGGGTTATTTGAACGAAGATTTTTTGCCAATTAAAGAAGATAATTCGATATTTTGGCCTCTAAACCAAGATTCAGTGTCATTTGAGGGNACTATTGTGAAACGGGCAGGTCTAAGTTATACCAAAACCTCCAGGGATTATAGANTGAGTCTGGATAAAAATATCAGAGATTTAGCTCCCCGTTCGTTTGATATTTTCGGTGAAATAGCTATTATNAGAATTGCAGACGATATTCAAGTTCACGAAAAGGAAATTGCAGATGCCTTACTATTATCTCACAAAAATATCAAAACAGTTTGTGTTGATATGGGCGTTCATGGTGATTTTAGAATCAGAGAATTAAGAATTATTTCCGGTGAAGATACCTTTGTTTCACTTCACAAGGAAAACGGAATGAATTTTAAAGCAGACATATCCAAAGTTTACTTTTCACCAAGGCTAGCTACAGAAAGACATAGAGTATCGTTGCTTGTTCGCAAGGGAGAATACGTTTTAGACGCATTTGCGGGAGTTGCACCCTTTTCAATTTCATTAGCTAAAAGGGGTTGTAAGTTACTATCACTAGATTCAAATCCTGAAGCTAGAAAATGGGCTGTGGAGAATTTTAAAAAAAATGGTTTGAAATCCAACCAATACACTTTTTACACATCTAAATTTGAAGACTACGACTTCGACAAGAAAAAGTTTGACAGAATTGTCATGAACAATCCAACAAATAGTATACCTCATTTGAAAAAAGCGATGGATTTAGTTTTAGACGGAGGATCAATTCACTTGTATCATATTGCTTCAAAAGATAATTCATTTGATATTTCTGATTATCTCGATTTCGGGTTTAAATGTACGCTCAAAAGAGAGGTTCATGCATACTCACCCTCATCGTCACTTTTTGTGTTTGACATTGGAAAAAATTTGCATTAATGTCCAAATTACAAACCAGTAAGTTTTTATATGAGTTATTAAAAAACTGGGTATTCTTTTATTAAGGCCTTGTCAATGGTATGTAACCGTTTACCATCAAGGTAATGCGGTAATAGGACAAAACGCGAAGGTGTGCAAAAAATGAATACAAACGTATCAAAATCAAGTTCCCTTTATGGGAAGATGATGGCAATTCTCGTCGTAGCTTTGTTTGCCCTAAGCAGCTTTACTGCTATGGTGTCTGCAAGCGATGATGTAGATGAACAAGTAGATATTACCTCGGGAATTACCCTTGGTGAAGCATTGGTCTCCGAATCTGAAGGAGAAATAAAAATAGTAGAGGAATCTAATCCTGCGCCCATGGATGGAGAGGAGATGCCTATTGCTGTAACTATGGCAGAAGGTAAATTTTCACCCGCTAGACAAGAGCCAGGTGATGCTAAAGTTCTTCTCATGGATGACGATGCAGAAAGATGGATGTCAGGTCCATGGATTGAAGCTTCTCATGTTGAAACTGCTTTAAATGATGGAGGTTATTCTTTTGATGTTTATCGAGGAGGAAATTGGGGCGGTGTTAACAAAGAGCTTCCATCCGGCGATGCTGGACTATCATTATTAGATGATTACGAAGTTATAATTTGGTACTCAGGTTGGAATACTAACATTTTCAGTTCATCAGAAACTTCAGTATTGGGTGATTACCTTGATGGTGAAGATGGAGGAAGTGATTCCTTTAGTGTAGATAACAGAAACATCATTCTTTTAACACAAATGACTGATTGGGTAGATGCATACTCAGGACAATTTGAAAATACTTACCTACATTCAGACACTCAATCCTCATCTTACCTAATTGTTGGAGGAACTTCTAATCCCATGAAAGGAGTTTCAGGGTCTATTTTTGAAGGTAAAGAATATGCAACAGATACGGCAGGCGTTCACTACCTAGACAGGCCTTGTGGTATTAAGCCAACAGGTCCTGAAGCGGTAGGGGCTTTCTGGTATGATCAAAGGAAAGGTGCGGCAGACGGACATGAATATCACGCAGTTCAGTTCCCATCTGAAACATATGCAGGAACACAAACTCACAAAGCATTCCACTTTGCTGATGAAATTGGAGTGTTCAATAAAAGATCAGACAGAGCAGATTTCTTTGCATCTATTTTATCTTGGATGGAAGTTACACAAGAATCTACTAAGAATGTAGACATGGGTATTGGTGGTGTAGATATTCCTAACCACGTCCAGTACTGGAGATCAGTAGAAGCTATGGTTCCCGTTGATATTGGAATAACAGTTACAAATTATGGAATGTTACCACAAAGTAGTACTGCAGTACATTTGAAATTGAAGAATCAGTTTGGTCAAATACTATTCGATAGCACATTTGATACACGTGCTTTCCCTGAAGGCCATCCTATGCACATCGAGGATTCAATTCAAAATGGAGACAGTATAGTATTTACATTCAACAAAACAAACGACAGATATCAGAGAATATATGATGGTTTAGATCCTAACAAGGCTCGCCATGTTCTTTTCACTAGTGCAGGTATGGATGTTCTAACTGCAGAAGTGGTTCACACAGGTGACCAAGGTACACCTAACAATTTCGTTCAAGCAGAAATTGGAGTTGGTAAGTGGATAGAAACTATGGAAGCTCCTGAAGATGAGATTGGTATTGCAGGAACTATTCAAGATACTACAGACAACGGTGCAAACAGTTATGATGGTGTCAACATGCACAGGACAGGTAGTTACGATTGGGATGCTGACGGTTGTGGATATTTCGACAATGACGCAGACGAATGTACAGCAGACGGTAATACCCTCAATAAGACTGTAAACTCAGTTTATCATGAAGGTAAATCAGCTTTAGCCATGTTCAATACAAACGGCTGGTACAAAGCAAATGCAAATCCTGCAATTTGTGATTGGGGAGATGACTCAATGACTGATTCTAATTGCCCAAAGTTCACAATGCAACCTAATCAGGATGATGTCTTTATTTCACCAGCAATTGACTTAAGTGCGATGGAAGAAGTAGTAATTGGTATGTTATTTACAGGGTGTATGGAATCTGGAGATTATTTCAGAATGCAGATATCTAAGGATGGAACTACTTGGACTAACTTGATTAGTTATTCAGGTTTCTGTCCAGGTGAAGGTTCTTGGTATCTATGGGGAGGTTCAAACCAGAAGTATCAAGGATACGTTCTAAGTGATACGTACTATGGCAGCGACGACACTGACTCAGTTTACTTTAGAATTCAAGCTGATGCAGATAGTGATCAAAATACAGAAGGTAGTAGACCTTATGCAGGTTGGTTCATTGATGAAATTGTTTTCAGAGGAACCGAAAAGATCACACGTGACGTGGCTGTTGGAGATATTACAGTTGATAAGGACTTTGAAGTAAAAGATGGTGGAGACTCTCTATGGAGAGAAATTAATGCGACAATTATCAACGCAGGAGAATCATCATGGCCTAATTTGCCAGTTAAGTTTACAGTCGAAAACTTACAAGGTGAAGATAAGTCAGATTTCTTAGATGTTACTGAACCAGTTATACAGCAATTAGCAGGTAACTCAATTTACGGAGACATAAATCAAAACTCTGATCAAAAAGAGCTTTTCTCAGAATTCCAATGTCCTGGTGCTAATACTTACTACATAACTGTGGAAGTCCTTGTACCAGCAGGAAAAGATTTCTTCCCATGGAACAATTCGAAGACCATATCTTTCCGTGTGTTTGATAATTTCTTCTCTGACGACTTTGATACAGGTGATAGGGACGAATATCAGTATACTGAAGTTGAGAGATTGAACACAGGTAGCAATTACAACAGATGGTTAATCAAATCAATCGGTAATGACGCTCAGAGTGGCCAATACGTACTTCAATATGCTAAAGAAGGAACACATAATGACGACACACCAACAACAATTGGTGGACGTGATGACAGTTTCATAACACAAGATCAATATGATAGAGACGGTGAAGGTAGCAAATGGCAACCCGATGTTAACGTTGACTTGAGGGCAGCTTTCAAACCTCTAATTATGTACGCTATCAAATGGGACTTAAGTGCTGGTGACAGGCTTGAAGTTCGAGCATCTACTGATTTCGATAGTTCACAGAAAATTGGCGGAGGCGAAACTTGGACTGTGATCAAGACTTACGAAAATTCATGTAATTGTCCAATGTTTAGTGAAGATAAAACAACTTGGCAAATGGAAGAATTAAGCCTTGAAGCCTTCGAAGGTTATCAAACTTGGATTGATTTCAGAGTGGTAACTGCTAATGGTGGCGGACAAGGTGTCTTGATTGATGACTTAGCAGTCATTGGAAATGAATACAGAAATAATCTTGACATAGTAAACGTTGACACTGTTAGATATTCAGCATCTGGTGAAGAACATGAGTTATCAGTTACTGTTAGAGGAATTGGTCTTGAGGAACAAAGTGGAGTTACAGTTGCAGCTAGAATAACTGATTCTAACGGACTAAGAGTCTGGCCATCAGACAGAACTTTCAATTTCTTCACAATACCAGGATCTCTTGCTAAGGGTGAAGAGTTTACTGTTGACCCAAGTACTGCAGGTGCAGATTGGAAGTGGGGTTCAGATCTTGGACCAGGTATCTACAGAATGCACATTCAAGCTTTGAGAGATGATGACGTTCAGGTTCCAGATGAAAGTAGAGCTAAGAATTTCAGAACATTGACTTTAGTGTTAGGAGCAGCTTTATTGACCGGTGACCAATGGTCAATGGGAGACGGCTGGAGCTCAGGTTCATATATCTGGGACGGTTCTGAAGACGGTTCATTAACATCTGAATTCTTTACAGTTTGGAACAGTAAGCCATTCTTGGTTGTTGAAGCTGAATATGAGTTGATAGATGCTAGTGTCAAAGCACAAGTTCGATCAGGAAACAGTGGTCCTTGGTATGACATTAAATGGAGATCAACTGACCAGTTATCTACATTATATTCTATACCTTCAGCTAATTACACACAGTTACCAATGTATTGGGAAGGAAGTAGCGCATTCGATAACTCAACTGCACAAACATTCTTCGCAGACTTAGGTGCTGTAGAACAACTTGGCGACGGTTCTGGAAGTCTACAAGATGCTTACATTGGAAGTGAAATGCAAATACGCTTGACTGGCTCCTCTTCAGGTCCAGGTTCTTCTGGAATGTTCAAGGCATACTATCCATCCGTTTTCGGTTTGGATGACTACTCTGTAGATCTGAAAGACATATCTCCAAAAACTCAGAATGGTGAACCTTCATCACTCACAGGAGACACAGTAAGTAGAACTTATACTGTAAAAGTTAACAACTTTGGAGCAGCTTCAGATTCTGGCGTAGTGGACTTTGTTTTAACAGCTCCAGACAATTCCTTTGTTGAGTTGTTTGATGGAACTATGGCAATAATGGATTCAGTTCTTCAAACTGGTAGAGAAACATACGTTGCTGTAAAACCAATTAGTGGTTCATGGGGTAACGGTAGGGATGCCTTGTCTGGTGGCGACCAAACAGCCTACATTAACTCAGATGGACAGATTGGATGGCCAAGTGGAACTGTTGAAATTGGACAACCTACTGGTTGGGACATCAATAATCCAACTAAGACATCTTGGAACACCGTGGCAGGTAAGCCTAACGAACCAAGTGCAGCCAATTTCGTTAACCCAGGTCAAGTCATGACAGTTAATATTGATGTTACAATTGGATATGCGCAATGGGCACCTCCAGGTACTTACAGTATTCAAGCTGACGCAAGATCATGGTCTGACTACGATAACACCTTCACTAGTGGAGATTCAGATGGTCAAGCTACAATGATTATTGCAAAGCCTGACTTGTCTATAGGAAGTGATGTGAGATATATTTCACATGCAACTGGCTTCGGGGAATCTGGTGCTGGTTGGGTTAAAAAGACAGGATGTACTAACAACCCAGCAGGTAACAACCCATGTGAGAAAGATGAATACTTCAGGTTCATGTTCCAAGTTGAAAATACTGGAACTGAAACAGTAGGTACTTTCAGAGTAGGTCTTCTTGACTTCGAAAGCAATCCTTTGGGAGTTCAAGTTGGTCTTTACTGGACTAGCTCTGGTTGGGCTATTGATGAAACAAAAACTACAGCTCACGGAGCTGAGATAGTTTCAGTAGGCAACAAGAAGTACATCGCTTTTGCAGCAAAAGCAAGTGAATTAGGTATGTCTGCAGGTCCAGGTGACCAAAATACTGGATCATATGACTTTTACCTCGCAGTTGATACAGAAGATACAGTTTCCGAGTCTAACGAAAACAATAACAGATATCCTGTAACAATTACAGCTGTTAAAGAAGTAAACACAGTTCCATCTTTCGGATTGTCCTTACTAAGCATGTCAATTAGCGGTCTTTTGGCAGCTATTGGAATTGCTCTAAGACAAAAAGAAGAATAAGGAATAATAAGACAAAGTGTAGCGAGAGGTGTAGTATGCACCTCTTGTCTACAAATTAGATATAATGAGCGTCAGCCTTGTCTATTGATTATTAAACAGTTATACTGCAAATGCCCCAAATTCTCTACAAAATACACAAGGTTCAGAGCTACCAGATGGTTCTCCGCACGACGGGCATGGTGCTAAATTTTCAGGTTTTAGCATATTCTCCCTGATTTTCTCCATTCCATTTACTAAAGAATGTCTAGTTCCAGGTTGTTCTTTTTCAAGTTTCATCAGGATTTCCCTAAAGGTGTTTCTTTGAGCTCCACCAGCATGAGGGCAATCACCATCGTGGAAATCCATGTCTTTTAGTATGGAATACAGATATACTTCTTGTTCAGGAAGCCTTCTTAGTGGTAACAGGCGGGGAACAAATCCTCTTTGTACGAATTTATGTGGAGCCATCCTAGATAATCTGGCGATATCTCCTCTTGCGTGATTCATTAGAACCGTCTGTGCGAAGTCGTCAAGATTATGGCCAAGGACAAGGCAATCAACATCGCTTTTGTTTGCCATTTGGTTTAGTGACCTTCTCCTTAGAATTCCGCAGGGAGAGCATGGTGATCCTTGAGGAGGTTTTTCTATTAATAATTCGCCTAGCGAACGTCCTATCAATTCCTTGTAGGAGAAAATTTCCAGTTTTATTTCTAATTTTTTACACTCAGATAAGGCACAGTCTAATGATTCAGATCTGTAATTTTCTATTCCTTCATCTACAGATAATCCTACTATCTCAATATTTCTGTCTCCGACATAAGATTTTAGAATATGCAAAGCTACGGTTGAATCTTTACCTCCGGAAAGTCCGATACCTATTTTTCTGATTTTAATGTTTGAATTCTTAATTAGAAGGTTGACTTGTTTCCGTAATTCTCTTTGGGCATTTCTTTCAAAAGACTTAAAAAAACAGGTTTTGCATAAAATTTCCCCAGAATATCGCCTACTTATTACTGGATTTTGATTGCAACGTTTACAACCCATAATCAATTATAAGCTATACTTTATAATGATTCAATGGCACCGAAAGTATGACACAGTTTTGTCACTATTATTTGTCTTAATAATACTTTATGACGCAATTTATGTGTCAAAAAGCATTAAGTTTATATACTAGCTTGATTAATGTGAGGCAACATGGCCCCACTAGGACCCTTAACTACTAATCGTTTGACTGTACGTTTAGATCCAGAAAGGGCTGCAAGAATTGAGTATTGGGCTTCAGAAAATCCTTTACGAATTAAATCATATAATCAGTTAGTTCAAGAAGCTCTTGATGAGTACATAGACCGCAACACACCTTCTCCGAATGAAAAGATTCTTAATGTTAAGATTCCCGAAAATACTAGTTCTAGACTACAAGCATTACAAGACCATGGTTTTGGATCAACAGATCATATTGTTACCGAAGCAATTTCCAGTTATGCAATTACTAAATTGAAAGAACAAAAAGACTTTGAATTTTTAGATAGTGAAGCAAAAATGATGACAAATCGTCGCAAGATGGTTTTCTCAGATTATGGACGTGAATAAATATGATGGAAAGATTAGAAAGTTTTGATAGCAGTGACTTGATGGAATTTATTACAGCACCTCAGGTTAAGCTGGTTGGTACCGGCGGAGCAGGGAATAATATACTTAACAGGTTATTTAGTCGACGTGTCAAAGGTGTTGAAACAATAGCACTTAACACGGATGCCAATCACCTCAATCAGTGCAAAGCGCATGTGAGAAAGGTACTCGGAGCAAAAGTAACAAAGGGTAGAGGTGCCGGTGGTGATCCATATATTGGGAAAAGATGTGCAGAAGATGATGAGGAAGATATAAGAAGTAAATTGAGTGACGGAGATATTATTTTTGTGATTGCAGGAATGGGTGGCGGTACGGGAACAGGGAGTGCACCAGTTATTGCTAAGTATGCAAAAGAGACAGATGCTGTTGTCGTAGGGGTTGCTATTTTGCCTTTTAGAGAAGAGGGCTTATCTCGGCGTAAAGTAGCTCTGGAAGGGCTAGCAGAGTTAAAGAAAAACTGTGATTGTGTAATAGAGTTAGATAATGAAAAATTGAACGAATTAACCGATGGTGATTATCCTATTCAGAAAGCTTTTAGTGTAATGTCAGACTTAGTTTCAGGTATAGTTCAATCTCTATCAGAGGTAGTAACAGAACCTTCGATGATTAATGTTGACTTTGCAGACTTGAAAAAAATCATTGAGGCTGGAGGTACAGCTAAAGTGCTATACGGTGAATCCGATGGTTCCGATCCGGGTAGCGTTTTAGATTCAGTTTTAGGAAACCCCCTATTAGGGAATAATTACAAAGGTGCAGAGGCAGTTCTTCTTCATATTGCTGCAGGTAGCGAATTTGCGATGAGCGATTGTCACGAAGTACTCTCAGCCCTTAAGTATGATTTGGCGGAAGATGCCAATTTGATTTGGGGATTAAGAACAGATGATTCAATGTCAACTAAAGTTAAGGTCGTTATGCTTGTTTCAGCTATTCCAGATAGTGAACACGACTTGAGCACCGATGTTGATAAAGAACTGAATTCTTTGGGCTCATCACTACCGATGATAAACTAATTTTTTTTAATTATATCGTAAAGCCGGAATGCAGACAATACCAGACTGTGTCTTATGATGCCTTTATCAATATAGTCATTTACTTTAGTTTCACTAATTATGTCAACTTCGATGTCTTCGCCAGGGTCTAGGTTTTGTTCACTTACTTTTTCACAATTGTCAACAAGTATAGTGTGGCATTTATTTGTTTGAAACGCAGGATTAGGGTCGACACATCCCAAATATTGCGGATTTTTTCCTACATACCCAGTTTCTTCTTGGAGTTCGCGAATTCCAGCTTCAATTGGTTCCTCGCCTTCCTCAATAATTCCCCCGGGTATCTCGAGTTCAAAATTTGCAGTTCCAAATCTGTATTGTTTAACCATTACAATTTTATTTTCAGATGTTAGTGCTATAATGTTAATCCAATCTTTACCATCCAACAAAATAAATGGATGATGTTTACCCGTCCTAGGAGACTCTGAAACTACTTCTCTCATACTGAATATTCTAAAATCTCCAGCTGGTTTTTCAGAAATAGTTTTCCACTTCTTATTATTCAATTAATATTTACCATTTCGATTAGGAAAATTAAATCTTCGCCTGCTAAATCACTAGTACTAGATCCAGCCTCTCCGTATGCTTGATTTGCTGGAATTCTGACGGCTAATGTTTGTCCTTCGTACATTCCAATCATCTTTGAATCAAATCCATCAATCATACCTTTACTACCTTGGCAATTTTCAGAAGGATTATTTGCCTCAACACATCCAATGTGACGTGCTTCTAATGTGTCAATGTGTCTATTGCTATCTGTTACTCCATCTCTTCTGTATACATAATTGTCCCATACGTACTCCATGCTGCTATCAAATAATTTTGCGTTACTTGCTAAAATTCCAGCATAGTGAACGTCTACTGTATCTCCAACCTCAGTTAAATTTCCAAAATTTGAATCTGTATTAACATTTAACTTAACTTCGGCTTTTTTAGTTGGATCTCCTCCAGATGTGACTTCCATAAATGCATAAAGTAAACCTTCTGCTGACGCAGATGTTTTGACATTTATGATCAATGGTTTTCTCACATCTTTTCCAAGCATTAGAGTTCCATAACCACTTTCAATACTAATTGAAAATCCTCCGTCATTAGATTTTGTTGAAACCGTGAAAGTATCTGTAACTGAACCTGTATTTTTTACTAATAATATAAAATCTGTCTCACCCCCAGGCTCAGCGCTGTGGTCGTTTGTTACTAGTTCTGCCTCAACTCCGTATGTAGGGTTTGTTACAGTTTCCTCAGTATCTACCATAGATGTCAGGTATAGCCCACTTCCAATTAGTATAACAACTAAAAGAAGGGCTATCAAGGCCGGCTTTGAATCAGGTCTTGAAGCATCCAGTTTTCCCTCACGATAATTTGCTGGTTTGTTTACCTTATTCCTTCTCCTGCTTCTCTTTGCCATAATTTAATCTACGAAAATGCCTTAAAAAAGCTGATGCTTAATTGCGATGCTTAGATTTGAAAACTAACGCTTTCAAAGTATCTTTCCAAATGTCGGGATTTTCTCTAATTCTTCTAAGTGAATATGGGTACCAATCTGGACCATATGGAATGTAATATCTAACAGTGTAGCCTTTCGAAACTAATTCGTCTAAAGTTTTGTCAATAGGAACTCCAGACAAAGCCTGGAATTCACAATTTTTCTTTGAGTAATTATATTTTTCAAGTAGCTTTTCCAAACGCTCTATAATCCAAATATCATGTGTAGCAAAACAAGAATAAACATCATTTTTAATCATCTTTTCTGCACACTTCAGAAAGTTTTCTCTTATTTCTTGGTAGTCTTGAATTGCAATTTCTTTACTCTCTTTGTAGGCCCCTTTGCACAATCTTATATTTGTGTTCGGATTTTTTAGTAAGTCTATGTCCGAACTTGATCTATGCATATAGGCTTGTAACACGGTTCCGCAATTAGGGTAATATTTTACGGCTTTTTTACACATTTTTATTGTTAATTCAGTGACCTCAGAGTCTTCCATATCCATTCGAATAAACGTATTGTATGCTCTTGCTTTATCTAGTATTACGCTTAAATTGTCCCAACATAATCCTTCATCGACTTTTAAACCTAAAGCAGTCAACTTTAGAGATACATTGCATTTAACTCCTGCATTAGCTATGCCTTCAATTAAATCACAATATGATTTAGTTGTTTTAGTAATGCCCCTTCGATTTTTAACTTCTTCACCCAATAAATCTAGAGTGCCAACAAAGCCTTTTTTGTTCAATTTGCGTACAAGGTCGATGCCGTCTTCCAGTTTATCTCCTGCAACATATACTGCAGCTATTCTTCCAATTATAAATTTAGGCATCCAAGGAGATGTGCTTACTACTATCTTGTTCAGAATGCCCATTATTGTCAATGTAAAAGTGTGTTTATTATTTTAGTGTCCGAGACCGATTTATACAGCGTTGCATAGCACAACTTATGTCCCCTTCATCAGTGACGTGTGAGAATGGAAAGTTAGATGTACCTAACAACCCGATAATTCCAGTAATAATTGGAGATGGAATAGGATTAGATGTGACTCCTGTTGCAACTAAAGTTCTGGATGCTGCAGTTTCTAAGGCCTACTCAGGGGAAAAATCAATATCTTGGTTAGAAGTTCACGCAGGTGAGGCTTCTTTTGAACAAACAGGTGAATGGCTTCCAGAATCGACACTTGATTCTATTAGAGAGCATTTAGTAGCACTTAAAGGTCCTTTGACAACACCAGTAGGCGGCGGCTTTAGGAGCCTTAATGTGACATTGAGACAGAAATTAGATCTTTTTGCATGCGTTCGGCCAGTAGTTTGGTTTGAGGGAGTCCCAAGTCCTGTTAGAAACCCAGGCGAAGTAGATATGGTGATTTTTAGAGAGAATACTGAAGACATTTACGCAGGAATCGAGTGGCAAGCCGGGACAGATGAAGTAAAGAAAGTTCTTAAGTTCCTTCAAGAAGAGATGAATGTCTCACAGATAAGATTTCCAGATACAAGCTCTTTGGGCGTTAAACCTGTTTCGAGTGAAGGAACTAAGAGGCTAGTTCGAGCTTCTTTGAACTACGCAATTGATAACGACAAGTCTTCAGTCACTTTGGTTCACAAAGGTAACATTATGAAATTTACAGAGGGCGGATTTCGTGACTGGGGTTATGAAATTTCAAGAGAGGAGTTTGGAGCTAAACCATTAGATGGAGGCCCTTGGCACATATTTAAGAACCCAAAAACAGGTAATGATATTATCGTAAAAGATGTGATCGCAGATGCCATGCTTCAACAAATTTTAACACGACCTTCAGAGTATGATATAATCACAACTCTGAATTTGAATGGAGATTATATTTCAGACGCTCTAGCAGCTCAAGTTGGTGGCATAGGAATAGCTCCTGGTGCTAATATTAATTACGATTCAGGACATGCTTTGTTTGAAGCAACTCACGGCACAGCTCCAAAATATGCAGGACAAGACAAAGTAAATCCAGGTTCTGTAATTTTATCAGGTGAGATGCTCTTGAGATATCTAGGCTGGAAAGAGGCTGCAGATTTAATTATTGATGGTATGCAAAAAACAATTGGAGCTAAAACAGTCACATATGATTTTGAGAGGCTAATGGATGGCGCTAAGTTATTGAAATGTAGTGAATTTGGTGATGCCATTATAGACAATTTGTGAATCTTCAAGAAATTAAGAATATTGCTACTTCAGAAGAATTAATTGATAGAGCCTTGAGAAGAGCTTCTAAGGTTGAAGAAAAGGTTAGAAATCCAGATTATAGGGCCAGATTAACTGCAGTAAGAAAAATACATTCTGTAGCAGACAATCTAGCTAATCCAATGATTAGTTATGTTAAGGCATTTCCATCATTTGATAGCATCCATCCTTTTGACAGAGAGATAATTGATCTTACTGTCGGTGTTGATAAACTCAAAAAATCGTTGGGAGCAGTAGACTGGGCCAGAAAGGAAATTTTAATGATTTCTACAAAGTACGTTCCAAGAGCTAGAGCCAGAAAGAGTGCTGAAAACACAATTAAAATAATGAGCGAAGCTTACACAAAGATGACGAATGTAGTCAGACAAATTTCAAAAAGTTTTGATTTCTTAATATCAGCTAGATCGATTTTCCGAAATTTACCAAACGTAGATACGGAATCATCAATAGCTGTTTTTGCGGGTGCGCCTAATGTAGGCAAATCCAGCCTTATAGGTGCAATTTCTTCCGGTAAACCAGAAGTTAAAAGCTATCCTTTTACGACAAAGGCAGTCTCTTTGGGACATGTGAAGAAGAAGTATTCCGTTTTACAGGTAATGGATACTCCAGGATTGTTAGATCGTTCAGATTCAGAGAGAAATGATATGGAAAAGCAAGGAATAGCTGCATTTGACTTTTTAGATCCTATTATAGTTTTCTTAACAGACTTGACAGGTACGTCGGGTTATTCTTTGCAGATGCAGACCAATCTACGTGACGAGCTTAAATTGAGATATCCCGATTGTGAATGGGTCGATGTTTTTAGTAAAAAGGATTTAGATTTTGAAGATGAATTGGATATTGATAGTGCAATCGAAGTTTCAGCGTATAAAGATGAGGGCGTTGATAGGCTTAAAGATGAATTATTGAATCTTATTCCTTAACTTCCATGTCATGAGTGTCTCCTACTATGTTCTGTGTAAATGGAGACATTAACTCAATAACAGCTTTATCGTGGTAGTCATTCAGATTCATACAGCCAGTGTTGCTTAGAGCAGCTTTAATTTTACGAATATCTTGTTTTAGTTTTGGTTTTAGCCTTCCCCAATTTTCAACGGTACCTTCTTCACCTTCTGCAAAAAATGTTTTTCTAGCTACGTGTCCATATCTATCTAAATTACGTGCCCGAGCAGATCCTTCCCCCCAAGTTGCTACATATTTAATGTCGGGTTCATGTGTAGTTAGTTGCATGTTTGAGTCATATTTTTCACCCTCTGCTTCAAAGAAATGGTTGAAATATCCTCCCATCATCACGGCATCTGCAACACTCAATGCAATAATCATGCTTCCGGCATCAGATACTCCTCCATCTATAACAATTGAAACGTATTTGCCGGTTTCTTCAAGATAATCGGCACGGGCTCTTTCGACTTCCATCAAAGCTGTCATGGGTGCTCTTCCTGTTGCTTTTTCTCTTTGAGTTGTACATATTGAACCAGATGACATTCCAACTTTTACTACGTCTGCACCATTATCCATTAGAAACCTAGCACCGGAATAAGTGATAACATTCCCTGCGCAAATTGGTTTTCCCAAATTCATTTTTGTGTATTCTTTCAAAACTTTGGATGTAAATTCATTGTATGCGTCTGAGGTATCTATTACAAATATGTCTGCACCAGCATCGTTACATGCCTTAACACGCTTTTTCCATCCCTTATGTGTTGATATTGCAGCCCCAACTACGATGTTTTCAACATCTTTCTTAAATGCTATTTTGACCAGTCTACCTAGATCATCTAATACAATAAGATAATTTTTCTCTTGAAGCTCCTTTTTAGCTTCCTTCACAGTTATATTTGCCTTTTTCGTATGAGGCAACTCTTCAACTTTTGTCATAACTGACAAAACATTTTCTGCAGGAGTTTCATTACTTTCTAAGTATTTGTCGAAGTTGAAAAGACCTAGAAATACATTATTTCTATCCGTTATTGGAATTTTAGAATGACCGTGTTTTTCAACAAGTCTTACAGCTTCGTCAATTGTTGCATTATCTCTGATAGAAACTGGATCCTCTACAAAACCCATTTCATATCCTTTGATTTTATCAATGATTTCAACTTGCTCTTTGACAGAAAGTCTTGCAGGTAGAACTCCTAATCCACCTTCTTTCCCTAGCGCAAGTGCCATCTCATAGCCAGTTACAGATGTCATTGCAGCACTTAAAAATGGAATTCCTAGCTCTAACTTTCCTAAATTAGATTTTAGGTTGATATTGTTTAAATTACAATTTTTAGTAGTAAAATCGGTTAAAAGACTAAATTCGCTAAAAGTTCGTCCAGGTTCCAATATAACTTTCTTAGCCATATTATCCCTTCGTAAGGAGATTTATTAAACTATCTAAGTTACTTCATGAGAAGTATATATCTCATTGGTAGTAATGGTAACTCTAACAAAAGTAGTACATTTTGGCAAGTCTTTAATTCTTCTGGCTCCCACATATGAACATGCAGATCTGACGCCTCCAAGTATAGATTGAACGGTATTTTCAATTTTACCTTTGTAAGGTACTCGAACCTCTTTACCTTCTGGAGCCCTGTGCTTTGCAACTTCACCAAAATATGTTGTCATAGCTTTCTCGGAACTCATTCCGTAGAAAATTTTACTTTTTGTTCCATCTTCGTTTTCAATAAGTTCTCCACCAGATTCAGCATGTCCTGCTAGCATACCTCCTAGCATGACGAAATCAGCTCCGGCTGCAAAAGCTTTTGCAATATCTCCAGGTGAAGTGCAACCTCCGTCAGACATTACATGTCCACCTAATCCGTGAGCTGCATCAGCACATTCAGAAATCGCAGATAATTGAGGATATCCTACTCCAGCGACTTTACGTGTTGTACAAACTGATCCTGGACCTATCCCTACTTTAACAATATCAGCTCCAGCCAGAATGAGGGCTTCAGTCATTTCTCTTGTTGCCACATTTCCTGCAATTATTATTTTGTCACTGAATTCTTTTCTAACCTTTCTTACAAATTGAAGAAAATCTTCTCTGTATCCATTTGCTACATCTAAGCATATGTATTGTAGTCTTTCGTGAATAGCCATTTTTCTTTTAAGCAATTCCATGCTTTCTTCAGTTGATCCTGAAGTAATGGCTATATGGTAAGGATTCATTCCTTCTTTGATAGCCTTTTTGATTTCTCTAACTGAGTAAAATTTTTGGAGACAAGTTAATAATTTGTCTTTTTGCAATTCGCTTGCTATTTCAAAGGTTCCAGTTGTATCCATATTAGCCGCTACAACGGGAATTCCGGTCCATTCTCTCTCTGTGTGTCTAAATTTAAATTTTCGAGACAGTGAAACTTCTGATCGTGATTTCAATGTACTTCGTTTTGGTCTTATCAGAACATCTCTGAAAGTTAGCTTAAGGTCGTCATCTATTCTCATCTTTCCCCTAGCTTGTTTGCTTAAGGTCTATAAATCATTTGCTTTTATTTTATATCTTCAGGTTCCATAACCATTACATCTTTTAGATGGCGATACTTCTCATTGTAATCTAATCCATACCCAACTACAAATTCAGGGGGAATTTCAAATCCTACGTAATCAACGTCAAAGTCTAATTTAGCTACTTCATTTTTGAACAATGCAGTAGCTACCGCTACAGATTTAGGTCCTGAATTTCTCAATCTATTAACTAAAAAGTTTATTGTAAAACCTGAATCAATGATGTCTTCTACAATGATTATATCCCTTCCATTAATATCTGCAGAAATATCTTTTCTGAATTTTATAGTTCCTGTTGATGAATCGCCTTCGTATGATCTTATCTTTACGAAATCTACTTCTACGTCTAGTTCAATCTCACGCAGTAGATCGGCCATAAAAACGTAGCAACCGTTTAAGATTCCGATAAAGATAGGAATCTTTCCCTTATAATCCTCATTAATTTTATTTGCTAGTACTTTTACACGTTTTTTAATTTCAGATTCAGAGATTAATAATTTCATGACTAGTATTTCACTATAGAATGAACATTATATTGGTTTAGTTTTTTTCTTCCTTCTAAAAATTCTAGTTCGATTAAAACAACAAATCCAGAGATATTGCCTTTTAGTTTAGTGATCAGGTTACAAGTGGCTTCAGCAGTTCCTCCAGTAGCCAGTAAATCATCTATTATCAGAACATTTTGGCCCTCATTTATAGAATCCTTATGTATTTCTAGTGAATCTTTACCATACTCTAATTGGTAAGATATGTGCTCAGTTTCGTGAGGAAGTTTACCTGGTTTTCTTACTGGTACAAAGCTTGCGTTTAACTTATCCGCAATTGGTGTTCCAAATATGAAGCCTCTAGATTCGATGCCGACGACAACATCAATTTTATCTTCATTAAATGGTTGAACCATTAAATCAA
>PBPR01000064.1 GCA_002724775.1 Methanobacteriota archaeon
AATCGCCACTCTCGGGGGTTAACAATCTGTCACCATATTCGACCTTGTAGATGTCCCCATATGGCCTGCTGGCAGCTCTCTGGATATGCTGTCGGACCCTGTTGTGTATATTCTCACTCTGGCCTACGTAAAAATATCCGCTTTGATACCTTAAAACATACACACCGGGATGCCTCGGCAGGTCGCCTGGGTCAAAGTTTGCCATAGCAGGTTATGGGATTTTAGGGTTGCCCCGTCGGACGCAATAATAGTGTCCGACGCGCGACCAAACAGATGTACGCCAGATCTCCGCCGTCCGTGCGAGGTAGACGCCGGGTTTCGAGGAGGACGTCCGAGACCGTGCCTTCTCTGCGCGCACCGAGTTTCAGCCGATTCCGTGGGGGTCGACGCAGGGCGACTCGCGCGCCCCAGGCCACCTTGCGCGGATGGATCTGGTGACAACCTGAATACGGCACGGGTCGTTTTGGTCTCATTTTTGACGGGAGGGTAGAAACGTGTTTTAATCACGAATAAAAAAATGTCAGGCTAGAGAAAGACCCAGCCAGATGCGGAACTACACCTGCGCAGAATACGTGAACACCGCCAACCTCAGGCGGATCCTCAGGGCGAGGAAGGTCGACCGCGACCAGCTCGCGCAGCTCAAGTCCCTCGAGAAGAGACTCAGGGCCCAAGGCGGCGACCACCACCGACTCGACTTCGCGCTCCCCGACCCCCAAGTATGCGTCGACGACCTGTTCGGCCGCCTGTACCCCAAGCGGGAGAGGGGCGGATCGACGCCGAGCCTCCAAGGTCTGAAGAGGGACGTCCGCAAGGCCCTCGCCCACGACCAGTACACCGACGTGGACATGGTCAACGCGCACCCCGTGATCCTCAGCCAGCTCTTTCTGAAGCTCGGACTGGCGTGTCCCGCCCTGGAGAGGTACGTGGCCGAGCGCGAGGCGGTATTGGCTGAGACGGGACTCGGCCGAGACGAAGCGAAACAGGCGTTCATAACCCTGATGTACGGCGGCGAGCGGAAGGACCCCACGCCGTTCATGGCCGAGTTCCGCGAGGAGTTCCTGACGAACGCGACCGCGGTCCTCGCCTCAGAGGCCTACGCACGGTACCGGACCCTCGCGGAGGCGAAGAAGCCCGCGAACGTGCTCGGGTGTGGGATCTCCTTCGTGGCGCAAGACTTGGAGAGGCAACTCGTGTGCTGCGCCATCCAAACCCTTCAGAGCAAGGGCTACGAGGTGGGGACGATCATTCACGACGGGTTCCTGGTACGGAGCCTCCTGGTGAAGGACCAGGACCTCAGGGACGCCGAAGAAGCCGTGAGACGGACGCACGGCTACGAGGTTCGATTTGTCAAGAAGAGCCTCGGGGACTTCGACGAGAGCGCCCTTTGGGATCCCACCGACGAGGACGAAGGAGACGCAGACGCCGCGAGCCACACGGATCTGGCGAGGGCGTTCTTGGAGTGGCTCGAGGACCGAGGGCACCGCCTCGTCCGTGCCGAGAAGAAGATATACTGGTACGACCCGGAACACGGCGTGTACCTCGAGAGCGAGAAGCTTCGTCGGGTGAGGAGGTACATGAACGCGTGCCCGGCTTTGCCGAAGGCGAACCGAGGAGAGACGGGGTTCCAGTCGAAGCTCATCGTGCAAATCGAGGGTCTCTTGGAGGACGACCCCGCCTTCCACGACAAGATCATCGACACGACCCTCAGGAAGATACCCTTCAGCAACGGCGTGTACTGCTGCGAGACCCATAGGCTCGTGGACTACGACGCGGACATGTATTTTCTGGAGAAGGGCTCGGTGGAGTACGATCCCCAGAGCGAGGCGTTGAAGGCCGAGGTGTACCAGCGGGCGTTCCTGGACGTCTTCGGAACCGAGGAGATCGCTCGCTACGTGCTCAGGTCCCTCGCGAGAGCGATGGCCGGGGAGACGGAGGACAAGGTGTTCTTCATCGTCAAGGGCCGCACGAACTCCGGCAAAGGCTTGCTGACCCTCCTCATCTCCAAGGCGTTCTTCAACAAGTTCGGGAACATCAACGCCACAAACTTCTGCCAGAAGAGGACCGACGGGGACATGGCGAAGATGGACAGCTGGAAGTGCCAGACGCGGCACAAGAGGATCGGCGTGGCCAACGAGGCGCCCAAGAAGAGGGGGTGCGGTCTCAACGGCGACGCCATCAAGCGGGCCTCCGGAGGGGACCATCACACGGCGAGGACCAACGGCGTGGACGAGATGACCTTCTTCATGGAGACGACGTTCTGGTTGTTCGTGAACGACATGCCGTCCATCGAGGACTGCGACGAGGCGACCGCCGAGCGCCTTCGGGTCATCCCCACGGCGTACAAGTACCTCCTCGACGACAAGTACGAGGCCGAGAAGGACAAAGCGTACGTGCGGAGGGCGGACCCCACCATCAAGTCGGAGTGGATCAAGCGCCCCGAGGTCATCCGGGCGTTCGCGCAGTTGGTGTGCGAGGCGTACGAACCCACGCGGCCCGAGGCGCCCGCGGCCATCCTCGAGACCAGCGCCAAGTACCTGGAGGACGACAACGTGGACGCGAAGATACAGGCCCTCTTCGACCCCGCCGATCCGGACGAGTACGTGTTGGTGAAGGACTTCAACGCGGCCGTGAAGCGCGCGGACATCAACATGAACTCGGAGAGCCTCAACGAGAAGTTGGGGGATTGGGGGTACAAGAAGCAGCAGAAGAAGATCTCGGGACGGAACCAGTACGTCATCCACGGCATGCGCCTGGTGGTGGAGCGTCCAGAGTATTGAAAAAATATGTGCGATACTTACAACATGGGAACCGAAACGCCGGTAGGCTACAGACTCGTCCGCGTCGGCGTGAGAGGGCGCGTGCCCACCCTCCACACGCGGGCACCCGATGACCTGACGACCCGACAGAAATACGACCTGAGGTACAGGGAGAAGCACCGCGCCAAGCTCCTCGCGTACCATCGCGAATATTACAAGAAGAAACGCACCCAGTGAACGTTCAGCTTTGCTGGCATGTTGGACAGATAAAATCATCGATGGGCGGCGCGTCGAGTCCAACACACGCGCAGTGGTACACGCCGTTACATTTCTCGCAGTACATGCCGTCGTCATCATCAACCCCACACACTCGGCACGCCTCGGGATTGGAGTCCTCGAAATACAGTGCATTCGGGTCAGGACCTAAGCTGGCCGTCTTCACGGTTTGCTGCTGTGGCACATCGACACGTGCCTCACCAGTAACCCTTGCCATCTCCGCTTGCGCTGCCTGTCTCTTCTCTTTCGTTCGGCGGTTCATAGACCACGTGTGCAATTTTGCCTGCCCTTCGGTTTCACCGTGTTTGCTGAGCTCTTCAAGGATTTTCATGCGACCTTCGCGATCCTTAAACGATGATCGAGAGTGCTTGTAGTAAAACTCGAGTCGCCGAAGCTGTTCCTTGTTTGGATGCCATCGTTTTTGTTTGACTGGCTTCACAGTGTCCAAACCTCTGCCAGGATCTTTGTTTGTTAGGAGAGACTCTGGTTGACTTCTACGGCAGTCCTCAAAAGCCGCGCTCGACTGAACCGCTTCATCTTCATCGGTGACTTTATTTGCCATCCTCAACGCTTTCGAAGCGAATCGAGTTCCATGACCGTGAGGTGGCAAAGATTGCGTGCAGGCCACTGCTTCATCAGCGTCAGCGAGGTTGACGACTTCGAGAGATCGATTGGTGTTTTCCTCGGTCTTGGTGGGAGTGTTGATGATTTCAGGAGGGTTACCGACGACAGGTTCCCCCTCCTCCTGTGTACCCTTCAGGGAAGTCGAACGCTGCTCTTCCACGGCCGTCTTTTCAACGGGAAGGGAAGCAGACCGCTGCGTTCCCTGAGTCGCAACAGCATCTCTCTCCTCTTCTGTGATAATTTTCTTCGAAGGTGGAAGATGGCCCCCTGAAGAGTCACCGCTCTTCCGCTTCGCAAGAGCAGTTCGGTAACCAGTCAAGCCATCGATGATGCACTCGATGCCGTGTTCGAGATGCATCAGTCCTTCGCCCTTATCCTGTAGATGAGGGGCTAGGGCTGCGTATGCCCCTATGCCAGCGAAGGCAGCTGCTGCAAGTTTCAGAGGGCTCAAGCTGTTGCTCCATGATCCGTCCACATGTTTGTCGGCAATTGAAGTTTCTGAGGTTTTCGCGGTTTTCTTGTCTGCGCTGGCGGACTCCCGTTCGTTTCGGCCGGACAAGGGGTTGAGCGACAAGAACATCGTGTCGCGTGATTGTGGCACGAGAGATCTGCCTCTCGGAGGTGAGAGAAATATCTTCTTGTCTCTGAGACGAAACGGTCCTTTCGTAAAAAATATCTTCGCGTCCGTCCATAGAGCTATTTCTATTCGTATCGTACGTATATGTCACTGTCTAAATTCAAGAGGCACGACGACAGTCTCCCCCAAGTGTGTCGTCAAAACTGCACAGACCAGAGAAAACAGGAAAAAATATCTCATGTACACCATGTCTTGCCTGATCTTGCCTCGCCGAAATATTGGACGGCGAGCTTCCTGCGTACCAGTTCCTTGCCGAGTTCGACCTTGTCGTTCAGAATTAATCGTCCGAGAACGCGGAAGAACTTGTCAGGTCGTGCATCCACCACTTGCACAGACGTCGCTGAGCGAAGCATAGACTCCGCAGCATCACGAGCCCGGATAGCTAGTTGCCTCTCTCTCGCACACCTCGCACGCCCCCCAAGCTCCGGGCAATCGATGCCGTAAATGCGCACAGCAATACGAGCTGCGCGATGCAAGATGCTTAAGGACAGAGACACTCTGAAATGCTGCTAGAAATACTCACCGCCAAATAGAGGTGCGAGCTCCGGCACGTGCTCAACGACTTCTGGGAGTGTGAAGAAACACGTGTCCCCATCGTAGCATGACAAAAAGGTAACGTTGCGCAGCGTAGTGAATTCGCGACGTCGTCTCGCCTTCTTAACCAAACGAATATCTGAGGCCGTATCGCCAGCCACGATGGATTCCTCGAAGAAGGATCCGCCGAAACCGTCAACAGCGACCGAGCCTTTTTTTTGGCCAACCGGGCAAAATCCTGGAATGTGCCTCAGCAAGTATATAAACGCCCAAGTAATTGACGCCAAATTCAGCAAAGCTCTCGCGAGTCTGACGAGCTTTTTCGCCTCGGGACTCGCGTGCTTTCGTCTACTGGCCACAGAAAGAAGGTATGAAAGAGACAAGAAGATTGTCGTGGTGACACCACCCGAGGTGATCGCAGACAAGGCCTGTGAGGTAAACACGACTGCGTCATACACCTGTGTGGGGCCAAGCCTGTCGAGAGTAAGCAGACTCTGACTTATTCGGAAGCATGCGCGCTGGGCCACGCGCCCTTGGGCTGGCGTTTTCACCGTCACTGAAATGAGAGTCACGGCAAAGTCGCACAGAGCGCAGCATGTCACTATCACCAGCGCATTCGACGCCAATAGACGCATCATCGGTAGTGATGGCAGGGTTGTGACGCCACTGGTGCTGGAGTGATCACTTTTTGGCCATTTCCCGAAACTTAACGACAAAAAAATCCGGTCGAGTAAGCGCCCCCCTCTTTTTCCGTGCTTCGCGTTCGCCCCTCTTCCACTTCATATTCTTCACGCACGCCAGCACGCGATCGGGT
>PBPR01000065.1 GCA_002724775.1 Methanobacteriota archaeon
AAAGAAGGCGATCCTGAACCGAAAGATGCTCTAAAAGCTGGCGTTTTCCCTCACGAAAGAGGTAATGTGAAAATCGAGCTTGCATGGACTATTGCGCCTCTAATTTTAGTGTCTTGGTTAACTTTTCTATCATTGGCCCCGTTAAATTACATGTGGGACATTCCTGATACCGAAGATGCTGATGTAACAGTCGATGTGACTGCAGGATCATGGTACTGGGGATTTGAGTACGCGAACGGATACGAAAAGCCCGAAGAATTTACTAAATGCTCCGGCAGTATTAATTGTATAGAAGTTCCTGCTAATAGTATCATACGGTTCAATGTTACTTCACTAGACGTTTTGCATGCTTTTTATTTACCTGATATGGGAATCAAACAAGATGCAGTACCTGGCCTGAATACTGCTACCTGGGTTGATACTAGTATGGTTTCAGCAAGGGATGAACCATATAGAATATACTGTACTGAATACTGTGGGAACAGTCACTCACAAATGCTAGCTGAAATTTACGTTACAGAGGTAAACAGTGAATAGAATTAAGATTTTAGGAATAGGAATATTGCTAAGCATTATATTTGCTGTGACTGCAGTTCCAACTGGAGAAACAAATCCTGGCGGGATACAACCAAATATTAGCTCATTGGTTGAAGCAAACGGTTGCAGTTGTCACAATATTGGCGACGGAGATATGAATAATCCAAACTCTGCTGTTGTTCTAAACTTGACAATGCCAGAAAATTTCAGTGCTAGTGAGACTTATACTCTGACCCTTAATATTTCAGGCGGCCCTAACGATATTGCACCTATGGAAAATGGGCCTAATATGGGTGGTTTCATGCTTAAGGTTTCTGTTGGTACTCTAACACCCATTGATGACAATGTCTGGAAACCTGAAGGAAGTAGCTATCTCACACACACTGGTGGTGATGAGGACTTGGGCCAAACTCCTGAACAAGACGGCAATAATTTAAGAGAATGGAGTTTTAATTGGACCGCGCCAGATAGCGATTCTATAGTTGCAGAATTCATGGTTTATGGAAATTCCGTTAACGGAAATGCTTACGAAGATAGTGGGGGAATGGGAAGCAGTGGTGACTACTGGAATTCTGGAGTTTTCCTTCTTGCCGGTCAAAATGCTCAAATTGCTGACGGAAGTGATTATGGAGAGCTTTCAGGCCCCAAGAAAATAGTATATGGTTTTGGCATTGTTTTCATTACTTTAGCTGTTGTAGTTGTTGGATACAGAATGGTCGATCAAGATGAGTCATTCGAAGAAGTAATGAAGAGCTACTGGAAGTGGATTTATCCGTGGCTTACAACAACTGACCACAAATACATCGGGACTCTTTACATTGTTACAGGTTTCGCTTGGTTCTTTATTGGAGGCATACTTGGACTATTAATCAGATGGCAATTATTCGAACCTCGTGTTGACGGTGACTTCTTAACTTACCAAGAATATAATTCTACATTTACTATGCATGGAACAACCATGATCTTCATGGCAGCTATGCCTATTATCTTTGGATTTGCTAATTATTTGATTCCTTTACAAATAGGTGCAAGAGATTTAGCATTCCCAAGACTGAATTCTTTCGGATATTGGCTACTACCTACTGGTGGTATCGTGTTGTATATGGGATACTTCACTGGAGGTGCTGGAGACGTAGGTTGGACCGGATACGCGCCTTATTCATCAGGTGCGTCTGCAACAAGACCTGGAACTGATTTCTGGGTTGCTGGACAATTAATGCTAGGGGCTTCTTCAACACTAACTGCAGTTAATTTCCTAGTAACTATGCTAAGAATGCGAGCTCCTGGCGTTTCCCTCATGAAAATGCCGTTATTTGCTTGGTCTATTCTAGTAACTGTGTTCCTGTTGTTATTATCTATTCCTGTATTCACTGTAGCTTTAATTTTACTGATGGCAGACCGTACCTTTGGAAGTCTATATTTCTCAGGACCTGACTCTGATCCCATACTGTGGCAACACTTATTCTGGTACTTCGGACACCCAGAAGTTTACATTGTTATTTTACCTGCATTTGGAGTTCTATCTGAAATTATTTCTACTTTTTCAAGAAGGCCGATTTTTGGTTACACTTCAATGGTATATGCTATGGCTACGATTGGAATTATTTCATTTGTTGTTTACGGCCACCACATGTTCACTACGGGTGCAGACCCATTATTCCGTTTCATCGTAATGCTGACAACAATGCTAGTCGCCGTGCCCACAGGAATTAAAATTTTCAATTGGCTCGCTACCATGACTGGTGGATCTGTTGTATTAAACACTCCAATGATGTTCTCACTTGGTACGATTATAACTTTTACAATAGGAGGAATTACTGGAATTATATTAGCTTCAATTCCTCTAGATATTGCATTCCACGATACATACTTTGTTGTTGCTCACTTCCACTATGTTTTGATAGGCGGTACCATGTTTTCATTCATAGCTGGAGTTTACTATTGGTATCCTAAAATGACTGGCAAAATGATGAATGAAAAATTAGGAATTATACATTTCGCAACTACATTTATCACATTTAATGCTGCATTCTATCCTATGCACAATGTAGGAATATCTGGTATGCCTAGAAGATATGCCACATACGATGCATCTTTAACTGAGCTAAACCAATTCATAAGTGTTTTCGCAATACTCTTCGGGTTGGCACAATTAATCTTTGTTTACAATGTATTTTACTCTTATAGAAATGGTAAAGAAGCTGGAGATAACCCGTGGAATGGTTGGTCCTTAGAATGGGCTACATCTTCTCCGCCTCCAGAAAATAGCTTCATAGAAATACCAACGTTGCTTGATGCTGAGGAGGAGGCTAAGAAAAGTGAGTGATGGTCACGATGAACACCATGCGCACATAGAAACTCCAGCCCCATTCTTATTCTGTGTTGCTACTGCTATAATGTTTATTGGATTAGTAATGGCTACGGCCGGTGGAGAAGATAAAACTGGAGATACTGGCTACTGGTTTGTATTCATTTTAGGTCTAATGGGAATCTTCACCTCTTTTTTCATGTGGGTTCAAGACTACTGGAACCTTGAAGGTGAAGAAGATGAACACATAGAAACATACCATGAATTCTGGGCGACTATCTCTACCCGTAAATTTGGAATGTGGATTTTCCTGTTAACTGAAGTAATGGTTTTCAGTACTTTATTGAGTGCATACCTTAGATATCGTGCATCAATGCCTGACTATTCCCCTGACATTGACTGTGGACTATATTTTGAAGATTGCTGGGTACCTGCAGCAGATGTTATTCGAAGTCACTTAATTTTCGGAGTTATTAACACATTTGCTCTTCTACTAAGCAGTTTGACTGTTGTTTTGGCTTTGTATGCTGCCAAAAATAATAACCCAAAAGCAGTTACCAGATATCTAACTGTAACTTTTGTTTTGGGTGCTTTATTCTTAGCTTTAAAATTATGGGAATGGAATGAAATGAGGCATTACAATTTCTGGGATGAATCTCATAACGGATGTGATATTTTAGCAGGGCAAAGTATCGCTGACCATTGTATTGCGCCAAAATATGCTAATGGCTTCTGGCTAGACACTAGTATTGAGGGAAGTACATTTTACATTACCACCGGAATGCATGGAGCACACGTTTTCATCGGATTAATCGCACTGGGATATCTAATTGCAAAATCGAATAAAGATGGTTACAACGAAGAAAACCATGAAACTATTGAATTATTCGGATTATATTGGCACTACGTAGATTTGGTATGGGTATTTGTATTCCCATTTTTCTATTTGTATTGAGGTAATAAATGAGTGAAGAAACAAACAAAAATAACGCACATGACGAACACCATGACCACTCGTTCCCTAACTGGGTAACTTTTGGGCATACAGATGATCCCGTTGACGGATTTATCAAAATATTTGCATGGTTAGTATTTTGGACTATATTGGAAGTTTTAGCTATCGTTCAAGAATTTGATTCTTTTGCGCTTAATATGCTCATTTTATTTGGTATAGCTCTTATTAAATGTTGGTATATTTGTTCATTCTTTATGCACATGACTTGGGATCCACCACTTGTTTACCAGACTGCTGCAGTTCCTCTCTTTTTCCTAGCTGTTTTATTCTTAGCAGTAGGGCTAACTACTCCAGGTGCAGTCGATGATTTAGCTACTATTTGTGGATTCTAGGAAGTATAGATAAATAATCCAAACATAGTTAGAATATAGTAAGGAACTAAGACTGCTGCTCCTTCATAATCCTTTGATACTCTTTGACCCAGCATAAGTATGGCTAGGGATGAAGCTGCTAAAATTAAACCCATAATTCCGTATGAATACTCATTGTAAAACAAAGCCATAATTGAACCAAAAATGGACAATAATCCAGACAGAACTTCAAAAATTGTTACTTGAATCAAGCCAAATGTTGAAAAATTAGCAAGAGGAGTTTTAGCAAACTTTCCAGTAATAAAATCTAATTCGCCTTCCCAATTAAATATCTTATCAAATCCAGATTGTGCCATCACAATACCTAGGAAAACCGATATACTTGCACCGATTATACTAACATAACTAAATTCAATATCAAAAAAAATTAAATTATCTTCTCCAAAACCGAGTAGTGTCATGTATGATTATGTGAAGAAGGGTATATGGCCTTAACTTATACTAAAGCAAAAGAAGCTGAACATCGTGATATACTGAAGCATAAGTCCATTCCAAACCTCTCCAAACTACTCTAAAATTTCCTTCTTTATCTATCAAATATAATTTATTGGAATGACTGACTCCGTAATTTTTGATCTCTTTGTCAGATTCTTGTTCGAACTCGTAACCCAATAAATCCGAGATGATTGATAACATTTCATTATCTGAAATATGGTCCTGACGCCAATGACCAAAATAATCTAGAACCTGAACTAATTGTTCAGAAACATTAATTGGAGATGAACGATTTTCAATTCTGTGTACTAAATCGTGATACGACTCGCGACCTACAAATGAATCAACTACTTGAGGAGGTCCTGAAGACAAATTACCTTCTAACAAAACCCAGCTTGGATACCTTAATTCTAATCCAAAGGAAGACATCATCGTTCCATCCTCATCGTAGAGGTATGGCCATGAAACATTGTGTTCTGAAGCAAAAGTTTCAATTTTAGACATATTATCAATATTTCCACTTAATGAATATCCTCCTATCGATATTACATCTACTTGTTCAGAAAAGTTTGAGTGAAATTCTTTTAATGCTGGAATCTGTGCATTACAAACTGAACAATCGGTATGAAAAAATTCAATTAATGTTAAATTATTGTTGTAATAATCTCTAGATTTATGGCTCTGATCGCCCGTTCCCTGTAAAGTCCAACTAGATGGAAATGTTTGCGAAAGATATGTGTCAATAGTCTGAAGGGTAAATTCTTCAGTTACTACTCCTCCAGCTTCATTAAATTGCTCTAATGCTAAAATTAAATCATACTCTAAACTTCCTTGATCAAATGTAACGTTTAAGTTACTATAGTTAGGATCAACAATACAAACATCTTTACCAAAATAAGTATCATTTGAATCTTGCATAAATCCAGGATTACAATGGCAACCATCATAGCCTTCCATGTAATGGCCATTGCCTGAACAAGCTTCTTCATCTATATCAACGTAAACTCTGTAATCTGCCCAGATAGATACCATATCTCCAAAAGAATCGTTCGAAACTGAAGTTAAAAACCTCCAATCTGCTTTATTATTCTCTGCGAAAGAAGCTAATCTTTCAGGTGTATCTCGAACTGGATCAACTGTAATTGTAATAAACTCTACTGATTCGCCATAATCGTCTCCTAATTCCTCTGATAATTTTCTTAACTGATAAGTTAAAGCCGGACAGACGTCTGGACAATAAGTATAGACAAATGAAACCACTACTACTTTGCCTTCATACAATGTCAAATTGACTGGAGCTCCAGTTTGGTCTACTAATGAAAAATCAGGGGCTTGACCTGAAGGACAAACTTCTTCAGAAACATCTTCACAATCCTCTCCCCAAAATTTTCCTGAATTTCCTGAATTAGTTAAAGCATCAAGACAACCTGTCGTTAATAACAACGAGCAAAGAATTGAAACCGAAATAAAATTTCTTAGCATTGTATATTACTCCATGTTAAAACTTATATAAAATTTACACTACTTGTACTTCTCAATCTCGGCATTTAAACGACTTTCTGATAATATTCCCGAGTGACTAAAGACAATTTCCCCATTTTTGATGAATGCCATCGATGGATAAGAACTGAAACCATAA
>PBPR01000066.1 GCA_002724775.1 Methanobacteriota archaeon
AGAGCATCAATTTTTTTTGGCTCAGGAATTAGCATTGTCTTGAGTTTACCCCCGTTAGACCACATATCTGGACATTGTTTGATAATTCCATGCTTTGGATTATCTGAGTTCAACTTCTCTATCCAACTCTTTGCCATAATTTACTGATTCTATTACTCAATTTAACTCTTTCAACATCCTTCCAATCGTATGATATGAGCCCAAAGCGACGTAATCTGTCAAACAGCACGTCGTCGAAAAGTAAAATGGCGCCGAGGGCGAGATTTGAACTCGCGAGGGATTGCTCCCACGGGCTTTCCAGGCCCGCGCTATACCGGGCTAAGCGACCTCGGCTGATAGCTGATACATTGGTGGGGGGTTTTAGAATTAAGCTAAGGCATACGTTTATTACGACACCTTTCAGCTGAATAAACAGCTATAGAGGTAATCTTGGACGAAAAACAAAGAATAGAAGCTGAGAAAAAAAAGAACTTCAAGATTAGATTAAAATCTGTAATTGAGATGCTACAAGAAACATATTACCCAGGCCACTCAACAACTGCTAAAAGAGTAATTGAGCGTCATTTGATTAGGGAATTTGGCCTTAAACCTCGTGAAGCTACATACCACGGTGGTAACATTATTGACGAATTACAAGTAATGGGAATTTTAGAAAGAGTTCCGGAAGATGTAATTCGAAATGCACTTCTTACAATAAATATTAGAAAATTACAGGCTCACAAAGCTTAGATTTTTTTTACAATCTCTTTTAGGATTTGTTTTGAAGCATTAATTTTTGTGTCTTCGATCCACTTATTATCTTTTTTTGTTATGATAGCTAATTTTGTATTTTCATCTCCTAAAACTTCGGAATGATTTGCAATTACAATATCAGCACTTTTTAGTAACGTTTTTCCTTTTTCAATTAATTTATTATCACTTAAACCAGATTCAAGTTTGAAAGCACACAGTTTACCTTTGTGTTTTTTCCTTAATAATTCAATCACCTTCTTTGCTTTCTTTAATTTTATTTCAGGAATTTTTTGTGAGCTTATTTTTCCTTTAGTTTTTACAGGAACAAAATCAGATAATGCAGCAGGAACTAGTATCGCGTCATACTTACTAAGTTTCTTTATTTTTTTAGATAAATCTTCAACAGAATTGAATTTTTGTTGACTAATCCACTCACCGACCACTTCGGTTGTCTCCCCCATCCAGAGTTCAACATCGGCCCCCATATTGAATGCGGCCTCAGCAAGGTGCTTAGCCATTTTACCAGTTGATTTGTTGGTTATTACTCTAACATCATCAATTTCTTCACTACTTCCGCCACCTATTACTAGAATTTTATTTTTTTTAAAATCATTTTTTCCAGCAATCTTACATGCTTCAGCAGTTATTCTGAATTTGGATGGTAACTTGGCTTTACCTTCAATCATAATTGGATCTAAAACAGTTGCAAATTTCTTTACTTCTTTCAGATTTTGTTTAATAATTTTTGAATTAGCCATGTTTTTGTCCATTGCAGGTGCAACTATCATCGGTGTCTTTGCTCCAATACAAGTTAGAGCTACTAACATCGGTGGATTATCTCCGATTCCGTGAACCATTTTTCCTAGACTGGTTGCACAGCATGGGGCTACGATCAGTAAATCAGCATCATGACCAGCAATAACGTGTTCAACTTGGCCAGTTATTTCTTTAATAATTGGCTTTCCGCATGCAAATTCAAGTGCTTTTTCTCCGACTAACTCAAGAGCAGCTCTATTTGCTACAATAGTTACATTTGCTCCATATCGAATTAACTCTCTAGCGATTCCTACACTCTCCACACACGATACAGAACCAGTTACAGCTAACCAGACATTTTTATTTTTGAGATAGTCTCCTTTAGGAGTTAAATTGTTGGCAGGATGGTGTTTATTCATTTGTTTCAGATATCTGTTTTATTGTTTTTTTGTATTGCTCTAATATAAGCTCAATTTCGGTTTCAATCTTTTGCCAACCCTTCTTTAGAGATCCCTTACGCAAGTGAAATGCACTTGTTGGAGGTCCGCCATCAGCAGCTCTGCATCTTTCGATAAGCCCTAATGAGATGAGCTTGTTCAAATGCCTGTACGCAGTAGGTCTTGTAGTTTCTATCCAAGCAGCTACTTCTTCAGCAGTCCAAGCCCTGTCAGGTCGTTGTAAAAAACATTCATCTATAATTTTGTAAGGCATAGATTCATTGTATGGGTAATGGTGATTTGATAGAAGACCAATTCCTCGACCTAGAATACCTAAATTATCCTCATACGTAGAATCTTCTTCTACTCTTACTTCTCTTAGATTTATCTCAAAAATTTCTTCCTTTCCTACATTTATCATGTCACTAGGAACCTCATTTTTTGATTCTTTTAATTTTTCATTTAAATTGTTTACTATCTCACGATATGTTTCTAAACAAATTCTAGCTCGATTCTCTACGCCAGACCAAGCCTTGTTTAGGTCGTAATGCCAAAGTCTAACTTTTTTTGGGTCTTCAGCCTTTCCAGGAAAATCTTCGGTCAAGAAACCAGCTTCTCTTAGCCATTGCAAATGTCTGTAAATTGCTTGTAAAGGTACGCCTAGTTCTTTTGCGATTTCACTAGTTGTCCAAGATTTTTTTGGATTAGGTATCAAGCATTTAGTAAAAAGTAAAATTCCGGTTTGAGATCTTTTAGTAACTTTATTTCTTCCTCCATCATTTCCTAGAAATCCTATTGATCTAAGGAAATCAGCCACTAGTTGTTCATTTGTATTTCCATAATCACTGTTCAAATTTCGTATTTTTAATTTGAACATTAATCCCACTCTCTCGTATCAAGTTTTTCCAGAATTTTAGCTTTGAATTTTCTAGCTTTTTGATTGCCAGGATTTAGAGCTAATAGGCGATGTATGTCTCCCATTGAGTCCCCCAATTTTTTCTCATCAAAATGGCATTCAGCTCTTTCCCACAATGCAGCTTGGTCCTCAGAATCAATTTCCAAAATTCTTGAAAGTGCCATAATTAGCAATTCTTTTTTGTCTTGCGAACGGTAAACTTTAGCTAACTTTCTCCAACCGTTTTTCAAGTCAGGACGAATGTTTACAGCTTTTGAATATCCCTTAGCGTCAGCTCTCTCGTAATCACCAATGCCGAAGTAAATGTCACCCCTAACCATGTAAGGTCTATAGTCATTACTAAGTAATGAGATAGATTTTTCGATAGATTTCAGTGCTTCTTTAACTCTCTCTAACTTTGATTGTACTCTTCCTAATCCTAAATATGCAAAACCGTGGTTACTTTCCAATTCTAAAGCAATTACGTAAGCATCCTCAGCTTCACTTAGCTTATCTCTTCGCTCCTTCATTTGAGCTAATTTTAACCAAGCTTCGCCGTATGTATATCTAATCTCAGTAGCATTTAGATAGCATGCCTCAGCTTCTTCCCATTGTTTCAGTTTACGATGTAATTCACCTTTTTCATACCATAGCTCTTCATTGCTTTCATCGATTTCGAGAGCCATGGAATAGTACGTAATTGATCTTCCATATTCTCTGTGACCTGTTAATGCTCTTGCTTTACTTAACCACATTCGAGAATCTTGCATCAAGACTCCATCGCGTTGAGCGCGTCGAATGAGTCTATTTGCAGCATCCAATGCCTTACTTGGGAATCCTTTTTCTAATAAAGATTGAGAATTAGATAATATTTTTTCTCTTGCTTCTCTGTCGGTTCTTCTTAGAATAAACAGTAATCCTGAACCAGTCATAGGCAATCCTCCACCCAAAAATCCACCAGAGGCAAGGTTAGGTTCAATCAACCATCCAATTCCAGCTAGTCCGGTAATGTAGCATCCAATAACAAATCCTGCAAGTTGATATCTTCTATGGTGTAAACCGGCAAGCCCCATTCCTAGGAAAAGGAGTGGAATCAGTAGTAGCCATACAGATTCCTCAATCCAACTATAAACTGACATCAGCAGAACAATAGTTAGGATTAATGATCCACCAAAAGCAATAGCAACTGCATATGGTACTAAATTTCTCTCGAGTAATCCTAATCCGTAAATTAGCATTACAATGCCAATACTTCCAGCATAAACAGAGATAGTAATTACAGCCCTAAGAGAAATATCAGCGTCACAATTAGCTTCTGAGAATTCTGTTAAGCAATCATTTGTTTGAATTTGATAAATCATGAAGAATAACGTTACGAGAACGCTACCGACAGATAGTATGAGTCCAGATAATCGTACGTCTACATTTTTTTCGTGAATCTTATTGTATACATTGTAGGAGATTAAGGTTCCACACATTGCAGAAAATAGTAAAATTGTTGAAAGTAGAACTCCAGTATATTTCAAAAATTCACTTTCTACAAAATTCCATGCTATAAAATTAAAAGTACTTAAAAGAAAAATACCTAGAGTCCAAAGAACTACTTTCCTGCTTCTTCCGTCAAGGTATTCAATAGAATTGACGATGAATTGATTGAATGCACTTTCTTCTTCTTCCTCATCGTCTTCAACACCCAATTTTTTAGTGTATTCAATAGGTGCACTTTCTTCCTCTTCTTCGTTAGCTGGAGGTTCGTTTTCAGGTTCTTCATCAACCTTTTCTTCCTCTATGGAATTGTCTTCAATTTTCTCTTCTTCTGCCATTTAACCTTGTAAAGATATTATGGGTATATAATGCAAGTATTAAAACTGATGCTTAGGAAATTAATTACTGCAGCAACCGCCGCCACTGGATTGACTTGCTCCAGAGCTGCATCCGCAGCCTCCTCCAGTTTGACCAGCTTGAGGAATAGGTTGTGTATAGTATGGATTTTCACCTTCAGAGTGATCGGTCATATCAACGATTTCGTTAACCCCGTCTACTTTTGCTACAATGTAAGATTCAACGCCTTGTTTTAGGGTAATACTTGAGGCAGTACATCCTTGACATCCTCCGCCCATTGTAACGAATGCTTTTCCATCATTGACACTGTGAAGAGTAATTACTCCTCCATGTGCAGCAATGCTTGGATTAACATCATTTTTAATCAATAAATTTACTTGTGTGAATAAGTCTGCATCACCAATATCCATGACTTCTTCTTCAACAGCAGGTTCACCGCTTTTGATTTGCTCACGAATAACTCCACCAATTTCTTTTCCAATTGCTGGCCAACTTTCAACGTTGTCACCAGTCAATGTAACTGCTGAACCGCTAATACTTACACCTGCAATGTATGGCAAGGCTAGTAATTTTTCAGCTAGAGGAGCTTTGCTTGTATCAGACTCTTTATCAAAGCTTACAGGAGAACGAGAAAGTACTTCGGCTTCCAGTACAAATCTACACTTTTGTGGGTCTGCAGTTGGTTCGCCGCGTATTCTTATTTCCTGAGCTAACATAATGATTAAGTCCTGTCGTGATTAATAAGAGTTATTATACATCAAAAGATGCGTTTGCAGCAGCGTCTTCACCTAATTTTCTTAAGAAAGAGAAGGTGTAGATTCCAGCACCAGCACCTGGGCTTGGATCAGTGAAATTAAATCTTACCCCATACCTACCTACTGGAACTGATTCGGTAATTTTAACATCTGGAGGAATATCAGTTTCCTTAACAATTTTCTCTCCAGTTATCTCATCTACGCAATGAGCACATGGACACATAAATCGTACATTGAATGCAGAAATTACGTGTTCAACATTATCTTGCCATTTGATAACTAAGGTTTCACCATCATTGGCCAAATTAATTTCTTGAGGTGCAAATGGAGATAGTTCTTCATTAGTCACAACAGCCATTGCTTCGACTGCAATTAGTGATGCAATAGAATTGATATTGTCGTTAGTGTAAACCGTACCATTGTCCATGGCTTCTCTGAGATCTTGGCGAATTGGTATTTGGCCGAGCATTGGTAATTCGAATTCTTCAGCTGCAGAGGTACCTCCACCTTCTCCAAATATGTGGAAAACTTCGTCTGAATCTGGTGGCGTGAAACCAGACATATTTTCAACAATACCTAATATTGGAATCTTAACTTGTTGGAACATTCTCAAACCTTTTTCAGCAATAGTATGAGCAACTTCTTGAGGAGTTGTAACGATTACAGCTCCAGTTAGCGGAACAGTTTGAGATAACGTAAGTTGAATGTCTCCAGTACCGGGTGGCATATCGACGAATAAGTAGTCTAGTTCTCCCCAATCTACTGCACCCAAAAATTGTTGGACAAGTTGTGAGGCGATTGGCCCTCTCCAAACAACAGGAGTGTCTTTAGTTGCTAAGAATCCCATAGACATAATTTTCATTCCGTGAGCTTCTA
>PBPR01000067.1 GCA_002724775.1 Methanobacteriota archaeon
CATATTGTCCGCATTTATTTGCACAGTCAAAAACTGCTAAATCACTATCTTTTATGTGAGGTGCGCCCTCAATTGTTAATCTACCAAAAATAAAGTCGTTAGCTTCAGTTATTTGTTCTTGAGTATATCCTAAATGGTCAAGTAAATCAAAATTCCAATCATCCAAAAACTCTTTTTTAACTCTTAGCTTATCTACACAAAAGTCCGAGCCGACCATTGATGGTGTAATTAGTAAATTTAATGACGTAAAACTGCTAATCTGAGATTCTAGGGAATCAATGATATCGTTAGTCAACCCTTTTCTTATTAGAGATTCTCTGTTAATGCTTGGCGCATCTGAAAAAGTTCCGGTACCAATTACGTAATCTATAATTTCTTTAGATTGAGCTGAGTCATACCCTAAGCGATCAAGAGCAACTGGAACTGACTGATTAATAATTCTAAGCATACCGCCTCCTGCAAGTGTTTTAAACTTTACAAGAGCAAAGTCTGGTTCAATACCTGTGGTATCACAGTCCATAACTATTCCTATTGTTCCAGTTGGTGCAATAACTGTAGCTTGAGCGTTTCTAAAGCCAAACTTTTCACCATCTTCAACTACCTGGTCCCAACACTTTTGTGCTGCGGAAAGCAAGTATTCTGGACAATAATTAGGATCTATACCTCTAGGAGTAACCGTGAGGCCTTCGTATTCGTCAGAAGGTACATTGTAGGCTGCCCTTCTATGATTTCTCATAACTCTTAGCATATTCTCCTTGTTGTTTTCATACCTTGGGAATGGTCCTTGAACTGAAGACATCTCAGCACTTGTTGCATAGGAAACGCCACCAAGTATAGACGTCAAAGCACCGCAAATCGAGAAAGCTCTGTTGTCATCATATGGAATACCCATTCTCATTAACAAAGAGCCAATGTTAGCATATCCTAAACCCAAAGTTCTGTAATCATAACTTCTTTGAGCTATAGCTTCGGACGGAAATTGAGCCATCAAAACTGATATTTCTAAGGCTACTGTCCATAACCTAATGGCATGGCTGTACTTCTCTGTGTCAAACTTCGTTGTCTCTTCGTCATAGAATTTAACCAAATTGAGACTTGCAAGATTACATGCAGTATCATCTAAAAACATATACTCTGAGCAAGGATTACTGCCATGAATAGGCCCATCCGGAGAACATGTATGCCATTCATTAATGGTTGTGTCATACTGCAATCCAGGATCTGCACAGGACCAGGCTGCTTTAGATATTTTATTCCAAAGATCGTTGGCTGGAATTGATTTACAGGGATTTGGATCCCTGCCTTCTTCTTTTGCATCATCTAATTCTGTCCTCCAAAATAAATTCCAATCACCTTCATCAAGAACAGCTTGCATGAAATCGTTACTGACTCTTACTGAATTATTACTATTCTGACCTGAAACCGTTGAATAAGCATCTCCTTCCCATGAAGTATCATATGTTTCAATATCCATGTGGGTGTAGCCTTGCTCTCCCAATTCAAGAACTCTTGCAATTATATTCTCGGGAACATAAGCCTGTAAAGCAACACTGATTGCTTTTGCTAATGGAGAATTCTTAGACTGATCAAACTTTGAATCTTCATCTGGGTGCGCTTGTATTGCAGCTAATATTTCGTTCGCGTGATTTTGAAGATGCTGTGAACCTGACACTAATGCAGCTACTTTTTCTTCTTCAGTTAGTTTCCAATCTATAAATGCCTCGATGTCTGGATGGTCCATATCCAAGCTAACCATTTTTGCAGCTCTTCTGGTAGTACCACCTGATTTTATTGCTCCTGCTGCCCTATCGCCAATGCGCAAAAAGGACATTAGACCTGAAGACATTCCTCCACCTGATAATGGTTCACCGTCTCCCCTTATCTTTGAAAAATTACTTCCTGTTCCTGAACCAAATTTAAACAGACGGGCCTCTCTTGTCCAAAGATCCATTATTCCGCCCTCGTTAACTAAATCATCTGAAACTGACTGAATGAAACATGCGTGAGGTTGTGGGTGCTCGTACGCATTTACAGAGCGTTCTAATTCTCCAGTTTTAGGATTTACAAAATAATGCCCTTGTGCAGGGCCTTCGATACCGTATGCCCAATTTAGTCCAGTGTTAAACCACTGTGGTGAATTAGGAGAAACCATCTGAAACGCAAGCATGTAACACATTTCATCAAAATAAGATTTGGCATCTGCCTCGCTAGCAAAATATCCGTGTTTCCATCCCCAATATGTCCAAGTTCCCGCTAATCTTCTGAAAGTTTGCTTACCATCAACTTCCTCTCCAAACTTTTCATTCTCAGGTAAATCTTCCATAGCCTTAAGATCTGGAACACTTCTTTGAAGCCAAGATGGAACTGCTTTTTCTTTTACTTTTCTAAGCTTTTTAGGAATACCTGCTTTTCTAAGATACTTCTGTGCAAGGACGTTAGATGCGACTTGACTGTAATTGTCAGGAAGTGTAACATCTTTCATTGAAAAAGCCACTGTGCCATCAAAGTTTCTAATTTCTACATCTTTCTTAGACCAAGATAACTTATCAAAAGGATCTTTACCACTTTCTGTGAAGTGTCTAGGTATTTTTAGTGCGTTAGCTTTGGCAGGCAACTAGGCCACCCCCCGAGGTGGCAGAAATGATTCAACATTTACAAAAATTTGATTTAATTTCATGATTTTCTACCATTAAGCAACCATATAATAAGTATTTCATACGTTTAAAAAAAAAGTAAAAAGTTCCATTTTTCGCTATACCTCCACTCAAAAAATGAACAAAAAAGAGTAGAACCTGTCAAAAAACGTGTGTTGGTTCCACAAATTTAATAATAAAAAGCATCCAATTTGTTGCTACGTGATTTGGCGTAATAATTTAATTATAAAAATCATTGAGTTCCTATAGTTTCACGCCAGTCCAACCCAACGGTTCTGAGCCCTATCTTACATACTGGAGGAAAAACTCTTTTGTGTATAGACGACTGAATTAATTTCTTGATTTTGGCTATTATTTCTAATGATATTCCTGTTTTTTCAGATATTTGAGACACACTATCAAATCTTTCCAAATTAAATAGAACTTGATCAAGCTCTAAATATGTGAAGCCAAATTCTTCTTCATCAGTCTGACCTTCCCACAATTCTGCAGTAGGCTTTCGTGATAAAATTCCAGATGGAACTCCTAATTCTTCTCCTAAAGAATAGACTTGAGATTTGTATAAATCCCCTATTGGGAGAAAATCTGTACCTCCATCTCCCCATTTTGTCCAATAACCAATTAAAAGTTCTGATTTGTTTGAAGTCCCAACAACAAGTCTGTTAGATGAAAATCCAGCTCCGTACAAAATTGACATACGTATCCTTGAATGTAGATTACCCTCAGATAATTTCTCAGCAAATAATGAAGAAGAGGATTTGAAAGATTCTACTATCTGTTTGATACTTACAGTTTCAGTATTAACATTTAGTTGCTCTGCGTGGTGTTTTGCTAGGCCAACTGATTCAGTATGCTCGTAAGGCATAATCAGACCAGTCACTCTGTCTGAACCAAGAGCTGCCACTGACAAAGACAACGTTACAGCAGAATCTATGCCTCCAGATAAGCCTAAAACTACACCATCTGAATTAGCATCTTTCACTCTTGTTTTAATGAAATTATTTATTATGTCTAAAGTATCTCTAGAGATATCCACATTGTACGATAAAGAGGGACTAAATTAAATTTGACAACACTATATTATTGCACCCCTATGGGAGTTTATGTATTTGGCATTAGGTCAAGTTCCAGTAATTCTCGGAAACGTAGCTGAAAATCTAAACATAATGGAAAAAACTATTGTTAAAGCTCAAAAAGAAAAAAGTATTGATTTAATTGCATTTCCTGAATTATTTATTACTGGTTACAACTTAAAAGATAACTACAATAATGTATCAGAAGTAATTCCTGGAAATGGTCAGGCTCAGGAAGGTATCAAAGAAATAGCAAAGAAACATGACATAACTATTCTCACAGGTATTGTGGAAAGGGCCAATAAATCTTTGTTTAATTCGGCAATAATGATTGGACCTGATGGATATATTGGACATTGTAGAAAGCAGTACTTGCCTAATTTTGGTCCATTTGAAGAGAAAACTTATTTTGGTGAAGGAAATGAGCCCAAGGTATTCGAGACTAACTTTGGAAATATAGGTGTACAAATATGTTATGATTTGTTTTTTCCAGACGTCTCAATGAAATTGGCACAGCAAGGTGCTGACGTTATTATCAACTTAGCTGCGAGCCCAACTACTTCAAGACCTCTATTCCACAGAGTTTTGCCTGCTAGAGCTATTGAGACTACATGCTATTACGGATTTGTTAACAATATAGGGACACAAGGCAATTTAGTTTTTGCTGGAGAGTCATGCATCTTTGATCCAAGGGGAAAGATTATGGAAGAGATTGTAAAATTTGAAGAAGGAACAATCGTTTGTAAGATACCTCTTGAAAATGTTCAAAAATATAGAGATGCAAGACCTGTTCTTAGAGACTCTATGAATAAAGATTAGTTTTTTATTGAGCCTCAGTAGAATTGTTGTATGTACGATGTAGCTGTAGTTGGACAGGGGCCTGCAGGAGGAATGGCTGCATTGAGATTGGCTGAGGCTGGACATTCTGTTGTTACTTTTGATAGAAAAAGACGTGTTGGAGATCCTATACATTGTGGAGAAGGATTAGGTAAAATTGCATTAAAACACACTAATTATCCTGTGGGTGATTGGGCGATAAGAGAAGTCGAAGGAAACAGAATAAGAATGCCAAACGGAAAATCTGTCGGACTCATGTCTCCGGGCTATTCCATCCACCGCTGGGGATTAGACAGAACAATTTCAGATGACGCCGTTGATGCCGGTGCTAAGAGGCATGAAGGACTTCGAATTACAAAAGTTAATAGAGACAAAGAAGGATGGATTCTTTCATCAAAAGATGGAGAAGTAGCAAAAGCTAAACAACTCATTGTTGCAGAGGGACGCGTCCCAAATATTGTAACTCAAATTGGATTGAAAGGAAATGAAAAATTAAGATTACTGCCTGGACTACAATATAAATTTAAGAGGAGTGACGTCGATTTTCCTGATACTGACTATTTTGATTTTTACATTGATCCTAGATATGCTGACGGATATATTTGGGTATTTCCTAGAGATGATATTTTTAATGTAGGAATAGTAGCTACAAATGGTGCTAAAGCTGGGCTAGACTATTTCTGTAAGGAGCACATGAGTGTTGACCCAAAGAAAAGAATTGAAAATGAACTAGGGCACAAACAGAACGGTGGATTAATTCCGAGAGATGGCCCTATACCATACTTTTCAACTAAAGATGCGTATGTTGTAGGTGATGCTGCCGGACTTACTAACCCTATAACAAAGGGTGGAGTTCATGTAGGAATGCTATCAGGGCAATATGCTGCAATTGCTATCCAAAAAGAACTTGGTACTGGAGAACTAAGGCCGCCTTCACATTCTGTCAATTGCCATGACTTGAAAGGCCAATATTGGGAAAGATGTGAAAAAGCGTTACACTCTGATTTAGAACCACATGTTTGGTATGATAGAATCATGAAAAGACAGCCTTGGACACAACAGAAGTTTGTCGACCAATCTAAACTAATTTATTCTTTAGATAAAAGAATTCTAAACTTAATCGGTGACATATATGATGGAAATAATTATTCTCAACTTCCTTGGCTAAAAATGCTGGGTGTATTATTCAAAAATCCAGATTTACTGCCTATGGCTGGAAAATTATTAAAAATTAAATCAAGCCTAAAAGTAACTGAAACTTACGGCTGGTAAGAAATCATAACCGAAGTTTGCTTGGGTTCATATTTGTGTTTCCCAAATAATTCAACTTCTGAGACTTCATCAAATGTAAATTGCTCGGATTTTTTGTAATCATCGTAAAAATTTCTCGGCACAGGATAGGTTTGGAATTTATAATCAAAATCTTCGTACAAGTTGGCACCAATCCACAACAATCCGCCAGGATTTAGAGATTCTAATATTTTGTCAATTATTAACCTCTGATTGGGTAAAGTAAAACATCCAATTACGCCATACAATATAACTAAGTCAAATTTTTCGTTAAGGACGTTAAGGTAATCTATTATGTCACCTCGATAAAAAATTCCACTTGGTACTTTTTTCTTAGCCTGGTAAATATTTAATCTGATTAAATCAACACCAAATGCATTACATTGATGATTATCTACTGCATACCGTAGCATTGTACCAGTTCCGCATCCTAAATCCAAAATATTTTTATCATTTAAATCGAATCTATTATAATCAATTATTTTAGAAATCATATTTTCTAAATCTGAACCATTTAACTTTAACCAAACTGCACCGTTATTTGTAAAATAATTCCTCAATGAATACAAATTCATTACTATTTTAATGTGAAAAAAATTTTTAAAAGATTGAAACATTAAATTTCAAACTCCATGCCTTCTATACCAACTTCCCAACCCATCTGCTCAACTTTTTGATATTCTTCAGAACTTTTGTAATGAAGTGGATTAGTATGATTAAGATGAATAAATATTATTCTAGGATCATCTTCCCTACGTTTACCCATCAATTCAAGAGTTTGTTTAACCGATGGATGAGGAACGTTTCCCTGCGAACGATTTCCGAGCTCATTATCACTCCAAAATGTTCCGTCTAGAAGGACTATATTTACATCCAAGGAATTAAACCAATCTCTTGGACTACGGCATTCCACTTTTGAAAGAGTAGCTTCCCATGTGTCGTGATCTGGTAAAAATAGCAATTTCTCGTGGGAACCTTTGATTAAAAATGCATGAGTCTCAAAATCTTCTGATCTGTGAGGAACCTTAATGGGCTTTACATTGTTACTTAAAAAATTTGCAACCGATAAATTACCTCTTAAAAATAATTTATTCCATGTTGGATGACTTTGAAGATAAGTATATACAGAATCTGAACAATGTAATTGTATATTTTTCTGATTACTTGATTCCTTGCCAAATTGGCCTAGGCCTTCGATGTGTCCAAGGTGGGCATGTGTAATCCATAAGTCTGAAATTTTGGGATTGTTAACCATCGTCAATTGCTTATCAATACATCTCGTGGCTTCAATTAATCCAAAAGAATCACCATGCAACCCTAGAGATACTGGCATTCTCGAAAGTTCAGAATTTAACCTCGCATCTTCACAACACGGCTTAGTGCATGCAAATTGAGGACGCCCTGCATCTTGCGCATTACCAAGTAATGTAACCCTATTGTACATTTTGAAGTTCTTTCCTTAACCATTCGCGTGGTAAGGCTCGGCCAAGGCCTTCAGG
>PBPR01000068.1 GCA_002724775.1 Methanobacteriota archaeon
CTGATTTTTAATCCATTGTCATTCGCAAATTTTTCACTTGTAATTAACATTGCTGAAGCTCCAATTGAAAAAGGACTTGAAGTAGCAGCAGTAACAGTCCCATCAGCTCTGAAAGCAGGATTCAAAGATTTAATTTTCTCTTTGTCAGGAGTTCGAGGACCGCTATCTTGATCAATAATAGTTCCGTCTTCTAATGTTATTGGTACTATCTCATTATCAAATTTTCCTGCATCTCTTGCAGCTACAGCTTTTTCATGTGATGAAAATGAAAAGTCTTCTTGTTCTTCTCTAGATATATTTAGCTCATCGGCAAGTAATTCTGCACCTTCGCCCATAGATATATAATAATCTTGCTCTGCCAATTTAACATTAAAGTCTGGGGCAAATCCTCCTTGTGGAATAGTAAACATATCTTCAACTCCACCAGCAATACCAACCTCAATATCACCAGCCTCAATAGCTGAGCTAATCATGTGAAGTGATGTCATGGCTGATCCGCAGTAACGATTAATAACATTAGCAGCAGCGGTTTCAGGAATACCTGCTAGAATAGATGCTCCTCTAGCAACTAACATGCCTGTTGGTCCCTCTGGAAATGCGCATCCTAATGAAACATCTTCGACCAAATTAACATCTAACTCCTTATTTCTATCTAATAAACCTTTGATTACTTGGCCAGCAATTTCATCTGATCTCATTCCAATCATTGGGCTACCTTTTGTACCTATTGGAGATCTAACTCCATCGATAATTACAGCTTTATTACTCATTTTTCCTCCTTAAAAGCTTTGAACTGGATAGCCACCAGATTCAACAACTTTTTCTCCAATTATTTTCTTCAAACCAATTGTATCAGTTGATAAAGAAAGTCTTTCTTTCAAAACATCAAGCTTTGCATTTAAATCGGCTGGAATATCGCCATTATAAATATTATTTAATATTTTGTATGCATACTCCATGACTCTAATACCTTGCTCAGCAGTATAAACTTTAGCACATAGTTCAGGCACAATTTGATTTTTAGTTTCATAAAAATCTTTATGTTGCATAACTCTTGATAAGGTTGAATCAGCTACATAGCAGTAGATAAGAATGTTAGCAAGATTTTCAATAATTACTTGCTCAGTTCCTATATCTTGACCATGCTTACTTAAAGACTCATTTAGACAAATAGCATAAAGAGCTTTGGCAGCCTCAATACACTCCACTTCATCCTTATAATCTCCTTCATAACCACTATCAAGGCCATCTTTACAATAGCTATCAACTTTTTCTAAGTATTCTTTAAATCCTATCTCTCCGCTAAGAGCTTTTGTAATCATTGCTCTTCCACAAAGCATTTTATTAATCTCATTCGTTCCTTCCCAAATCTTATTGATTCTATTGTCTCTATAAGCTTGAGCCATTGGATATTCTTCAATAAAACCATATCCACCAAAAATCTGGAAACAATGATCAATTAATTGTTCTGCAGATTCGCTACCATAAACTTTCACAATAGAATTTTCGGCAATATATTTTTCAGTGGTATTACCCTGTTTAATATAGTATTTAGGATCATCCTTATCTAATTCATTGATAGCTTCTGTCTGTTTACCGATAACGGAATAACAAGTACTATCTAATGTGTAAGTAAGGATAGCCGCAGAAGCCAACTTTTCCTGTATAGATCCAAAATCAGAAATATATTGTCCAAAAGCTTTTCTCTCCTTGGCATACTCAACTGCACGCTCCATACCTAAAATCATTCCTCCAATTGCAGAAGCACCTAGCTTAAATCGACCAATATTTAATCCACAAAATGCAGGGCCAGCTCCATCACCAACACTACCAAGCAAATTCTCTACAGGAACTTTACAGTCTGTAAAGTACAATGGAACAGTCGAAGATCCTTCCATACCCATCTTCTTTTCTTCTTTTCCAATTTCAAATCCAGGTGTGCCTTTTTCAACGACTATTGAAGAAAACTTTCCATCAATTTTCAAAGCTACTATAAAAGTATCTGCCCATGCACCGTTTGAAATGAAGATTTTTTGACCATTTAAAATGTAGTGTTTGCCGTCTTCAGAAAGAACACCTGTGGTTTTAGAGTTTGTGGCATCAGAACCAGCTTCAGGCTCAGTTAAACCAAATGCTGCAATTTTTTCTCCAGAACAAATACCTGGCAACCATTTTTGCTTTTGCTCATCATTACCGTACCAAATAATACCTAAAGAACCAATTGAGGTTTGTACGTTCCATACAGTACAGAAAGATGCACTACCGCAAAAAGATATACCTTCAGCAAGTATACACATTCCAGTTTTTGTCATTTCCGAACCACCATATTTTTCAGGAACATCGATTCCTAAAAATCCTAATTCACCCATTTGTTCTACAAGCTTTCTGATTAATTTTTCATCTTTCTTGTTTAATTCATTTTGTGATAATGGTAAAAGTTCATTTGTTGCGAAATCGCGCATTGCTTCATAAATCATTTTTTCTTCATCAGAAAATAGTTCTTTACAAAACACTTGTTCAGATCCAACAACATTAGTTAGAAATGTACCACCTGTTTTAATTTTACTATAATCGACTGATTGTTCTTTTGACATTATTTTTCCCCTTTTCTTTGAGTATAGACATATAAAATAGAGCTTGAAATTTCTTCAATATATTTTTCAGCGTCAACGTACTTTGAATTAAAGATATTAAACCAAAAAATACCTTCAAAATTAAGTATTAATGATAAAGCTGGAGTTTTAGCATTATCAGGCTGCAAATTAACAAACTCTTTACTTTCTATGCCTCTTAAAATTATTAATTCAATAAATCTTTGAAAACGATTATAAACTTTCTGCATCTTCTTTCTAAAATCATCATCATGTCTTGCAATTGCCCACAATGTTGGAAGACAATTAAAAAAACTTCCATCAATTTTAAGCTGTTTAGCTAAAAGATTGAAAAGTTGTTTTATTGCTTTTGCACTAGAATCTTCATCTCCCGCTGGTGCAAGCAATTCTTGGGTTTGATTTTCCCACATATCGATTACTGCAAGATATACTTCTTTTTTACTTGAGTAATAATGATAAATTGCACCCTTACTCATTTTTGATTCTGCTACAATATCATCCATTGTGCTACTGTAATAACCTTTATTAGTTAAAACTTTAACAGCAGCCATCAAAATACTATTTTTTTTATCGCTTTGAAGATTTTTGTTCATAAACCGACTAGTCGGTCTAAGATAAAAAAAACATTGATATATATCAACAATTCCTTTGCTATTAGAAAATTTTTTTATGTAGCTTTAGTATCATGTCTAACGCAAAAAATCCTATAATTGCTCCGTCAATATTGGGCGCTGATTTTTCAAATCTTCAAAAAGAAATTGAATTTTGTAATGACTCAAAAGCAAAATGGCTTCATTTAGACATCATGGATCAACAATTTGTGCCAAATCTTTCTTTTGGACCTGGACTAGTAAAATCTTTAAGACAACATTCTGAATTATTTTTTGATGTACATTTAATGGTTAGCAATCCTTTTGATATGCTTCTACCCTTTATTGATGCAGGAGCGGACGGAATATCATTTCATATTGAAGCAACTGAATCACGCTTTACATTTCCACCTAAAATTTTAATCAATATGATCAAAAAAAATGGTTTGAAATGTGGGATTGCTATAAAGCCTAAAACGCCATTTTCAATTTTAAAAAAATATATAGAATTCATCGATTACATAGTTGTTATGTCAGTTGAGCCTGGGTTTGGTGGACAAAACTTTATTCCTTCAACAATTCAAAAAATCTCTGAAATAAATGAATATCTTATTGAACAGAAAATTAGAGATAAAATTATGATTCAGGTTGATGGAGGTATTAAACTTGAAAATTATAAAGATGTATTAGCAGCTGGAGGTGATATACTTGTTGCAGGATCACAAGTATTTCAATCTGAAAATCCTGTAGAAACTATTAATACAATGTACTCAAAATGAATAATAATCCTATTACAGATTTCAATAAATTAAATGATAAACAAAAAGATTTACATACAGTAAATATTATCAAAGGACTAGTAATGGATGGAGTCCGAAATGCTAATTCAGGACATCCGGGCGGTCCAATGTCTTTAGCAGACTTTACCTACATTTTGTATTCTGAATTTCTAACAATTGATCCGAAAAATCCTGATTGGGAAAATAGAGATCGAGTGGTATTATCAGTCGGTCATACATGCATGCTCATTTATTCTATATTGTATTTATGTGGCTACTTAAAAATGGATGATTTGAAAAATTTTAGAAAATTAGGGAGCTTAACTCCAGGTCATCCAGAAATAGAGACTCCAGGTGTTGATGCAAATACTGGTCCACTTGGACAAGGAGTAGGAATGGGGATTGGAATGGCCCTAGCAGAAAAAGCTTCATCTCATTCATCGTTGAAAAGATTTACATACATTTTAGCAGGTGATGGCGACTTACAAGAACCAATAGCTCTTGGAGCTAGCACTCTTGCAGGTCATTGGAAATTATCAAATCTCATCATGTTTTATGATAAAAATGATATTCAGATTGCAGGAAATACTTCTAGAGTTGATTCAACAGATTATGCCAAACTTTATGATGCCATGGGATGGCATGTTCAAGAAATTGATGGTCATAATCACGATGAAATAAGATTATCTTTAAAGAATGCGCAGTCGAGTGATAAGCCAAGCATAATAATTGGAAAAACTATTATAGCAAAAGGAAGCCATAGCTTAGAACATAGCCCTAAATCTCATGGTTCTCCATTCAGTGAAGATGAAATTAAGCTCACAAAAGAGAAACTTGGAATTCCTAAGGATTCATTTTTCTGCAATGAAGATATTATTGGTCATTTTCAAAGAAATTTTGATTCCTTAAATGACAAGATAGCTTCAATAGATAATGAATTTGAAAAAGATAATCATAATTTCAGTCAAATGTTCGAATCATTGTCAGTTCCAGATTTCGGAGACAATCTAATGGCAACAAGACAAGCATTTGGATTATCTTTAGATGAATTTGCTGAAAAATTTCCGCATATTATCGGAGGTTCAGCTGATTTAGACGGATCAAACTGTACAACTAACTTTGCTAGCTCATATGATGACTTTTCATCATCCAATCCAAAAGGAAGGAATATAGCATTTGGAGTTAGAGAATTTCCTATGGGAGCTATTATGAATGGAATTGCTCTTTATGGAAATCACTTTCCATTTGGTGGGACATTTTTAGTTTTTAGCGATTATGTTAGATCAGCAATTAGATTATCAGCAATTCAAAAACTTCATGTTATGTATGAATTTACGCACGATTCAATTTTTGTTGGAGAAGATGGCCCTACCCATCAACCAGTTGAACACATAATGTCTTTAAGGACTATTCCTAACCTTCTAGTATTTAGACCATCTGATGCATTAGAAACTTTTTACTGTTTTAAAACAATTATGAAAAATACTAAAAATCCCAGTGCAATTCTTCTTACCCGACAAAAATTATCTAAACTCAATATTAGTAAAAATGAAATTGAAGAAGGGGTTAATAAAGGAGCATATATTTTACATAAAGAAGATAATCCGGATGCAATTTTATTTACTTCCGGTTCTGAAGCTCATTTA